>JBLHVH010000224.1:0-5527 GCA_047628385.1 Oleiphilaceae bacterium
CTACTTGGAGGGTAATGACTTTCAGCTCTTTTAGATGTGTTAGGTTATGTATGCAATCAATATTATTGGGTAATTCATGCCTATTGTCTAATTACAGCGTACGAGCAGAGATCAATGGCAAACAGAGAAGAAAGTACGCGAAGACGGTCTTCAATCCATTGGCGACGGTGTTCGTAGCGTTTACCCGTTGTATGGTCGACACCACATAAATAGGTTCGGCGCACACAACGCGAGATGAGGTGGTAATACGGGGTTTCTTCAACAGAAACGAAGGTTTGTCTGGGTAGTGTCATGGCAAAATTATTTTTGCGAATGATTGAATACTGGGCGTTAGAATAATTTCGATTGTTTTTGATGTCAATTAAAGAGTGTATGTCCTTAAGTAATTTTGATGCGCAAGATTCAGGATTGCACGAACACGTTCATAAATAGTTAGACAGTTTAAATGGGCATGTTAGGGCTTCGACAATAGCTAAATTATTTCCCAGCGCCTTCCATCTTTCTGACCCTGTTGAACTGTTGCCAATACAAATGCTTCCTCAGCTTCCCAATCATGGGGGCCTAACTTTTCTTTCGATGCAAATAATGTACGGCTCTTTTTAAAATCAAAACCGATAATTGCTAAACTACGGGGTTGAATATAGTTGCAGATTAGGTCAACCATCATGACACCTGTAGAAGGGCGTTTTCCGTCTAATCTTTCTGACAAGTTCTGCCAATATTCCAAAGGATATAAATTAAACTCTTTGGAGTGTTTCATCCACACTGGAATGATATCTCGTCTCTCTGTCATCCAGATAATGGGGGTCCGCCTAAAGTACCAGCGATATTTCCAATAAGAAATCGGGCAGGATAAGCCTACAATATCTGTTTTGCTGCCTTGTGAGGACTTGTGTTTAGGGAAGCCTATGTTAAGGCGAATAACTGTTTGATAGCTGTCGATCTGCTGTCCTGTTTGTTTGGATAACAAACTCGAAGCATTGCCAACAATACAAATCTCATCGCTAAAAAATGGCTTTAATTCTAATAATCGTTTTAATTCTATAGACATGACAACTCACAAGGAATATTTCAAAATTCTTTAACTATGTTATGACAAGTAAGCGACAAGAATATTACAATTTGAGACCTTTGTACGACTACGCTTGCAAATACTGCGTCGCTTAGAAGCGCCTACTCTTGGTAAAAAATGACTCAAAATACTCATTTATTACATATAAACTCCGCTTTTTCGTCATTTTTTGCATTGTCTTTGCTGTGCTCGTGACGTCGTGCAAAGGTCTCAATTTTGTAGATAGCAACAATCCTGACATATTGAGAGTGTATATTTTACTCTAATTTTGAAAAGGCAATTGTTATGGTACAGCTACAATTTATATGTCTGAAATGGGGTTCAAAGTATTCTGCAAACTACGTAAATAGACTCCATGGAATGCTTAAACGCTATACCAAAAAACCATTTATACTTTTCTGCATAACAGAGAATGCTGCAGATTTAGATCCTGAAATTAAGGTATTAGCTCTAAATGATATCGCTTTGACAGGATGGTGGCATAAGCTTTCCTTGTTCAAAGAGAAGCTTTACACATTAACTGGGACCGTTCTTTTTCTGGATCTTGATGTGGTTATCACAGATGATCTAAGTCCTTTTTTTGATTACAAACCCGGACAATTTGTAATTATCAGAGACTTAGGTAATGGTGGCTACAATAGCTCAGTATTTCGTCTTGAAATAGGCAGCAAAGCCTATGTATGGGAAAACTTCCAAGCATCAAGCCAGTCAATTATTCAGCAACTCCATGGAGATCAAGACTGGATCACAAAACAAATTAGAAATGCTGAGACCTGGCCTTTAGAGTGGGTGGTGTCATATAAAAAACAATGTAATGCGCGAATACGCCCCAGCTATGGCAAAGTTGGCAAGATTCTCCGTTCAAAAGGCTGGCTCTTGCCCAAGGATGTCGCAACATTGCCTGAAGGCGCCAAGATTGTTCAGTTTCATGGAAAGCCCGACCCTGAAGATGTGGTCGACAAACCTTATGGCCTATATAAAGCTGCGCCTTGGATTAAGCAGTATTGGTCGGAAGATAAGTTGAATTAGTGATACTTGGTTCAGATTGAATTCCCAGTAACTTGAATAGTTCAGATAGTTTTGGATTCGTGTTTTCTTTGGATAGAGTAAGAATATGCAATTCAGGTCGCAGCCATTTTGCTGTGAGTAATGCCGTTGACTGGTCACCAATAATAAGCACATTCTCTTTAAGTTGAGGCATTAGCATTTCCATGCCTATATGCTTTTTTATTTGAAGTGCGCCAAAAAACAAGCTAGCTACTATATCATCTTCTTTGCTTCGAGGGTGGGCTTTAACCGCAATCTCTTCTGCTGAGAAGTGATTACACATAGCTTGATAAGCATCCCTGAATATTTCTTCATTATTTTTAAAATCTGCTTCGTTCGGCAATATAAATAATACTGAAATATTTTGTATTTGCTCTAGATCAGCAACGTTACCCGCTAAAAATTTACGCGAAACCTCATATACTTTTTCTGAGCGAAACCCGTGTGAATTAATCTTATGGATTCGTTTTTGTTTGAGCAAATCATATGCTAATTCAGGAAATGCTAAATAGGCTTGGGATATCCAAGCGGATGAGCCTGTTGTTTTCGCATGCTGCCACCATGAGCCATAAGCAATTCGTTTCAGTAAGGGATCCAGCACATTATGTGAGAAACTATTGATGGATTTATGTCCTAAGTAGCTAACCGCACCGTCATCTATATAAATTCCCTCCGTTTTTGCACCACTTGTCTTTGAGATATGCATCGCATACTGAAATTCAAGACGTCGATCATTCCCGGTATAGATATTTTTATCTTCAGCGTTTGAAAAGAGTTTTTTTATTGTTTTAAACTGCTTTTTTCGCGCTAGGAATTTAGATTTGGACGCATTAACAGATTCAGAGCCAGAATCATCCAAGATATTACTTGCTTGAAATAAACCTTCTACAGAATCAATGACGCCGGAATAATGCTTTGCCTGTGCAGTATTCTTAGAAATAATAATGGCAATATTTTCGTGTTCACTTAACTGACCGGCCAGGTTACAGGCAATAATGAGATGCAGAGGTGATGAGATAAAGTAATAGTTTTTCAAATGGCTAGACGTTTGTAATGTGTGTGAACATGCTATCGAGTTCAAGCTTTGCTTGATGCTTAAAATCTTTCACTTTCATTCGATATTCTTGAAAGTGAATTGCGCTATATTCAAGCTTTTCGGAGAGAGTATGCTTGTCATCATTGATTTCCTTGGGTGATGCCATGAAGAGGTTCACTGGTAAGCCTATTTCAGCAATCAGAGACTCGCTTTTATGAGAGTTGGAGGCGATAGCCACGAATGGAACCTCTTGTTGTATAACGAAACATAACGCATGGTATCGAGCAACGCAAACAGCATCATATTGTTTTAATATTCTTAGAAATTCATGCGTATCACTCACGGCATACTCAAGTGATTTGTATCTGGGTGGAACGGGGATACCTAAAGTTTTTGACAGAATGGGATAAAGCCCATATTTAAAATGTTTTAAGTGACCCTTTACGCCGCTTCTATAAGTGAGCCTACCCGTGAACATGGTTAAGAAGTCCACATTATCATTGTGCTTAGCGTAAGCCAGGGCACGCTCTGCCCACTTGTTAATAACCGAGTCGGTAATGCCATAATTTTTATGGGCAGTCTTTTGTTTACTTATTTGGGGGTAAGAATAAAAGGTTAGGTCTGGTGCATAATTCGCTACAATTGAAAGTTCTTCAAGCATGTTTAAGCTTTGTTTATCTCGAACATAGATTGCCTTGAAGTGCTTCAGTATGGGGGTCCATTTAACTGGGTCATTTTCTTGCCATAACGCATTGATTAATACGACTGGTTTTGTCTCTTGCAACAAACAGCATATATCAAATAGGCGGTTGGCATTTCGTTTATCGTGATGCAGCGAGCCTTCTCCATTTACAATGACTAAATCAGCTTTGTTGATGGCATCTTGATGACGGGAAAGCGCTTGAACATCCGAACTAACGGGTAATGAGCCACAACAAAGCCAATCCCTCTCAATCATGGCCATTTCCAGGTTTTTAATCACTGTTAAACAGCCATGATGGTTGTCGTAGCGAGTGTCATTCACTAAAAAGTAATAGTTTTTTCTCACTAATAAGTCTCTTGCATGCGGCGTATTTTGCTTCGTACTTGAGACCACTTTTTATTTTCCTTATATCTGCCTTTATGCACATGGCGAATTTGATAAAGGCCTTTTACATCAATAGGCACACCCTTTGAGCCAACTAACCATCTAAATGCGCGATCCTCATAACATTTACACCAGTGATCTGAAGGCGTTTGATAGATAGATACGCCATCACAATAGCCAATAGCTCGAGCTACATCACCGTGGACAATTTGATATGCACCTTTAGCTCTATCTCTGGTATGAGCCTGGAAAGTATTGATATCAATTTCGCTTAAGTAATTCAGACTGCTTTCTGTAAACAGTTTATCTGTTTTTGGGAGCATTGGTGTCGTGTATTCGGTTTTAGGAAAAACCAAAGAATCAGTTCTATTTTGTAACGAGCTTGCTAAGGAATCCAGGCAACCCTCATGAAATACAATGTCACAATCGGTAAACCATATCCAATCCGCTTGCGTATTTTTAGCTACCAGGTTTCGTCCGATACCTCTACGAAATACTTGCTTCTTATCCAAGGCAAGCCAGTTCCACGTGATATTTTCAATTTGATGAGAACCAATAAACTCAAGTAGTCGAGTAGTTTTATTGTCTTCTTTCGAATAAACAACCGTAACTGTCAAAGAAAGTTTTGTTGGTGGATACTTTATAAATGAACTTAATTGATATGCCAACATGCTAGAGTAATTCCAGCAGTGACTAACAATTTCAAGATCAAGATGCCCTTTTTTTTGTTGGCGTTGGCCTTGCTTGGGTATCGCTGATCGAAATAATGAGGCAGGCAGATACCCACTTGCCGCTATGCGATAAAGAAAACTCAATAATGCGTCAAACCAACGCGGAGAAAAGATTTTAGGATATACCATAAGACACCTTTATAGTCGGTCACATCGAAAGCCAATTATTAATTAGATTTATTAATTAGATTTATTAATGACCATTTTAAATTATGGTTATGACAGCTGAGTTGATTTTATATGACAGTTTTAAGAATTTCTCAGTGCTATGGTGAGGAAGGAGGATCCAAGTGTTTAAGCTTTTAGGCGACTACTTCCTCTAACGCTTCCTCAGCTCAAAACACCTATCAACCATAGATAGCAATCATAAATAATTTTCTTACTATAAAGAGGTTTTATGACGCTCATTTGACTAGTTTTTGTCAATTTTGTTACGGCTGAATGATGACTTATCGCCAAATGAAAAGCCCCATGTTCTAATCTTTCCAGAAGAAAAATTGAACTATGGAGCTAGATTTATGATAAGGCTAAGGCCTTAGGGAGATACGAAAGTC
>JBLHVH010000225.1:0-5526 GCA_047628385.1 Oleiphilaceae bacterium
TTGAATTAAAAGCAAAGCGTTAACTTAATAACAAAAAAGGTGCACGTAATATAATAACCTCATACTTCTCGGGTTTCTTGCTAGGTTTCTCTTTTATTCTGGCTATAGGTGCCCAAAATGCTTTCGTACTGAAGCAAGGCTTAAAGAAACAACATGTGTTTTTAGTTTGTTCTATTTGTGCAATTTCTGATGCTTTTTTAATTTCGCTAGGTGTGTCTGGATTTGGCGAAATAGTAAGCCGGTTCCCAACAATTGAGACGGTAGCAAGATATGGCGGCGCTTTGTTTTTATCCCTCTACGCGGTTAAAATTTTTATTTCTTCTTTCACAAAGACGCATGCATTAAATCCCGCCGATGAAGCACCTGAGTCGGTCACTAAAATTATAATGATGAGTCTCGCTTTTACTTGGTTAAATCCACATGTTTATCTTGATACTGTGGTTTTGCTCGGCGCTATTTCTACAAAATATGAAGCGACCAAATTACAGTTTGGTTTAGGCGCTGTTTCGGCCTCTTTTATATTTTTCTTCGTCCTAGGTTATGGTGCGAAAGCATTATTACCCTTATTTCAAAAATCAATATCATGGACAATATTAGAGTTTATGATCGGTTTTGTTATGCTATCGATTGCACTTTCGCTGATTCTTAGTTGAATTTACTTAAAACTTATTAAAGCGGTTTTAACTCAAGGTTAGTGATCCTCTAGCGTTATAAAGGTAGTGCGTTGTTTACAGGCTCTTTGAAAACTAACAGTACTTGAACCGAATTTTAATATACCCTAATTTTATGCGATATTAACCTTAATTAAATGGTTAATATACCATCAGAATTGTTGCTCATTATTTTTCATACAGACTGTAAAGGAAGCGAACTCTATGTTTATTTTGGCTAAATCAGCGTTTTTGGACGGCGATAATAGTGTTTATTGGTGTTTGCTATCAGGGATTTAGCCTCTATTTTTAAGTTAAGACTTATTCATCTTATATCAAATCTGAAGCAGGTAGAGAATACTGTTATGCTAATGCAACAAGATTGTACGGCATCGCAATAAAATATTTGCCAGGACATTGAAAATGCACAGGCCAGATGCTAAATCTTATAAGTCAGAATTGTCCAGACTTTTGATGAGTACAGGCAATAACAAGATTAAATCATAATATAGGTAGTCTATGAAAAAAATAGTTGTCCATTTAGGTATTGGCCTTATTTGGTTGGTTTCATTATTACCTCTTTCTGTCGCGCAGGCTTTAGGTGGTTTAATAGGTTGGATCTTATGGGTAACTAAAAGTAAAGCCGCTCGTGTATCAATGATTAATTTGCGACTCTGTTTTCCAGATTACGACGACGATCATATTAATAAAGTAGTAAAAAAAAGTTTAAGGTCTTTAGGTCAATCTTATACAGAAATGGGCATGTCCTGGATGTGGCCAATCCCGAAAGTGCATAAGTTAATTACTCAAGTAGAAGGCGAGGAATATCTGCAAGAAGCGTTGGATAATGATAAGGGTATCATCATCATTGCTCCGCACTTAGGTAACTGGGAAATTTTGAATCATTTCTTTCGTACTTACCTCTTTATGACAGTAATGTACAAACCGGCTAAAATTCCTGCTCTAGACAAGTTTATTTTCGATACTCGTAAACGCGTTGATGTTGGTTTAGTGCCGGCTGATCGAAGTGGTGTGATGTCTCTGTTTAAAATACTTGAAAATAAAGGTGTTGTTGCGGTTCTTCCCGACCAAATACCTGGTCGTAAAAGCGGTGTATTCAGCACGTTTTTTGGACAAAATACTTTTACAGGGAAACTAATTGGGGAACTGGCAAATGCCTCGTCAGCCTACTTGTTATGTGCTTATGCTAAACGTTTGGATGATGGTACTTATGGCGTTGTATTAAAACCTGCGAATGAAGGTATTCGTGTTGCTGACGCCGTCGAATCGGCAACGGCATTAAATCAAAGTATTGAAGCGTGTATTTTAGATTGTCCAGAACAATACCTGTGGAGCTATAAGCGCTTTCGCAGTCAGCCTGACGGTGTACCAAGTTTTTATCGAAAATCATAATCGTTTATCTACTTACATAACCATAAAGGGTTAGAGCCGTTTCCTATAGGGCTCCGGCTTTTTGATATCAACTAATCTAACGAATACTGACGAATTTTAGGCATCACGTTTAATTCACACGTAGCTCGATTTCGATACTCTCCTAGTGTCAATGGTTAGCTATGATGATCTTGTAACGCTTTTTGTCTGCGTTAATCTACTTGAGCAAGTTGACTCCGAATACTTTGAACTGCATATTTTATGCGTTCTTTCTCAGAAAAAATACTTTGTTTACTTTCTTGGGTTAATTGTTTTTTCTCGCTAGGGCTAAGGTGAGCTTGTACTTGTATACTGTTTTTTTCATGCTCGAACTGGGTTACTTTATATCGCCAGTCACCAGAATTATCTTCTAAATAAGCCATACGGTTAGCCACTTCATCACCATAGAAATCTTTTCTGAGTGTATAAATATCTTGCACATTTTCATTGTTTTGTTGGAGTGTAAAGATTTTTGTTTTAAGTGCTTTTTCTTCTCGATCATAACGCATACTTTGAGCAACTTCAGGCGATAAGTTATTTTCAGCGATGGCTAAACGGCTATTTTTTTCTTCGTTGCTTAGTGATTTGTCAGCATTAATTTCAACACGCGTGACGGAATAAGTGTCGTATCGTTCTTCACTACCAAAAATGGCTTCGCTTAGCGTTACACCTAAATGTGTTCTGCGAAGTATTTTTTTTGCTTCCAGAGCCGCTTTAACTTTTGTAATTGTTTCGCCGTTACTTAACTCGCCTACTACTGAAAAGTCATGTTCTAATAAGTTATTTTTATAGCTGAGGTAGTTTTCAGTAATTTCCAGTGCTTGAGCCGCTGCGTCGATCGGTAAAGTTAGGTTAATATATTCATTAAGGCGTGCGATTGCTTGATCGCGGCCTTCTTCCTGAGTGGTCATCAGAAAAAATTCAATGATATGTTTTATATTTTCATTAATGATTAACTGTCCATTGGCATCATATGAAAATTTTTCGATTGTTAGGTCGGCTAGAGTTTCTGGTAAGGCGCCATAGCGCGATGCTACTTCATAATCTTTGGTACTTTGAAAGCGGTATGCGATATCAAGAATGCTAGTTTCTTGTAGCAAGAGTGGCTGTTGTTTTGAATCCTCTGATGCGCTAGGTCTTACATTAGCGTGATTTATTGCAATCGTTGAACTGTTAGTTTGAACGATATCAGCATGGCTATGGGTATTTTTTATTTCGTCTGAGGGATAAAAATAAGCGCTTACCACAAGCGCTATGAGGCTAATAGCCATACTGTTTTTAAAAATACTCATGTTTAATGCCTAGAATGATGTTAAATATTTATTGAGATTAACGCCGTCTACATTAAATTTAACGGCGCTCATCTTGGGCTTATTATTTGGTATGTAAGTCGTTTATAGACCACTTAGCTGGAGGCGGTTTAGATGCTCACGATATACTTCAACGGGGTCATCTGCGTCAGCGCCTACTAGACCAAATAAAGCATTCATTTCGTCTACATGATTCCAGCCTTTGTGTGTTCCTACATGCTGGCCAAAAGGCGTTGATTCAACAGGAATAAAGGCATCCGAAGCTTTGGTGTAACCGATGTCTCGTGCAACAGCATCGCCCGCGATTAAGTCTTCGGCGGTATCACCAATCCAGTTCCATATATGATCCTTTTCTGTTCTTTCGCCTGGAATAGGGTGTAAAGAGCTCATTAGAAGTAAAAATACATCACTTAGTTCTGCAGGGTTTTTACCAGCAAACACATTTAAACCAAATTGAGTATTCCACTCTGCAGACCCTGTGAAAGAGAAGTAGCGAATCGCGTCAGAATTATTGGCTGCAACCGTATTACCTAAACCATCACCATATACCGGCGCTGAGAATAGGTTTGTATTAGCACCAAATGCATCGTTAGGCGTTTCTGCGAGGTCTATATCACTGGTTGCAGAGAAGGTTTCGCCTCGCTGAAAGTTACCCGTCGTGTTGCCTGCGTAGTTTTGGCAGTCATCAAAAGTGATTTGGCCATCAATTATTTCTGGGAATGGGATATAAGGTTCGTTACCCTCAAGTGGTGCTTCGATAAAATACTTACCGCCTGTGGGTACACCAGCACTGGGATAACACGTGTTAAAGCGTGCCATACCTTTTTGAGTGAATCCGGCAAGTACAGGGATAATGTCTTGCTCTGAGTAGTCTCCGGCATGCCCACTTAAAATAGCGACCAATGTACCAGCAAGGTCTCCAATTAAAGCATCAACGACAAACGTCTCTAAAAATTGACCGTTTTCTTCCCAGTTTTCCATTGCCCAGATGGTGCCATCTGCTGATGGGGTGCCATAGTGAGGACCGGCCACGGTGGTAAGTGAAGCGACTTTTTTATTGTCGATACCTGAAAATGCCTTAGAAAGAATGTTAATCGCCATTCTAGAGGTTGTAGAGCCGTGACTATGTGCAATGAGATTCACTTTCATCGTACTTTCAGCTTCAAAGAAGTTATCATCTTGAATAATTAAAAAATCGAGTATTTTATTTGCGAGATCAGCGCCACGGTCTTCTGTGTTCTGCCATGCTTGAAGCGATACATCTTTCACTTCCTGATCGGAATTTTTCTTGATTTCATCGCCGATACGATAAAAATATTCCATACCTAGGATGTCATCCCAAGCCATTACGCCGGGTACTAACATGATTGGGTTTTGGGTCTGAGTGTATCCGGGTGTTGCGATATCTAGGTTAACGGTACGAGCATTATTTTTGCCGCGATTATCACAACCGAACATATTAAAAAACCATCGACCGTCATAACCCGTTGCGGTCATTTTTAGTTCGTGAGAACCACTACGATGATTTTTTTCTAAGGTCGCGCTTCTATCATGGTCAAAATTAGTCCACTCTGTTTGCCTATCGTTACGAGCATACCATTCAACGTTCGTGCAAGAATTACTACCACCATTGTATTTTAGTGAATAATTCTGACTTGCATTGATATCAATATGTGCAGCATTCACTTGTGCGCCATCCATGGTGAAGTTTGCAGCGCCGCCAGCATTTACTGTGGAGGCAAGCCCCAACAATGCACAAGTACCAGCAATGCCTAATTTAGATTTATAACTTTGTTTACTTTTACACATGTATTTCCCCGAGAATTATTTTTATATCGATTCTTTTATCTTAAAGATAAATTATGTGTCCCTGCTAGATTCAAAAAAACGTCATAACTGAAATATCAATCTCGAACTTATTTTCTTATGAGATAAGTATGTGCGACAACTGGACAACTTAGAGTATATGAAAACTCGTTAACGTTTAGCGCCCGACAAATGGGGTATAGCTAAAGCAGATGCGAGCTGTTTCACATATTTACTTACATAGAGCGCTTTGTATGCTGGCTTTCATGCAACGGTTACTGATATTTTATTGTGTCTTTATTTGTGTCTTTATTTGTGTCTTTATTTGT
>JBLHVH010000226.1:0-5518 GCA_047628385.1 Oleiphilaceae bacterium
AAACATGGTAAAGTCATCAATTGTGTCACTATCAACATCAACTTCCTGAATAAACGCGCTAGAACAGAGTGTTAACATGTCACTAGACCAAACAACATGACTTGAAACGTCCAGTCCATTTTGCTGTGGCGCATAAACATTAAATTGAGCGGTAGCAGGATTAAACCCTGTTGTAATTCGAAAGGCGTCTTCTTCGATATCGTCATTATCACTAACCAGTGCAAACACAGGAATATGACCATTGACCCCGAATTTTCAACCGCTGCTATCTACTAATATAACTTCTCCGAATGCATTGAAGGAAGTAGTTGAGATGACCGTGGGGGAGTATGAATTTTATTAAAAAATGAATAGGGTTGTGAGGGGAGTTCGAAACGTTATTGTTACCGATTATTAGAAATACCATTAATTTATGAATCTAATCTTGAAATAACATAAAACTTTTGCCGTGAGGTTGACCACGAAGATGAAAATAGCCATGTTTGTTATTTTTGGCTATGAACTTCAAAGGTCATGAAAGGTAAAATGTCTCGTATCTTAAGTAAAAATAACGCACTCCTAAGAGTGCGTTATTAGCGCATTAATAAGCTTCTTAAAAGTTTGATTAATGGCGCTAGATAGAAATAGCGCTTTTAATCATCACTTTTAACCGAGTTTTAATTATTAAATGTATCGTAAACCAATGCAGACATTGACTTATTATCCGAGCCGGAGACATATTGGAATGTGCCGGTATCACGCCAAAACTGCCACCAAGGCACCTTTTTTGTGTAAGTAGAAAAATCAACCTCTAAACCGGCATTAAAATTATTATAAACATAGGTAGTTGTACCCTTATGGTTATCGTCTTTTAAACCACCGTGATCATAATGCTTAGACATCAACACCGGAAAGTGGTTGTATAACAAACCATCGGGCCCATTTCTGCTTTCGCGCTCACCACTGTATCCAATGTTATTGGAACAACTGGTAATGGCGGCAGGAGAAGACGCCGCACAAGAAGAAGACGCTGGCACCACGCCATCGCTATAACCTGATAGCAGGATTTTTAACGGGTTGGTATTGCCGCCGCTGCCGGAGAAACGTAGTCTAGGAATATCATTTGGCTGCATTGAGATGTTACGCGCGCCAGAATACGTTAAGTCTTGAACGACCCCTAAATCAGACATATCTGAAGCGCTTAGGTCCAAGCCTAAAACCCCGCCAATAATGTTTTTAGTCCATTGCGGCACACTTGAGTTTCCAACGATGCCGACGGCTAGGTCAGCAAAGTCAGTACCACCACCGGCGCCACCAAAGTCTATGGTAGAAACGATATTTAAAGGTTCATAACCCGCGTTAATCATCCAAGATTCTTGATTCGCCAAGAAGTGACGCATCACTTGGTCACCAGTACTATGTATAACGAGTACACAGCCGTTATTGCAAGTGCCTTGCTCAGAGTAAGTTTTCGCTTGCTCAAATATTTGTTCAGAAATTTTTCCCTCGACCCGCTCAGCAGAACTCCAGTTGAGTTTGCCTTCCGCGCGTTCTAGCCAAAAATCTGAAATTAAATCACGATTATAAACTTCAGCATCACTTGGTTTACTCGCAAGGTCACCAAACTGAAAGCCATGCACAAGCAGTACATTATGCCCGGCTATTTGAGCATTAGCCGTGGTGGATAGTCCTGCCGTAGCGGCTAACGCTATGGTGGCCGCCATGAGTGTTTTTTGTATGGGGTTGTTTGTTTTCATTTTTATTATTTAACCTTTATTATTTTAATGTTACCCAGATAATGTCCTTGTTATGCTGGGGCCTAAAGAATGAAAGCTTGTACCTGACTAAGTTATCGCCAAACAGAAACTAACAAAATAAAACCTTTTTTCACTAGTGTGTGTTATTTCTAGCTGTTCTTCACAACGAATAGAAAAAACACAAATATTGCAATATTCGCTTACTTAATACCTGCCATTTTTTGCAGGAACTCAAGCCGTTGCTGATTTTTTGGGTCAACATACTCTTCTTGGCTGTAGAGACTAAAATCAAAACCTTGAACCGCAAACGAATCTTCCTCGGAGCGCCCATAACCAGTTTTATCTCCCGGTTTAGCTGGCCTGCGTGTAATGTTGAAATCAGTCAAAATATAAGGCCCTACAAAGCCTTTACTCCGCAGCGTTGACGCATGTATTTTTAGTAGGCCGGTATTTTCACGCTTAGTCAGTAAGAAGGCAGAATTAAGATGACTGATCGGTGTCTGGCTAGCTTTGTCGAAGAGGTTCGCTTCAATTCGATAATAACCAGGGGTTGAAACATCAAACGAAGTAGGGATTATCAAATGTGCGCCTTCTACAAAGCTATCACTAATGCTGGTTAAGGTGGCTTCGGTCCCCATAAGTTTGAAAACCGCGCTCACTTTTGCCTGCTCATCATTATTAAAATCAAGTTCGGCAATAATCATCACCTCGCTATTTTCGATATCAGAAAATAACGTCTTATCCATGATTCCCGTATAAGTAAGCATCCCTTCCGAAGAGACAACGCTGGTTAATGCCAGCGCTTTGGTATGCTTACCCTTATCTGACAAATAGACGGATATAACTTCAGGCGTCACGCTACTTAAAGCCTCTCCTGACACTTGCACCTTAACGGTTAAGTCGTCATCTCTACTAACAATGTATTCGGATAATACAATGGCGGCGGACAATCCTTGATTGAAGTCTAAAGCCATCTTTGAGGGAACAAAGGCGCGGGGGTTTAATAAGTTCCAATCATTTTTATGTAAAGGTTTAGAATATTTTGGATAACGAATATTTTCTTCATAGGCTTGTGATACATCCACCATTTGTAATCGTGCCCCTTCACTAATCCAGCTATCTTGATTTACCGCTTTCACAAGCTGAAACGGCTGAGCGTCTTTTGCAGCAAGCGAGGGCGCTTCAATACTATGATTGACGATCACATCTTTGACGGGATTTTTTTGGGTAGACTGCTTTGTCGAAGGTTGTTCTGGCCAAAATACCTTAATAAGTACCATGGCAGAAATCGAACAAAGAATTAGCTTGTTAATCTTCATGTCGGACCTTTTTATTCTTATTTTATTTATTGCCTTATGCTGAAGAGTTTGGTCGTTCACTGCAATGTCATTTTTGGGCAAAACCGGTCAATTTCGACCAATTCTACCTAAAAACAACGGAATACAGGCCGGCATGCAGCCACATATTGCCTTCAAACTCGTCTGAAGGTTTAATAACTAAGCCTGAAATTAAATTGAAATGTTAAGGACGGGAGCTGAATATTTCGTTCAACAGCACTATAAAATCAAGCGCTGTTATCGCTCTTCAATGGGGCGTTTTCATGTGACTGATATTTCTTTTAAAGCGAATAGCCTTAATTATTCTGATCAGAAGTGGACGTAATTACACCTGACGCGGTAGGGTTTTCTGCTGTCAGACGATTGATTTTTTCTATTGAGCTCATCGCCGGTACTTTGCCTGAATTACTGGCTATTGCTCGACTCTCATTGGTTTTAATTTCACCGGCAAGACGCTGAATTTCAGCTTCACGTGTTCTGATAGATACATCATAAGCTTGAATTTTAGCTTCATTCGCTTTAATAGATTTTTTAAGCGTTAGGATTTCAGCTTTTTTCTCAAGTACGGCTGAGCTTTCTATCGTACCTTTAGCGTCACTCACCACTTCATTTGGCATCACGGTATCTGACTTTGAAGGTGAGGAAGCAACATCAGCCTCATCAATGTTATTAAGTGTTGTATTGATTGCTGGTATTTCGTCTGGCTGAAGGGCTATTGTCGGGGTCGTATTGGTTTCAATTTGACCGACAAGAAGCTGAATTTTAGCTTCACGCGCTTTGATGGATGCATCAATAGTCTGCATTTGAGCTTCACGAACTTGAATAGATTTTTCAAGATTTAGAATTTCAGCTCTTTTCTCAACGACCGCCGAACTTTCAATGTTAGCTGCCACCAAAACAGTGTCTGCTACGCCATTAGGATTACGCAGTTCAGGGTTACTCACCACGTTATTTGATGTCTCGGAATCAGATCCTGAAGCTAAGGACGTAACATCTGCGTCATTAGTTGTCTTAAGTGTACTACAACCAAAAATAATACTGCTACTCGCAATAAGTATCAGACACTTACGAATGATCCTAATATGGTATTTATTTCCCTTTAAAATATCTAACATCCTGTTACTCGATTTATTATAAGTAAATGTAGCGACGATCAACATAAAGCGCCAAAACAACACGATTAAGGGCTATATGAAAGTCGGCAATATATGTTTTATAGTTATGCTAATGCCTAAAGAAATTTAAAATCTAGACTCTGATTATGAGTCGTATTTATCAAAATAGACATGAACAAACTAATGTACTGAGTAAATTTGAGAAGTAACGCAATTTAAAAATGAAAGCTGACTAACTTACGCTTTAAACGATGTAGGGGGATTTATTAAGGTTTGTCGTTAAATGAAATAATGTAGGGTTAGATTATTCTCGTCCCAACCAGCATATTATTGATAGTTCAAATGAGGCAGTATGAAAGCATTGACGAAAATAGAGAAAATCCACTTGATCCACCAGTTGGTTACACTAATTAATGCAGGAATCCCGGCTTCTAGTGCGGTAGAAAAGATAAGGAAATCGGATGCAAGGGTGTCTGTTTTTTTAAGCGTCACGGCTCGGCGACTGAGGATGGGGAAATCATTTTCGGCGTCTTTTGCAGAAAGTGGTTTGTTAAATCGATTTGAGATAGTTTTATTGGGCATTGCAGAAAAATCTGGGCAGTTGTCTTTAGGGTTAGTCGAGATACAAAATCGTTTAGAAAAACGACATGATCAGGTAAAAATACTCAAACAGAAATGCTACCTACCTCTAGGAACATTGGCCGTAGCTGTATTAGCGACTACCTTACTTTCACTAACCCGTGATACACCAATGCAGGCATTTTTTCAGTTATTAACAGGGGCTGGCTATTTTTTTATATTGCTTCTGTTTGTGAGGTTTTTACTGGCACAAAGTGACAATGCAAGCGAGTTTTCCTTTCAGATTTTCTGGCGACAACCCAAATTAAGATCGGTAGGGTTGCTGCAAAATGTTATCGAGTACAATTGGTACAACAGTTTAATTTTTCAACTGAAAGCGGGAATCGATGCATTTCAAGCTGTTAAAGCCTTAGAAGGACTTTGCAATCAACCAAACTATCTTGAGTCGGTTGGTGCTTGCCATAAAGCGATAGCTGCTGGCAGTGACTTGTCGTCAGCACTCACTAACTCAGGGTTGGTTTTTAGCACAAACTTATACCAGCTTTTTAATACCGCTGAAAAAAGTGGCAGCCTGGATTCAGCGCTTACAAGCTATCTGACCATGCTGGAATCAGATCTTGACAATCAGATCGAATCTTTGAACCAATGGTTGTCTAGAGTTTTCTATTTTTTGGTTTTACTCATTGCCATTTCATTGTTTTGAATAATAGTGAGGGCATGTAAGTCTAAAAGTCTTCGTGGTTTTTGCTTA
>JBLHVH010000227.1:0-5463 GCA_047628385.1 Oleiphilaceae bacterium
ATTATGGTAAAATACTTGTTATCTAGAAAAAGTAAAAAACAACAAGATACATCTCAAAGTAAGTCTATCGCTGTTGAGCTGAACCTCGCAAGCTCAGCTAAAGAGTCACCCCAATGGGTTAAAGTGAAATTACTCTTTGTTCGTTCAGTAGATAAAAGCAAGCAACAAGCAAGTAAACATGATTGTGCGTTATTTTTAACGACGGACGGCCAAATAAGACGGTAGACTTAGTTAGGTGGGGTTAAGGTTTCCAGTTACTCAGGGCGCAAAACTGCTCTAATGCTAAGTTTTCGGGCCGTAGGCTTGCTTCAATGTTTAAATCTTCGAGCGCTTCGGGTGCGACAACACCTGAAAAAGCATTACGCAGTGTTTTGCGTCGTTTAGTAAATGCCACGCGAACGATATTTTGTAAGCGCTCTACCGATTCAACGGGGTAGGGCAACGTTGTATGGGGAGTAAGTCGCACAATGGCTGAGTGCACTTTAGGGGCGGGTCTAAATGCGTCAGGGTCGACGATAAACAGCGGCTGAACTTTACAATAGTACTGAGTCATTATGCCCAAACGGCCATACGCGGATGTGCCCGGTCGAGATGCCATACGATCAACGACTTCTTTTTGCAGCATGAAATGCATATCTTTGATGGAGCTAATATTTTCTAGCAAATGAAAAATCAGCGGCGTCGAAATATTATAGGGTAAGTTTCCGACGACTCTTATTTGCTGGTCGTCTTCAGATAGTTGATCAAAATCAAACTTAAGCGCATCGCCTTCATGAATAATAAAGTCGGGGTAATTAAAAAACTTGGTACGCAAAATCGGAATAAGATCCCGATCCAGCTCCACAACCTGTAGTTTTCCTTCTGAAGCCTCGAGTAATGGTTCAGTTAAAGCGCCAAGTCCTGGTCCAATTTCGACCATTTTATCGCCTGATCTTGGATTTATTGCCGAGATAATACTGTCGATAACCGCTTCATCATGCAGAAAATTCTGGCCGAAACGTTTTCGGGCCTGATGCCCAGCTTTTTTTGTGTGTCTAGCCATTAGAATGATCCAAATGTGTGGTAGAAAATGTGGGGGTAGTGTGTGAAGCGCCGGTACCTGAACCAGAGTCAGAATTTGAAATAGGCGCTCGCATTTGCAAGGCAATACTAATGGCTGCTTTAAGGCTACCGATATCGGCTTGTCCTGTTCCAGCAATATCGAGGGCGGTGCCGTGGTCAACAGAAGTTCTTACGATGGGAAGCCCTAAGGTAATATTTACTGATTCGCCAAAGCCATCATACTTTAATACCGGTAAGCCTTGGTCGTGGTACATAGCCAGTACGGCATCGGCATTACGTAAATACTTTTCAGTAAATAATGTATCGGCAGGTAAGGGGCCAATTAGGTCAGTTTTGTGGTGTTTAAATCCATCTAAAACAGGTTGAATTACCTCAATTTCTTCTCGGCCCATGTGGCCACCTTCCCCTGCGTGAGGGTTTAGACCCGCAATCAGAATTCTAGGGTGTGGGAAACCAAATTTGTTTTGTAAGTCCGTAATCAGTATTTCAATCACGTCTGTTAAGCTAGAGTGAGTAATGCTTGAGGCTACGTCGGCTAAGGGTAAATGAGTGGTTGCTAGTGCGACTTTCATTTTAGAACTGGCCAACATCATCACCACTTTATTTACATTGCAGCGTGCTTGCAGGTGCTCCGTATGGCCACTGAAAGGAATGCCTGCATCGTTAATAACGCCTTTATGTAGAGGGCCTGTGACTAAGGCCGAAAAAGTACCCGCGAGGCAACCATCAATCGCCTTGTTTAAACAATTTAAAACATAGAGTGCGTTCGCAGGATTTACTTGTCCTGTTTTACACGCTTCATTCATCGATGTTTGTTGCACAACCATTGTGCCGGCAGGGCTGCCCGTAAAAGGCTTTCCATCCCATTTAATAACGGTGAGTTGTACATTAATTTCTTTGGCGCGGCTAAGAAGTAAGGCGCTATCCGCCATAAAAATAATAGGGGTATCCAAGCCATCTTTTACAAGTTGAATGCAGAGTTCTGGGCCAATACCCGCGGGCTCGCCGGGTGTGACCACAATGGGGGGTTGCTCTGAGGTAGTTTTAGTCATTAACTCTGATCTTCTTCTGTTGGGTCTTCAGAATTGCTGCTTTTAGCATTACTCTCGTCTTCAGTTTTTTGCCCTTTAATTTCGATAAACGCTTCACTCTTGATTTCGAGCAACCAATTAGACAGCTCTTGTTCATATTTATACTTATGAATCACCTGCTTTGCTTGGTTGGTTTGTATCAAAGCACCCATATCTTGCTTGCGACGTTCGATGACTTCAAGAATGTGCCAGCCAAATTGTGATCTAAAGGGTTTGCTAACTTCTCCTACGGCAACTTCATTCATAATACCGTCGAATTCTGGCACCATTTGTCCTGGGCTTACCCAATCAAGGCTACCACCATCGATAGCAGAAACAGGGTCGTCAGAATTAGACTTGGCGAGTTCAGCAAAATCATCACCGCTAGTAATCCGTTCGTATAGTTTATCGATCATGATTTTAGCTTCTTGATCGGTGCGTATTTCACTGGGTGAAATCAATATGTGGCGGACATGTGCTTGATCAATGAGCTGCTGTTTTCCGCCTCGCTTATCAAGTACGGCAACAATATGAAAGCCGCTGCCGGTTCGGACCAGGCTTGAAGGTTGTCCGATCTGTAACGAGGGAATAATGTCAGCGGCAATCGATGGCAGCTCACTTTCTTTGCGCCATCCAACGACACCGCCGTTCAGTGCTTGACGACCATCAGACTTTTCGACAGCCATTTTTTTGAAGTCTTCACCTGCTTTGAGCGCGATTAGGATGTCATTCCCTTTCTTTTCACCGGCTTCAATTTCTTTAAGAGATGCTGACTCTGGGACTGAAACGAGTATGTGGCCTAAGTAATATTCTGTACCTGATTGGGTTCTACCTTCTTTTGAGGCGAGAAAGTTTTCTATTTCTAGCTCTGTCACGCGAACGCGACGATCAACTTCCCGTTTTTGAACACGTGAGATGATCATTTCTGTGCGAATCTGCTCGCGTGCGCTGGCGTAGGTTTCACCTTCCGCTTTTAATTGTGCTTCAAACTGCGCCAAGGTTATTTTATTCGATTTTGTAATATTGTCGATGGTGGCATTGAGTTGTGTGTCACCGATACGAATACCCGCCCGTTCAGCGAGTTGCATTTGTATGTTTTCAATAATTAGTTGATCGAGTACGCGGTCATGCAATACTTTTTCCGAGGGTAATGGGGTTCCCTGATTTCTTAATCGATTGGTAATCGCGAGCGTGCGGCGAGTGAGTTCAGATTGCATCACGATATCGTCATCAACTACCGCAATAATTTTATCAAGTGGGATTGATTGAGCGTGAACGCTGGCTGCAACGAGACAACTACTTAAGAATGCAAAAAAAATAGCGATTGGTTTACTAAATGTCATTATTTAACTACCTAAATTTTAGCTTAAATTGAAATGCTGTTACTTAATGTGTTTGTTTGCTTTTATTAATATAAAGCGGTGTCGTTCTTATTTGGCTTTTGTACGTTTGTTGTCTTATGACGCGCCAGAGATTTTTAATTAAAAAACTCTTCACGCGCTTTATAACCATGCACTTGTTGATCCATGCTATTTGCACTCTTGCCAAAACCACCCACACTGTTTAGTTGAAAACGAAATAGCACACCGTTGCTTATTTCTGAGTCACTCGTTAAGTATGACTGAGCTAAGAGTTGTATGCGCCAGCAGCAACTACCGTATTCTACCCCAGCCAGCGTGCCAATAGTGCTATTGCTTTCCAAATCGTAACGCCAGCGGCCAATTAAACTGAATGTTTTGTAAAGTGGGAGGATTATTGATGTGTCTGATTGTTCTAACTCATCTCTAATATACCGATGGCTAAAATTAAGCACCGAAGTGTAATCCTTACTATGGAAGCTAGCACTGCTATTTCCTTCTTTTGTTGTACGGGTTTTCGAATCCCACAAACCTGTCATGGAAAGCTCTATATTGTGGCTAGGTTTAAACGTGAGTTCTGATGCAAATAATGAGTCACTTCGTGTTGATTGCCCTGCACCATTTAAATTAACAGAGCGGTCATCATAATGGTAAATTTGCCCTAGGCTGAAAACAGCTCGATCCACACCGCTGTGTTTATCGGTCCACCGAGTGGTAAAACCAAGCGTTAGTCGATTGTTGTCACCAATACGATCGCCGCCGCTAAAACGGTTTGGGCTGAATAAACGGTCGTAATAAAAGCTAGGAAGTGCACTGTCAAAATTTGGGATATCATCTTGGTCTTTCGCTTTGGAGTAGGCATAGTATAAACGAGGTTCTAGGCTTAGACGTAAATCCTTGCTAATAAAGCTAGAGGGCTTGTCAAAGTACAAACCTGAGTCAATTTCATAAATAGGGACTGTGCGTGAAAGATGATTATCCTTAGGTTCGAATGCTTGTAATGTATAGTCGGTGTGGTCTAAGGTGAATGATGGCTCTATAAAACCCCAGTTTTTTCGTAGTGGTAGTGAAATTTTAGGTTGATGGCGCAAGCGAGAGCCATAAGTTTTATCATTACCGGTTAATCTAGTTTGATCACGATAAAAATACACGTATTGGCTTTGCCAGTCTAAATGCAAGGCATTCATATTCTGGTACAAGCTAAAATTCATTTCAGGGAGGCGTTGATAAGCCTCTTCATTTAGAAGTAGTTGGTCATCAATACTTTTATATTGTTGGAACAGTATGTTGAACTGCCAATCATCGCTAGAATAATTAACTTTAGCGCGGCGGTCTAAATGGTCTGCTCTGTCTATTTGTAGGCCTTGTCCAGCATCATCCAGATAGTCATTATCACTGATGTCATTAAATTCGATGTCGCCGTACCAGCCTCCTGCAAAGGACTTAAACTCAAATTTTTGTTTGAAGTTTAGCCCCCAGCGCTCGCCGTCTTCTGCGAGGGCTAAGCTTCTTTGCTCATCACGATAATCTTTATCTTCTGGAATGTAGCCTAATATTAAAAAATTATCTTCAGATTTCGTTATATGGCGGAGTTCAAGCTCGGTGTGTAAACCTCTGCCATGAATATAAGTAGGTGTGACCGTCGCATCATACTCGGGCGCTAAATTTAAATAGTAGGGGGTCGATAAAAATAAACCATGTTCAGTATTTGAACTACCGATTGTGGGGTAAAGAAAACCAGTTTTACGTCGGTCGTCAATCGGAAAAGAAAACCAAGGGATATAAAGAACAGGTACATCTTTAATTAAAAAACGGGTTGAGTTTGCTTCACCAAAACCTTCGGCTTTGTTGAGTGTGATTTTATCAGAAGCAAAGGCCCAATCCCGGTCTTCTGGAGGACAGCTAGAGAAAAGACCATTATGAATAATGAGGGTGTCTGTGTTTGGTTGTTCTATTTTAAGGGCCTTTCCGTT
>JBLHVH010000228.1:0-5421 GCA_047628385.1 Oleiphilaceae bacterium
GAAAGTAAAAAGTACACATGAGACCGTTCAAAACTAAAGCTGAATGATTGACCTTCAGTGACTTCAATTGACAACAAGGCTAAGCCTGAAATTGCCGGAACTAATGCCAGTAACAAACTAATAGTTAGTTCGTCACCAAAAAATAAGCGCCCAATCAGAGGGACAAATACAACTGTTAAGCTAACGATAAATGCGCCCTCTCCAATACTATCTGATTGATCCAAGGCAACCACCCACATAAGTAGGGTTAAGCCTAGTAACATACCCGTACCAAAGGCACGATAAAATTGAATTCTGGTCATTTTTTTTAATTCTGACCCACATAAAAAAGCCAATATCGATGCAGCTAAAAAGAAACGAATCGCTAAAAATGTATGAGGCGGAAACTCTTTTAAAGCACTTTTAGTAAACACCCACCCAGCCGCCGCCACCAGCGTCACGCAAACTAGCATTAATTCATATTTTCGTGTTTGATTTTGAAATGAAATATGAAGCGCCTTAGAAAGTACAAAACCTAACCATAGCAGAAATACGGATTCAGGTAACGCGCTGATAATGGTACAGACTATTGCTAATGGCATAACTATTTTCTACTTGCCAAATGTGATTGCAGCCAGTACTCTAGCAAAATATGACCAATAGTCACAAAAAGACTATCAGCCACCACCCTAGTGAGACATTCATGATAGATAAACTCAGCCAATTCATCGTCCAACAGAAATTTTTTGTTATTTTAGTTTCACTTATTATTGTTTTATCAGCTGCTAGCGGCTTACCCAAAACAAAATTTAGCTCCGACTACCGCATTTTTTTTAGTGATGACAATGAAAACTTAAAAGCATTTGAAGACCTACAAGCAACCTTCACGCGGAGCGATAACGTGATGTTTGTATTAGCGCCTAAAGATGGTCAGGTCTTTACCCAGAGTAACCTTGCTATTATTGAAGCGCTCACCGAAGAAGCTTGGCAACTGCCTTACTCAACCCGAGTAGACTCAGTCACAAACTACCAACATACCATTGCTGAAGATGACGATTTACTGGTTGATAATTTAGTGAGTGACGCCCTAAATAAAAGTGACCAAGAACTAGATATCTCTCTGTCTATTGCATTAAATGAACCCTCATTATTAAATCGCTTAATTGCTGAAAAAGCTGATGTAACCGCCATTAATGTTTCAATGCAAATGCCTGGCATCAACCCCAGTAAGGAAACCCCTGAAGTCGCCTTAGCTGCCTATAAAGTTCAAAGTAAATTTCATGAAAAGTATCCTGACATGAGAATTTATTTGGCAGGACAGATTATTGTCGATAATGCTTTTAAAGAAGCATCTATTTATGACCTCACACACATCGTTCCGCTAGCATTGCTTATTACCTTATTTTGTATCGCGGTTTATATGTATAGCGCCAGTGCAAGTATCACGACCGTCATATCAGGAACAAGTGCTGTATTTATAATTATTTTTTCTTGTATCTTTTTTGCTATCGGAATTTCTGCTTGGCTAGGCATTGATATTACAACCGCCTCCGCTAATGCACCCACGATGATATTGACATTGGCGGTGGCTGATTCAATTCATATACTTGCTTCTTTTTTCCAGCAAATGCAGGCAGGAAAAGACAAAGCTTCAGCGATGATTGAAAGCCTGCGAATTAACCAGCAACCAGTTTTCTTAACGAGCATTACCACTATAATTGGCTTTTTATCACTTAACTTTAGCGACTCGCCTCCTTTTAGAGACTTAGGCAATATTGTTGCCATTGGCGTCGCTGGGGCATGGCTATTTTCCGTTTGGTTATTACCGGCCTTAGTGGTGGCACTCCCTTTCAAGGTAAAAGCGTTAGACAACCATGAGCAAATAAATGGTTGGCCTAAAAAATTAGCGAATGGAATCATTAAGCGCTCTAAGTTAATTCTAATAAGTAGTATTGCCATCATGTCAGTGTTTATCTCATTTTTACCACAAAACGAACTCAATGACGTATGGGTCGAATATTTTGACGAATCTATGCGAGCACGTGAGGCGGCGGATTTCACCCGAGCAAGATTAACCGGCTTAGGGAACATTTCATTTATTGTTAAAGCATCTGAACCAGGCGGTATCAGCCAACCAGAGTATTTAAAAGGCTTAGAAAAAGCAGCTATATGGCTACGTGCTCAACCTGAAATTCAGCACGTAGCTAGCTTTAGCGATGTAATGAAGCGCTTGAATAAAAACATGTACAGCGATGCAGAAGAAGCTTATCAACTACCCGAGAATGCTGAGCTCGCCGCGCAGTATTTACTGCTATATGAAATGTCACTGCCATTTGGACTAGATTTAAATAACCAAGTGAATTTCGATAAGTCAGAAACACGACTAACAGGTTCTTTGTCGAAAACATCAACGGCTAAATTACTCGAACTACAAACACGCGCCACAGAATGGTTCAAACATAACATCCCAGAAGTTGAATTTTCTAGCGGTGCAAGTAGTGATGTGATGTTTGCTCATATTGGTCAATCTAATATTAGGTCGATGCTGCAAGGCACCTTTATTGCTTTAATTATTATTTCTATCATTTTAGCCATCAGCCTTAAATCTGCTTACTACGGTTTCATTAGTTTATTGCCAAACCTGCTCCCTGCACTAGTCGCTTTTGGTATATGGGGAATTGTAAATGGTCAAATTGGTATCGGGTTATCCGTTGTATTTGGCATGACCCTCGGTATTGTCGTCGACTACTCAGTACATTTTTTAAGCAAGTTTTTACGCGCTAAACGCGAGAATAAACTATCTACTGAGGATGCGATTCATTACGCCTTTAACACTGTTGGGGTCGCGCTATTTGTCACGACTGTCATTTTGTTTGCAAACTTTTCAGTTCTAGCAATCTCTGATTTCTCAATGAATGCAGATATGGGACTGATGACCGCCGTGACGATCATTGTTGCACTTTTAGTGAACTTCTTTTTTCTACCCCCCTTACTGCTTTATTTGGTCGATAATAAGAAAAAGCGTTTGAAGAAAAGAGCGTACCTTTCACCCCTTAAACAAGGTAAAACAGTACCCGAATAATATAGTTTAAATCACTTTAGCGATGTTGGGGTTCGTTGCTCTCACCCCAACCTACTTTTGATTTGCTTTGGTACAGTTACCCATTAAAGGTGAGCACGTTAAGTTTTTGATTAAAAGAGGCGACTGAAAAAGACTTTTCCAAGATAAAGATCGAATTCATACTAGAAGTAATGTTAAATTTACATCTATGTACCGTTTACTAAAAATAATGCTAGAGGTTTATAAATGCTTATTCGCTCAAGATCTACCAAACTTATCTCGTCACTTCTCTTGCTAGGTTGCTTTCAAGGCACTAGCTTTGCTGAAACGCCCACAGAAAAAGGCTTGGCGATTGCAATTGAGTCAGATAAACGCAATACCGGTTGGTTAGATAGCACTGCCGATATGACGATGACATTGCGAAATAAGCGTGGCGAAGAAAGTGCACGCGCTCTACGTGTGAAAAGTCTCGAAGTAGAAGCTGATGGTGATAAAAGTATGACCATTTTTGACCAGCCTAAAGATGTCCGTGGCACAGCGCTACTAACTTTCTCACATAAAACGGATGCAGACGACCAATGGTTATTCCTTCCCGCTTTAAAGCGTGTAAAACGAATTGCGTCTAAAAATAAGTCAGGTCCATTCATGGGCAGTGAATTTGCTTTTGAAGACCTTAGCTCTCAAGAAGTAGAAAAATATACTTACGAGTACTTGAAGGATGAAGCCTGCGGTGATTTGACTTGCTTTGTGGTGAAGCGTATTCCAACTGATAAAAATTCAGGATATACCAGCCAGATTGCTTGGATAGACCAAAATGAATACCGAGTTCATAAAATTGATTTTTTTGATCGTAAGAAATCATTATTAAAAACACTCATATCGAGTAACTATAAAGAATATCTTGGACAGTTCTGGCGCCCAGAAAAAATGGCCATGCAAAACCATCAAACAGGTAAAAGTACCGATTTAATATGGACAAATTACCAGTTTCAAACAGGCCTAGAAGATGGCGACTTCACCAAAAACAGTTTAAAGCGCGCAAGATAGACCCCTGAAAAATAAAACTAATGCACATCAAAAGCTGTTATCTAACATTTTGATGTGCATTTTTCTTATTCCCCCCGTTATACTGACCCCACGACAACAAATTACCACATAACACTCTACACGGATCAATCTATGCAATCTTTTCAAGCTCCCAGCAGAATACTAATGGGCCCAGGACCTTCTGATGTTTCAGAACGCGTGTTAAAAGCGTTGTCACAACAAACAGTTGGCCATTTAGACCCTAGTTTCATCACCTTAATGGATGAAATAAAAAGTCTGCTCCAATATGCTTTCCAAACAAAAAATGAATTAACTATTCCTGTTTCAGCGCCAGGTTCGTCAGGCATGGAAACCTGCTTTATGAATTTGGTTGATCCTGGCGACAAAGTACTCGTCTGTATCAATGGTGTGTTTGGAATGCGTATGAAAGAAGTCGCAACCCGCGCAGGTGCCCATGTTGAAACGCTTAATTTTGAATGGGGCGAAGCTGTTGATCCTGCTGTCGTTGAAGCAGAATTAGCAAAACTGTCTGACATAAAGATACTTGCATTTGTTCACGCTGAAACCTCTACAGGCGTTGGCTCTGATGCCAAAGCACTTTGCGCCATCGCTCAAAATTACGGATGCTTATCAATTGTTGATGCGGTTACCTCTTTAGGTGGAATTGAATTAAAAGTAGACGAATGGGGAATTGATGCTATTTATTCTGGTACTCAAAAATGCCTATCGTGCATTCCTGGTTTATCACCGGTTAGTTTTAGCTCAAAAGCTATCGAAAAAATTAAAAGCAAATCAAGTAAGCCTTATAGCTGGTTTTTAGACCTCTCATTAGTCATGGACTATTGGGGACAAAATGCTAAAAGAGCGTATCACCACACGGCGCCTGTCAACAGCTTATATGCACTTCATGAATCACTATTAATACTTAAAGAAGAAGGCCTTGAAGCTGCACATGCGCGCCATGCCCTCCACCACAAAGCACTGGTTGCTGGCCTTGAAGTACTCGGTATCCAAATGCTAGTCGCGGCTGATATTCGCCTTCCACAACTAAATGTCGTTAAAATTCCTGAAGGCGTTGATGATGCTAAAACGCGTGCTACCCTACTTCAGCAATACGACCTTGAAATCGGTGCTGGCTTAGGTAAATTTGCAGGTAACGCATGGCGAGTTGGTTTAATGGGGAATGGCTGTAGCAAAAAGAACGTTTTATTCTGTCTTGCTTCATTAGGTGCCGTACTCAACGATCAAGGCCACCAGTGCGATACAGCAAAAGCCTTAAGCCAAGCTGAATCTGTATATTAAGATTTAAGCCGCCGCTGCTCCATTTATGCCTT
>JBLHVH010000229.1:0-5417 GCA_047628385.1 Oleiphilaceae bacterium
CGATTTACGGCACTTTTTTTACAATAATTATTTAAATAAAGACAGCCTGCGATATCCCAGTTGTCGAGTTTTTGAAACATATTCTTATATGAAACTATTGACTCTTTCTGCGTCGTCATAGGTATTTCCTTTTGATGAGTCAGGTTGATTTTTCAGTAGTTGTTGAATAAATTGCTCTACAATTTCATCCCAAGATAGTTTTATTGCCGTCTGATACGCTGCTTCTCTTATTTGAACTAATTTAGTCGGGTAGCTAAGTGCTGTGCGGAGGTGATCAATAAAGTCTTGGTCATTATCAAGCTCTGCAATAAGCGCCGATTCATTGTGAGTTAAATGCTCTTTTGCGGCCGCATCGTTAAAACTTACAATACCCAAGCGACTTGCCATTGCTTCAGTTACCACATTTCCAAAGGTGTCTGTTTTGCTTGGAAACATAAATATGTCTGCGGAGGCATAGTATTGAGCGAGTTCCTCGCCTGTCTTCATACCCGCGAAGATGATGTTGGGGTAATTACTTTCCATTTGCTTTCGCATTGGACCATCGCCAACGAACACAAAGCGTGTTTTTGGGTGAGTAATTTGAAGTGTTTCGTATGCTTTACCTAACAATGCTATGTTTTTCTCACTCGCAATGCGTCCGACATAGAGACAGACTGGTTCATCCTCATTTGCTCCCCATGATGCTCTCAAATCTAGCGATCGTTTATTGGGACTAAATAGCTCTGCATTAATGCCGCGTCGCAAGACGCTTACATTTTTAAAATTATGCTCACATAACCAATCTTTTTGTTTTTGGGTCGGGACTAAGGTGCCTTTGGTTTGGTTATGAAAGTACCTCAAAAGACCAAATATAGCTGATTCAAGCCAGCCTAGACGATAGTAATTACAGTAGGATTGAAAGTTGGTGTGAAAACCACTTAATACGGGGATCTTTAGCTCTTTAGCTACGTTGACGGCAGAGAACCCTAAAGGACCTTCAGTCGCAACATAAATGGCAACGGGTTTGTTTTTTGTCCAGATGTCTTTTAGTTTCTGTTTACAAGGTAGCCCAAATTTGAGTCCTGCATAACCTGGTATTGCAAGCCCCGGCACAGTGATATTTTCTTCTTGTGCAGATTTATTTCCCTTATCCGCTTTTGTTTGACTGGGCCTGATGATTTGAACAGATAGCCCACGTTTTTGCATACCTTCAACCAAATACCCTAAAGTGTTAGCGACGCCATTGATTTCTGGTTTGTATGTTTCTGTCACGATGCAATATTGTTTATTTATCATTCAGATCGCCTCTCACTATTTTGCTTGATCAGTAATCACACTATCAGCTTGAGAGGTGACAAAGAGAAGACAGGTAGATGACAGTTATATGAATATAAAATATGGAGGCAGAAGTATAGAGTTATATCGCTGGTGCTCTTGAATTTTCGATGTGACGGTATCTTTTAATTTGGTGCTGTAATATGGGCATACTCCAAGTATTCCAATGGAAACTATCTGTCTAATTCCTTTGTTACAGTTTAGGCATCGTACTATGAGGGTTGTCTTATGTTTTGTGTAGCAAGTAGCTTGAGAGGATTGCCAGTAAAAGGGTAAGAATCGCTCGTCGCTTTGTTCTTTTAAGCCAGTAGGGCACAACCTTATAAATTCAGAAACCATTTCGCCAGTGTTACCACCTTCTTCATTTAGAAAGTTACCTTCTTCAACACTTCGTCAAGCTTGGTTTTTCCATACCAACATGCTTTAGAGCCTTCTATTTTGATTTTTTCAATTGATTGAGTTTGGGGAGTAAAAACTTCAGAAGAACCTGAACAGTTTAAACTTCTCCACCATAAGCGCTTACTCTATTTTTTCCTGTTTCTTTTGATAGATATAATCCTTTGTCGGCTAGTTGCAAGAGCTGTTCTATTGAGTCGTAAGCCTGCGTTATAACTGTAATACCTATGCTGACAGTAATCTGAAATGATTCTTGGGGGACTTGTATCGCTGTTTGTGCTATCGAGCGTCTAATTCGTTCAGCAAGTTGTAGGCCTTCGTCTAGAGTGCTTTCAGGAGCTAATATTGCGAACTCCTCTCCACCCATACGTCCAAATAGATCTTGTTCTCGTAAATTGCTTTGACTAATGCTGGCTACTTGCCTAAGTGCTTCGTCGCCAACGGCATGTCCATAGGTGTCATTTACTTTTTTGAAGTTATCAATATCCATCATTATGACAACTCCTGAGTGATTGAAGCGCAAGGCGCGTTCGACTTCCAGTTTAGATCTCTCTAAAAAATGGCGTCGGTTGAGCGAGTTGGTTAGAAAGTCTGTTGTTGCCAAAAGCGTTAGTTTTTCATTGGCCTCTCTGAGATCTTGGGTGCGAGAGATGACTCGCTCTTCCAAATTAGCATAGAGTTTTGCATTCTCTAGCGAAATTGCTGTTTGTGTCGTTAATAATTGAACTGTATTCAGATTTTCCTCTGAAAATGCGCCTATGGTTGACTTATTTTCGAGGTAAACGATACCAATTAGCTTTCCACGGTTTACTATGGGTGAACAGAGAACTGATTTAGGCTGGTGATTTTCGATATAATCATTATTACTAAACTGTGACTCAGTAGTCGCGTTAGCGAGCACAAGCGGGGCGTTGGTGCGAATCACTGTTTGTACGATATTAACAGGAAATCTGGTTTCAGTTTCAAAATTTATGGGCGATGAATTCGTTTCAATGGGGCCGCCTGCATGTGCAATGACTTCTAAAGACCAGCTGATTTCACCGACAGATGGTTCATGTGCTAACAGTAAGTATCCTTTTTTCCCGCCGGCATTTTCAAGTACAAGGTTCATCATTGTTTCAAGAAGTTTTTGCAGTACAATCTCGCCAGATATGGCCAGCGTTGCTTTCATAATAGAATAAAAGTCTAAAAGAGTGGTTTGCTCATCCTGTAACTGAACGGCAGTGCTTGTGTTTTTTGTCGTGTAGTTTAGATAAAACTCACCTAAAAGTATCGAGTGATTATGCTGGAGTTGACCTAGCTTGCTTTCGGCTCCCCACTGCTGGAAGAGATGAAAGGCTCTGGTAAGGTACACTTTTGCAATATCAGGCTGATTGTTTGCTAATAAATACTCAGCGAGGCGCTCATTAGATATTGCTTCTTCATGAAGAAAACCAGATTCCATTGCTAAGCTGATTGCAGACTGATATGTCTCAATGGTATTTAAAGAGCGGTCTTCTGTAATAGAGGCTCGTTCAGCCTCTACAAGCTGATATTTGTTAGCAAAGTTCTCAGGGCATAGCTCAGCCCAATGACCAAGTTTTTGTTGATTGGCTTCGACCTTATCAAGATATTCTGTTTTGAGGGAATCGTCTACGAGCTTACCTTCCACGAGCTCATTATTCACGAGAGTAGCATCACAGCAAAGTGCTAGCCTGATCAAAGAGTCAAAAAAGTAGAACGCCGGAATATAAGCGGATGATACCAAGCCGTTTAGATAGTTTTCTGCTTCTTCTGATTGTTTCAGTGCATTTTCATAGTCACCTAACAGATACAGCAGGAGCATTCTATTGAAGTGTTCGATACACAGTGCGGTTTGGTCATTTTCTGCGCCATGCAGCTTTATTGAATCTTGTTCACTATAGTAATTACCATAAAATACTAACGGATCAGAAAGCGTCTGTTGATCAAACGGTTTACTCAAAGAACTAAGCGTTTGAATAAAAATACAAGTATGCAAATACGCTGTCTTTTGAGTCATATGTTTAATTTTGTGCAGATATTCTTGCGTATCTTTTTCCAGCTCATCAATGGGATTACCTGCAAAGAATGAATGCACATTGATCATCATACCCGCCCAGCCAGCATACTCGAAATCACCCGTTGTTAAGCCAACCTGAAAGATATTTTTTAGTGGGGTGATCGTTTTACCGATATGCTGCTTCCAGTGATAAACGAACACATATGTCCCATATAGGGTTTTTGCTTTAAATTCATCGGTGTTTAAATGTTCAAGCAGCTTTATGGATAATTGCCCAAATTGGTAGCCCGTTTCGATATCACCCACAACACCACAAAGCACTAATCCATAAGTTGAATAAGCAAAAGTAGATCCGGGGCAGTTACCATGCTTAATGGATAACTGAATCATATTTGACACAATGATCGGAAATAATAGTGGGCATGACTGATAGGCTGCGGATAATATTTGATTGAGTATCCGCATGGCTGCCAACAAATGCGGGTCATCCATTTCAGGCAGCTCCATCAGCGACATAGGGCTTCGCGATGACAGGCTTTGCCCTGCAGCGACCAGTGCTTTTTCAACGTCTAAAAAATCAGGGTTAAATATTATATCGACGCCTAAATGCTTTAATGCCAGTAGGGCTTCTTTCACGGCACCTGCGGAGTCATCTTTAGAGATAAATGCGCGAATGCGTGTTTCATAGACAGGAATTTTATCGATTAGGGCATCAGCATTTTCCATTAGTGTGGATGTCAGGGTATCCATTGTTTCAAAGTCTGCATTGATACACGCAAGTTCCATGGTTTCAGTGTGAAGTTGCAGCATCAGTTGATAGTGGCTTAACCAATGAGACTTGTTCACGCTCTCAATGCCATTATTGAGATATTGGAATGATGACGCAAAGGCAGCAGACGCTTTTGCTTTTTTTCCAGAGCGAAGGTTTAGTTCGGCTAATTGTGTGGAGTTTGAGCTGGCGTTAGAAAAACTGGCGGCTAGATTTAAGTGGTTAGCCACATTGAATAGAATGTCGTCAATACTGCTATCACTATGGCTTTCTAGTAGTGATTGTCCGACACTCAAGTGAATGCGATGTTTGTCGGAATCAGGGAGTAATGAGTAAGCCGCTTGCTGAATGCGGTCATGTGAAAAACGGTAGGACGGGATTTGGCCAGCCATTTTGATATGATCATTTACATCAAAAACTGTTTGGTTTAAGTGCCCGGCCCAGTCGTACCGATCATCTATGGGGGCTAGTAAGCCTGCTTTTAACAATTCCCATAAATTATTTACAGTATTCTCAGGTGTTTGAAAGTTTATAGCGGCCAGTGTATTCAGATCAAACTGATTTCCAATGCAGGCGCCTGAGCATGCGAGTTGATAGGCTTTGGGTGAAAGATCTCTTATTTTTTCAACCATCAAGTCGATGACATTATCAGTTGTGTGCTGTTGGTCGATCTTATCGATGTCCCAGCACCAGGTGTTGGTTAAGTGATCAAACTGCACTAGCCATTGCTTGTTTAAGTGTTTTATAAATTGCGTTAAGAAGAATGGATTGCCATGGGTTTTGGTTAGGCAGCGTTCGGTTAGTTGTGTCGTATGTTCCTGGTCGCATTGAAATGTGTCTGATAAAAAGTGCTTTATCTCTTCAACTGACAAAGGTTGTAATTCTATTTTGGTGACGATAATGTTTTGCTTTACTAAC
>JBLHVH010000230.1:0-5374 GCA_047628385.1 Oleiphilaceae bacterium
CTTTGTTGGCTTTGATTAATGATATTTTGGACTTCTCTAAAGTTAAAGCAGGTAAGTTAGAGTTGGAAGTTTTAGATTTTGATTTAACGCTGATACTTGAAAAGTGGGTGGCTGAATCGTCAGTGGCATCTTAATCACTTTGATCAAAAATTCACGTATTTCAACACGCCTCAATACGGCTTGCATTCGTTTAAAGCATGAGACAGGCGGGTTGTTTATTGTGATAGTTTTAAAAATTATTTGTTCTGCACCAAAATGGAAATATTACCGACTTTCATGCCCTTTGGGGGGCATTATAAGCTTTGATATGTCACTTTATTTTATTCTATTTTTATAAGTGGTTGAAAATTATAGACTTTAAATAATTGGTCTATCTGTTGCTTAATGTAAATACGTCCGTACCCTTGTCATACTGGACAACACAATTTAGTAAATAGAAAGCTAGGGTTCCGATCATCCTCATTAAGAATGACAGATAAAGAGGATTGATGACTGGTCCAAGAGCATTCGACCTCCCCCTTTCAGTGAAAGGCATGGGTTACACGGCGGGATAAAAGCCCGGGAGACTTGTTTGGCTATCGCTATGGCCAAGGGTACTCCGTGTAATACACATGCATTAAGCAACTGAGAGATACATTATGAAACGTTTATCCGCTTTAATTCTTGCCTTATCTTTGTCTTCATTCAGTCACTCAGCAGATAGCTTTAAAATCTGTTGGTCCATCTATGTCGGTTGGATGCCCTGGGCCTATGGTGCAGAGCAAGGCATCGTCAAAAAATGGGCTGACAAATACGGTATCGATATCGAAGTCGTACAAATTAATGATTATATCGAATCTATCAACCAATATTCAGCGGGCTCTTTCGACGCTTGCACGATGACCAATATGGATGCGTTAACGATTCCTGCTGCTGGCGGAATTGATAGCACTGCGCTAGTTGTCGGTGATTTCTCAAACGGTAATGATGGCGTGGTGCTTAAGGGCAAAAAATCGTTAGCAGACTTGAAAGGTCAACGGGTTAATTTAGTTGAGCTAAGTGTTTCTCATTACTTATTGGCGCGAGGTTTAGAGACGGTTGGTTTGACCGAGAAGGATCTAACTGTAATGAATACCTCTGATGCCGATATGGTGGCCGTTTATAGTACTGATGATGTGACGGCCGTATCGACGTGGAACCCCCTGCTGAGTGAAATTATGTCGATGCCAAACAGCCATAAAGTATTCGATTCTTCACAAATACCTGGCGAAATAATTGACTTGTTAGTCATTAATACTGAGACCTTAAAGAAAAATCCTAAGCTTGGGAAAGCCTTAGTGGGTGCTTGGTATGAAATTATGGGCAAAATGAATGGTACGGATAAGACCGCGATGTCAGCGAAAGAGTATATGGCTATTGCTTCAGGGACTGATTTAGCCGGTTATGAATCGCAACTTGCGAGTACTGAAATGTTCTATACGCCTAAAGCAGCACTTGCGCTAACGAACAGTAAGAAGCTCTTTAAAACGATGGAAAATGTCGCAAAGTTCTCTTTCAAGCACGGTTTGTTAGGTGATGGCGCGCCGGGCGCAGGATTTATCGGTATTGAAATGCCAGCGGGTACTTTTGGTAATAAAGGAAACATTAAGTTTCGCTTCGACCCGACCTATATGGATATGGCTGCCAAGGGCGCACTTTAAGTCTCCTTCTTATAGGGCTAGCACATTTTAGAGGGCTGATTCGCTTCAGTCTGCTGTTTGTCAGCCCTTCTTATGTCATCTAAAAGAGTGGATGTATGAAGAAACTAATCAACCTAAAACCTAATAGAACGATGAATGTTGTGTTGTGCCTGTTACCGTTTGCCCTTTTGGTTATTCTTTATATGGTGAATTCAGACGCACGTTTGGACCTCAATCCGAATGATAAATTACTGCCCAGCTTTAGCCAAATTGGCGATGGTTGGCATCGTATGGCACTTGAACCCAGTAAACGTTCAGGTGATTATGTTTTTTGGAAAGATACGGCGAGCAGTTTGACGCGTTTAGCGATGGGCGTGGTGATCGCGGCAGTTATTGGTTTGATTGTTGGTATGGTGACAGGTGCTTTACCTTTATTTTCAGCGTGGCTATCACCGTTATTAACCGTGGTGTCATTGATACCACCCTTAGCGCTGTTACCGATCCTATTTATCGTATTTGGTTTAGGTGAACTTTCGAAAGTGGTGCTTATTGCGGTCGGCATTACGCCGTTTATTGCGCGAGATATCCAGCGGCGTACTCAGGAAATTCCGACAGAGCAATTAGTGAAGGCGCAAACGCTGGGAGCCAATACATCTCAGATTATGATACGTGTGATCTTACCTCAAGTGATGCCAAAGTTGATCGATGCAGTGCGTTTATCTTTGGGTGCGGGTTGGTTGTTTTTGATCGCTGCTGAGGCTGTCGCTGCAACGGACGGTTTAGGTTATCGCATATTCCTGGTTCGTCGTTATATGTCGATGGATATCATATTGCCTTATGTCGCGTGGATCACCTTGTTGGCCTTCATCATTGATATCGCTTTAGTAAGGCTCAATCGCTGGTTATTTCCTTGGCATGAACACGGAGCAAAATCATGAGTCAGAACAAGCTAACACCCATGATCGAAGTGAAGAATGTTTGGAAACAATACGATGACAATATCGTTTTGGAACGACTTAATGTGTCGGTGAAAGAGGGTGAGTTTGTCACCTTAGTGGGCACATCAGGGTGTGGGAAAAGCACCTTCCTCAATATGTTATTAGGTACTGTTCAGCCGAGTAAAGGTCAGATATTACTTGATGGCCAGTCCATTCCCGCAGAGCCAGGGCCTGATAGAGGTATTGTGTTTCAGCAGTACTCTGTTTTCCCTCACATGACCGTTTTAGAGAATGTGATGTCGACGCGTGCTTTTCAGAAAAAAGGACTAACGGGTTATCTATTTGGTGCAGCCAAAGATGCAGCTAAAAAAGATGCTAGGTCAATATTAGAGCAAGTCGGCTTGACGCATGCGCTTAACAAATATCCGCATGAGTTATCTGGGGGGATGAAACAGCGTTTGGCGATCGCGCAAGCGCTGTTAGGGAAGCCGAGAATATTGTTGTTAGATGAGCCTTTTGGAGCTCTGGATCCCGGGATTCGGGCCGATATGCACGAACTGGTTTTAACGCTATGGCGTGAGTATAAGTTGACAGTTTTTATGGTGACGCATGACCTGAAAGAAGGATTTTATCTGGGAACGCGTTTATGGGTTTTCGATAAGCTTAGACATGATCCACAAGCACCTAATCATTATGGTGCTGGTATTACTTATGACTTATCTGTTGGGCAGATGGATAAGTCGATTTATCAGCAAATTGACGACCAACTACGGCCATTGCCAGAGTATGTAGCGTCATAACGTTTAATTTATATATTTAATGGAGTCAGGCATGAGTGGAAGTATTCGTTCCATCGATTACAGTACCGAACTTGAAGTGGGGTCACATTGGTCGTTAAAACTGCGCCGTGGTAGTGTCATGCGTCTTAGTGATACGAGTGGTGGCGCTAATGTCGGTATGCTTTTTTACAATCCCGAAAATTTACTTGAACGTTACAATGCGCCCGATACCTTGAAGTGTCAGCATACGTTTAAATTGACTAAAGGGAATTGTCTTTATTCAGATATGGGGCGTATTTTTGCCTCGATTATTGATGATAACTTAGGTTGGCATGAAACAGTTTTAGGCAACTCTCATGCTTCGCATGTCGAAGCCAAATGGGGGAAACGGGACTATCAACAAGATCATAATCATTGGAAGCAAAACGGACATGATGCTTTTTTAGTTGAGCTTGCAAAATATGGCCTAGGTGAAGCTGATCTTGCGGCTAATCTGAACTGGTTTAGCAAAGTGCTGGTGAGTGATGCTGGCGACATGAAGCTTGATGCAACACATAGTAAAGCCGGTAGTCAGGTGGTTTTACGCTTCGAAATGGATACCTTAGTGTTATTACATACCTGTCCACACCCGCTAAATGCCTCAGAATTCTACCCTGAAAAATCTATTCAAATTGAACTGGGCCAAGCACAAGGGCTGACTGATGATGATTATTGTCTTAACTATCGTCCGGAGAATGGCCGTGGATTTAAAAATAACACTTTATATCACCTTGGGTTGGGAGCTTAAGTCATGTTGATCGAATCACACTTAAACCCTGAAAATGCTATCTGTCGAGAGCTTGTCGATGCCGGTGATTATTATATCGGGGTCGTAAAAGCAGGTGAAACGTTTCGGATTTTAGATATTGAAGGTAACCAGGCTGCCGACACCTTGTTCTTTAATGCGACAAACCCAAGCGAGCGTTACAGTGCAATGGATACCATTCGCGAACAAGGGAATGTCTACTTGACGACAGGTTCGCAGCTGCGGTCGAATAGAAACAACATCATGCTAGAAATTGTTGCTGATACTTGTGGTCGTCACGATACGCTTGGTGGCGCGTGTGCGACGGAAAGCAATACTGTTCGCTATGATCTAGAAAAACGTTGTATGCATGCCTGTAGAGATAGCTGGATGCTGGCGATAGCAGAGAACCCAGAATACGGCATTCGCAAACGCGATATTAGTCATAACATCAATTTTTTTATGAATGTGCCTGTAACGTCAGAAGGGGGGCTGACCTTTGAAGATGGTATTTCCGCTCCTGGTAAATATGTTGAACTAAAGGCCGAAATGGATGTAATCGTACTGATTTCAAACTGTCCGCAGCTCAATAACCCATGTAATGGCTATAATCCGACACCGGTAGAGTATCTAGTTTGGAATGCTTCCTGATTAGGTGAACAAAAATTCCCTTCAGTGGACGGCCACTGACGTATTTTTTCTGGGACGACCCAGTATTAGGTAGAGCATGTTTTCAAAAGTATTGATCGCTAATCGTGGCGCTATCGCAACGCGAATTATTAGAACGCTTAACAAATTGTCAGTAAGTTCGGTGGCTGTTTATGCCGAAAGTGATGCAGATAGCCTGCATGTCCGTCATGCCGATGAATCATTTTGCTTGGGCGAAGGTCCCGCCGCTGAAACGTATCTTGATGTCAATAAGATCATCGACCTTGCAAAGAAATCAGGTGCGCAGGCAATTCATCCCGGTTATGGCTTTCTGAGTGAAAATGCCGAATTCGTGCGGCGCTGTGAGCAAGAAGGCATTGCTTTTATTGGCCCGACACCCGAGCAAATGGAGGTGTTTGGTCTAAAGCATAAAGCGAGAGCGTTGGCAGAAAAATCTGGCGTTCCCTTGTCGCCAGGGACTGACTTACTCAGTGGTTTGAAAGAAGCCATCGTGTCAGCAGAAAAAATTGGTTATCCCATCATGCTTAAGAGTACCGCCGGTGGTGG
>JBLHVH010000231.1:0-5374 GCA_047628385.1 Oleiphilaceae bacterium
CCTTTTTTGTTAAGGCTGGCAAAGGATTTACTACATTTTTACGTAAACCTGATGCCGATGATTTTGCTAGTAAATCGGGAGGAGCGGTCATGGATCTGAAGGGCGCGTTAGCGTCACTGTAGCGTAAATCCAAGTGAGCGCCCGTAATCAGGGCGCAACTTAAACAAATAACATGGTTAAGTCTGTGGCATGAATTTTAATCATGTAAGTGTCAGATAGGCAAAAGATAGTGTTGAACGTGAGTTCTCGCTACTTTCAACTTGGAGAGGATTGGAGCGCTATGAGTATGATCGCTGTAGATAAGTTTAGCAATAATGAACCAGAAGAGACGTCGACTGAAGTGCCTGGCTTAAAACCTGCTATGGATTCTTCACTACAGTCGGTTGTTACTGGAGAGAAATTAACTGATGAATATGATGTCGGTAATTTGAAGAAACAATTTAATGAAAATGTACCAGCAAAAGCGAGTTTTTTGCAGACTTTATTAGAAGTTTTTGAAAAAGCTAAAGCAATTATTATTGGTTCGCTCTCGGTAATTTTTGGTCTAGTACTTTGGCATTTAGCGACCGAGTATAACTTTAATTACTATATAAATTTTGAAAGTATTCCTGGGCCTACTGGTGTTGGCAGTGCGTTTGTTGCACAACTGGCAGATAGCGAATTTTATATACATATTCTTGTTAGCATGAAACGAATTCTGTTTGCTTTCTCAATAGCCGTCATTTTGGGTATTGGGATAGGGCTTATAATCGGACGTTCTCGAAACATGCGTGCAGCCGTTTCGCCCTACATTGAAATTATTCGCCCGATTCCAGCCGTAGCATGGATACCGCTAGCCATTTTAATGTGGCCAACAGAAGAGTCTTCGATTATATACATTACCTTTCTGGGAGCTCTTTTTCCTATTATTCTCAATACTGTGCACGGTGTTGAACAAACACCAGAAGTGCTTGTGAGAGCGGCTTTATCGCTTGGCGCGAAGCGTTCACAAGTATTCAGACACGTTGTGTTTCCTGCTGCATTGCCATCTATATCTGCTGGTTTGGCTATTGGAATGGGTGTTAGCTGGTTTTCATTATTGGCTGGCGAAATCATCTCTGGGCAATACGGAATAGGCTATTTCACCTGGAACGCTTATTCACTCATCAATTACCCTGATATCGTAGTGGGGATGCTGGTTATCGGTGGATTGGGCTCCCTTTCTACATTTTTAGTTCGACTAGCCATGCGACCATCCTTGCGATGGAAGCTTTCGCAGCGTTAATACTATGAATCCAACTAAAAGAATTTTATATCTGCTAAAAATTATTAAGCGTCATTGGTTGTTATGGGCGGTATGTGTATTTGGTCTTTGTATTACTTACTACGTCGCGATGCTGTTAGCACTAATGATTAAGTTTCAGGCAATGCCAAATTATATAGATGTATTTGACTGGATAGAAAATGCCAGTTGGATAATTGAATCGACGCCTTCTTCAAAGGATGCATTACAAATTATTAGCGAAGAGTGGTGGCTGGAGATTGGTTTTATGAATTTTGATTATGGTTTGGGAATATCTGAGTGGAGTATGTTCATAGCACCATGGAAAATTCTTAGTGTTCTACTTTTTTCTGCGCTTTTGGTGACTTACATCTTAGTGATGAAATATCGCCAACAAGTTTGTAGTCGCGCTTTAAATTACTCATCAAAAATAACGTCTGGTTTGGGCGGTCTATTTTTTGGGCTTACATCACTAACAATGTCGTGGGTTGTATGTTGTGCAACACCAACATGGGTTGTTGGCTTAGCAATAATGGGCTTAGGGGTCTCCACTTCTCTATCGATCGAACCAGTTGGATTTTGGTTCAACGCACTTGGTTTTATTTTGATGTTTATTGCGCTCTATATGGTTTCACCTAAAGAGTTTGATGAACAATTAGAAGAAATTGACATTAATAGCCAGATTAGGAGCAAATTATGAAAGGGCAGGTTGTTTTAAAAGAAGAGCGCGTTATTCATCAAAAAAGATCAATCGATCGCGGGCTCATTAAAATCGATGATGTAACTATTGCTTTTGGGTCCGGTGCCAAAAAAAATACCGCAGTAGAGGCTACGACATTAGATATAGAGCCAGGTCAGTTTGTTTGTATTCTAGGGCCTTCAGGGTGTGGGAAGTCTACTTTGCTCAATAGTGTTGCGGGCTATATAAAACCAGCAAGTGGTCGTGTTCTAGTGGATGGAAAAGAAGTAACCCAGCCCGGACCAGATCGCGGCATGGTTTTTCAGCAATATTCATTATTTCCATGGAAAACCGTGCATGAAAATATTGCATTTGGACCCAAGATAGCAGGTCATAGTCAAAAAGAATGTGACTCGATTGCAAGCACCTTTCTTTCAATGATTGGGCTCAAAGACATGGCTAACAAGTTGCCAGGTCAACTGTCTGGGGGGATGCAGCAACGCGTTGGAATAGCGCGTGCACTTGCAAACTATCCGAGTGTTTTATTAATGGATGAACCATTCGGGGCATTAGATGCGCAGACGCGGCTTATCATGCAGGAAAGCCTCTTAAACATATGGTCAGAATTCGGTACGACTGTTTTGTTTATCACTCATGATGTCGATGAAGCTATATTTTTAGCGGATCGTATTCTCATCATGAGTGCTGGTCCAGGTTCAATTATTGCTGATTTAACTGTCGAGCTGCCAAGACCTCGTAATTCTGAAATTGGCACAACTGAAGACTTTGTAGCATTGAAGCGAGAGTGCTTGTCCTATATTCGCAAAGAAAGCCTAAAAGCCTTTGAAAGTTCGGGGGATCATTAACATGAATCGTTCATTTTTGAAGTGTTTATTTGTTAGTAGTGTACTGCTTTTTATAAGTGGAGTTCACGCTGAGTCTGAAGTGGTTAAACAGCTTGATAAGCCTGTTTTAATCGATAATTTTGAGTTGTTTGATCAACATGGGAATTCTTTCACAGAAAAAAATCTGCTTGGCAGTTGGTCGCTTATTTTTCTTGGTTTTACCACTTGTCCGGATATTTGCCCTATGACCATGGCTCAGCTTGAGGGCGTACGTGCTGAACTCGGGAGCCATTTTACACCAGAAAAAATACCTAATATTATATTTGTAGCGGTTGATCCTGCGCGTGATAAGGATGTACTCGCTGAGTATTTAGCTTATTTTCATCCTGAAAATATCGGTATTACCGGTGAGCTTAGTCAGATTGATCGATTGGTAAAAAGCGTTGATGGTTTTTATCGATACGACAAAAAGAAAAGCGACACTAGTTATACAGTGGTTCATACCTCATCAATTTCGGTAGTCAATCCGAATGGCGAAATGGTTGCCAAGATCAACCCGCCTTTTGGCAGGTCTAATGCAGCCTGGGAACTTATGCTACTTATTAGGGGTAGGGCAATTGAATAGGATTATCGCATCTACTTATATTTCTAGTTTTATGCTGTCAATGCTGCTGACAGTTTTACTGACGATAGTTGGGTGTGCAAATGCTAATAAGTTAGCTGATGATGGCAGTGGTTTTACTAAGGGAAAAACGCTGCATGTTATGGACGCTTATCAACCTGAACGTCCAGGTTTTATGTCAATGAATGCAGGCTATTTAAAAATAGAAAGCCTGAGTGGTGAAGATGTATACATAGTGGATGTATCCAGCCCCGACTATCAGTCAGTGTCGATACATAGATCATTTCAGGTTGATGGTGTACATAAAATGGAACATGTCGATTCGCTCAAAATTGGGGCGGGTGATGCGTTATCTTTAGAGCCGGGTGGAATGCACTTAATGCTTCATGGTCCTTTAAAGCATAAAAAGGCGGGCGATTTTACTACGATTAATTTTGCACTGGGTGATGGGGAAAATCTGATGTTTAAACTAGCTGTGACGAATCCTTGATATGCCGACTTTATCTGCTTTAACTTTTTACGGTAGTCGATTAGTGATAACGCTTTTGCTTCTTGCTTTTAGTCGTGTTGACTACGCGGGAATGATTGATAAAGAGGGAATGCAAGCGTGGGAAGTTTGTGCCCTATGCCATAACGCAAATGGTATTAGTAAAATGGCAAAATTTCCCAAACTTGCGGGGCAGAAAGCTATCTATATAGAGCAGCAAATAATTGCTTTTAGAGAGGGTCGAAGGCTAAACGATGGTGGACAAATGCAGTCGATTGTCGGTGAGGTCGCACAGGAAGATGTAAAGAAGATTGCGGCGTATTTCTCTTCGCTTCCACCAGATACCGAGTTTGGTAATACAGGTCATAAACTTGGCAAGAGTCAGGCTCAAAAAATTAGCCTAGGGCGATCCATTTTTAACGAAGGAAGGGATCAAATTTCTTCGTGTGCCGGGTGCCATATTAACAAAGAATCGAATGCTCCCTGGCTTGATGGGCAGCATAAGCAATACCTGGAAAAACAGCTCCATGATTTTAATTCAGGAGAGCGCGAATCAGATTGTGCGGTAGCCAAGCCAGAAGCAGGCTTGCGTAAAAACACGTTGACGCGCACTTCAGAGCATCTTGAAGATGCTGAAATTGAAGCCTTGGCTTTATATTTAAGCACTTTAATTTGGCAGCGGAATTAGTTTTAGATCTTGCCTATATTAGCCGGTGAGGTATTGGATGAATTTTATTAAAGCACATATAAATAAAATATTTAACTTATTATAACAAGTCATAACATGCTATAATATACGCAGTGTTTAAAATTGGAGTTATGTCTATGAATATCTTGGAAGCTGATGCCCGGTCACATGAGCCGTTGTACATACAGATAAAATTGGCATTAAAAAAACAAATACTTTCGGGCGAATATGCACCCTATGAACGCCTTCCGTCAGAAAGCGAGTTAATGAGTGCGTTTGGTGTTAGTCGTATCACCGTGCGCCAAGCGCTGAAAGACCTAAGTAGTGAAGGTTTAGTATTTACATCTCAAGGAAAGGGTACGTTTGCCAGCAAACCTAAGGCGTCGCAAGACTTGCAGCAGCTGCAAGGCTTTGATGAGGCAATGAGCCCTAAGGGTTATAAAACATCGGCTCGCTTGATCAGTATTCGCGAAAGGGTTGCACCCCGGGATGTGCAAATAAAGTTAGAGCTAGGGGATAAGGAAAAAGTCATAGAAGTGGTGCGAATACGCTATTTGAATCAGGAAGCTGTCTCTCTTGATCGCTCTTTTTTTCCAATTGAGATTGGCCAAGGATTATTTGGTGAGGACTTAACTGGGGATATTTTTCCGATGTTGGAAAAGCAACTAAGTCTTAGATTAGGTGAAGCTGAAATTAGTTTAGAGGCACGACCGGCAGATGAAGAGGTTGCCCAGCAATTAGGGCTTGAACAGGGTAGTCCACTCATGTGGGTTGAGCGCTTAACACGCGATC
>JBLHVH010000232.1:0-5327 GCA_047628385.1 Oleiphilaceae bacterium
AGTTAAGCCTAACCTAGATAGAGCAAAAGAAGTGTTAGAATCTTTTCAGCTAGCACAACTCCAAATGGTTGGTACGATACAAAAAGGCGAAAAGGATACGTTATGGGCTCTGATTTCAGATGATGAAAGAGGCGTTCATATGGCAAAAGTTGGTCAATTTATGGGTGGAAATTACGGTCGTATCGTTGCTATAACTGATGGGCGTCTCGATTTGATTGAAATAGTTCCCAACGGGTATGGTGGGTGGTTAGAACGACCACGCATTATCGCGCTGGCAGATGAGTAATAGTCTTGGAGGCAACTGGGAATGAGGTTTTCAATGAATATGATTTTAGTAAAATTGGAATTTAAGAAAAATAGACTTTTAAGGTTATCAGCAATGCGCTTTAAGACACGATTTATGCTTTGGGTTGTTTGTATCAGCTTGTTTTCAATTAAGGGGGTTAATGCCTCTGATTTACAAGATGTGAATTTTGCTTCGTTACCTGGGGATAGGACCGAAATATCATTAAGGTTTAATGATGTTCCGCCGACTCCTGACAGTTACACGATTGAAAGTCCAGCGCGAATTGCTATGGATTTAGTAGGAGTCAATAATCGGCTTGCGGAAAAATATCATAATTTAGGGCTTGGAAATGCCAAGCGAATGACGGTAATTGGGGCTAAAAATAGAACTAGAATTATATTAGACCTAGTGGAACTGGTGCCTTATAGTTCTCGCGTTGTTGGGAATACATTGGTTATTGTAGTCGGAGATGGCGCTGCATTCTCAGTAACAGCTCAAGATAAGACTGCTTCTTCCGGTGCTATACCAAATTCTAATATTGTCCGTTCTCAGAAAAATAGTGTCACATCGATTGATTTTCACCGTGGTGAAAAAGGCGATGGCCAGATAGTGATAAATTTTTCAACACCTAATGTTGATATTGACATGAGTGAGATAGCAGGGAATATTCGGCTACGTATGCCTGCAGTTGAGTTGCCAGAAGCGCTGCGCCAGCGTTTAGATGTAGTTGATTTTGCTACGCCAGTTCAACGAATCGACTCATATATTGAAGATGGTGAAGCGATAATCATGATTAAGCCAACAGGTAATTATGATTATTTGGCTTATCAAACTGACAACCAATTTACTGTTAGTGTTGAAGAGTTATCAAAGGATGAAGTCGATAAGCGTAAGAAAGACAAATTTCCTTTTACGGGTGAAAAGTTATCTTTGAACTTTCAAAATATAGAGGTGAGGGCTGTACTTCAATTAATTGCTGATTTTACGAGTCTCAATTTAGTCGCAAGTGATACGGTCGGTGGCACAATAACCTTAAGGCTGCAGAACGTACCTTGGGATCAAGCTCTAGAATTAATCTTAAAAACGAAAGGTTTGGATAAACGAAAAGTCGGCAATGTCTTGCTTGTTGCGCCAGCTGAAGAAATAGCTGCTCGTGAAAAACTTGAGTTAGAGACGACTAAGCAAGTTGCTGCCCTTGCTCCTGTTAGACTCGAGGTGGTTCAGATTAATTATGCTAAGGCGTCAGATATCGTTGCACTATTAAGTAAAGATATAGAGTTAATTTCAGTAAGAGGTTTTATTTCTTCAGATGAACGCACGAATACGATTAGTGTGCGTGAAACATCAGAGAAGCAAGAGCAAATACGTGAATTAATCGCAACTTGGGATGTTCCTGTTAGGCAAGTATTGATTGAAGCGCGTATCGTGCGTGCTCGATCCAATATTGCTGAAGAAATGGGTATCCAATGGGGTGGTGGTGGTCTAGATCAAAGTGGTAGTAATTTGTTTTCTATTGGTGGATCTCAGGGTACTTTGACAGAATTAGGTGGTATAGCTAACGGAGCGGATACTGGAGTAGGCTTTCCAGGTGCTTTGGCTGTTGACTTAGGTGTAACAAGAGCTAATGCTTCATCCGTAGCGATTGGCTTCAGCGGCTCAAATTATTTAATCGACATGGAGTTATCTGCTTTTGAGTCAGATGGTAAAGGTGAAATCGTTGCTCAACCTAAGATTGTTACAGCGGATAGACAGACGGCTACAATTAAATCAGGTGAAGAAATTCCGTATCAAGAGGCGTCATCTTCTGGCGCTACATCAGTCTCATTCAAAGAAGCTGTGTTATCGCTAGAAGTAACGCCTCAAATAACACCCGATGATAAAGTAATAATGGACCTTAGGATTAATCAGGATAATCGTGGTGAGGTAACAGCAGGAATCCCAAGTATTGAGACCAATGAAATTATTACGCAGGTTTTAGTTGGTAATGGAGAAACCGTGGTATTAGGTGGTATATTTCAGTCTGAACGTGCAACCACAGTGACTAAAACGCCATTCTTAGGTGATATCCCTTATCTAGGTGCATTATTCACTAAGACTGAAGAAATTGATGAGCGTGCAGAGCTGTTAATTTTTATTACACCGAAGCTGCTTAAAGATGGCATGATAGAATAATTTAATGTCTTTAGTACGGCTTGATTAAATATGTGTAAAAACATTCTACTGTAAATTAGAAGGCTGCTCATTTAGAGTGGCCTTTTTTGTTAGTATTCTATTTTGTCGCTCTTTATTTTAGTTAATAAAAGTCGAAAGCTTAAATTTTTAAGTAATGCATGGCTTAGGTGTTAAGATTAGTCGCTAAGGTAAATATCCAAAGCATTGGCTAAGGTCTGGTCGCTTTATTTTCTCTCATCGAAATAGACATGAGTCTGTAAATTAAAATGAAATACAATATAAATAAAGAACTTGTCGTGCTGGTCGGCCCAATGGGGGCTGGTAAAACTACGATAGGGAAAATTCTCGCCAAAGAACTTGGCTTTGAGTTTTGTGACTCGGACAAGGAAATAGAGAAAAGAAGTGGTGCAAACATTCCATGGATTTTTGATGTTGAAGGTGAGTCAGGTTTTCGTGAACGAGAAATGTTAGTGATTGAAGAACTGTCGCAACGCAAGGGTGTTGTTTTAGCAACCGGCGGTGGTGCGATGATGCGAAAAGAGAATCAAGATTATGTTTCTCGCAACGGCTTTGTTATTTACTTAAATACTTCTGTTGATCAGCAGTATAATCGTACTCATAAAGACCGGAATCGCCCTTTGTTACAAGGTGATAAAGATGCCTTTGAGGTTTTGAGTGAGTTATTTGAATTACGTGACCCTATTTATCGTGAAGTTGCTGATCTTGTGATGGATACAGATAAAAAATCTCTTAAGAGTGTCGTTAAAAGTATTATTGATGCGCTTGAAGGCGCTGAACCACTAAATAATTAATTCTTAGAAACAGTTAAGTAAAGAAAATTAAATGGCGTGAAGAACTATGATTGAATTGAAAGTTGATTTAGGTGAACGGAATTATCCTATATTTATTGGAGAGAGCTTATTAAGCGATCCAAAGCTGTATAAACCTTATATTGCAGGTAATAAGGTGATGATCGTGACTAATGAAACGGTTGGGCCATTATATGAGCAGCAGGTTAGGCAGGCTTTGGTGGGTTATGAGGTTGATACCGTTGTATTGCCTGATGGTGAACAATATAAAAACTGGGAAACGCTAAATTTAATTTTTGATGCTTTACTTGAAAAAGCACACTCACGAAAAACTACAATTGTAGCGCTTGGTGGTGGTGTTGTGGGCGATATGGCAGGCTTTGCTGCAGCGTCATACCAAAGAGGTGTAGACTTTATACAAGTACCTACCACTTTGTTATCTCAGGTCGATTCATCCGTAGGAGGCAAAACTGCGATTAACCATCCTATGGGTAAAAATATGATTGGCGCTTTTTATCAGCCAAAAGCGGTATTAATTGATATTTTGACATTACAGACATTACCCTCGAAAGAGGTGTCCGCAGGTATTGCTGAAGTAATTAAATACGGTTTAATACGAGAGCCGCAGTTTTTTGACTGGCTCGAAGAAAATATTGATCAAATTAAAGCGCTTAATTCTGAAACGCTTGTTTATGCGATTAAAACTTCTTGCTCATGCAAGGCTGAGGTTGTTGAAATTGATGAAAAAGAGGGTGGGCTGCGTGCAATTTTGAATTTAGGGCATACTTTTGGGCATGCGATAGAGACCTATAAGGGTTACGGTGCTTGGCTACATGGTGAGGCAGTTGCTGCAGGAATGGTAATGGCGGCAGAATTATCGCGTCTTGAAGGTTTTTTGACAGCTCAGGATATAGATCGAATACGTACTATTTTAATTCAGTCAGGCCTTCCTATAAATGGACCAGAAGGGATGTTAATACAAGAATATCAACGTTTGATGTCGGTCGATAAAAAAGTACTTGATGGCACATTGAGGTTAGTACTTTTACGTTCTATCGGAGAAGCTTTTGTAAGTTCAGAATTTTCGGCAGAAAATCTGAATGCAGTGTTAAGTAAATAAATCGTGTCTGAGTTAGATATAACAACCCTGATGTGGATAATTTTGTATTGAAAGATGAAACGAAAAAAAAGAAAAATTTAACTGAGCAGCTGATCGCTCATTTTAATTTAAGTGGTGACCCATTTTCGAGAGAAACTTCTTGTTTTTTCGAAGATGCCCAGCGCAAGCATAATATAGAAACATTAAGACATTTAGCGATCTTTGGCGACATGGTTTTATTGCTTACTGGTGAAATCGGCGCAGGAAAAACGTCGCTCATTGAATATTTTGTTCAAACACAGAGCGATGAACTTAATATTTTTGTTTACAAAAATCCCGCTCAATTTATCACAAATAAAACGGGGACTGAAAAGTCAGGTAGTATTGGTTCCGTTAATCATTTTGCTGATTTGTCTGGGTTGGATAGGGTTGAAGGTGAGAGAAGTGATCAGTGTTTGTCTCGATTGATGCAGCAATGTGAATTGAGGTTTCAAGAGTCCACTGAGCGAACGTTGTTTATTATTGATGATGCCGACCTACTAACAAAAGAAGAGTTAGCGCTTTACCTGTCTGTTTTTAGGTCGCTACCTGTTGAAAGTGGTGTGGTTCTTTTGCTAGTTGGGACGCCTAAATTACTTAGGTTTGCTGACAAGGATGGTGATATTGGTCGTGACGAAAAACTACATCAGATACAATTAAAGCCACTCACTAATGATGAGTCGATCGATTACATACAATGCCGTTTAGGATCCGTTGGTTATTTTGATTTATTGTCCTTATCTAGTGTTCAGAGAGATAATTTAGCGAAAATGGGTAAAGGTTTGCCTGGAAGGTTAAACCGTTTTTTCGCTTATATTGTTTTTGAGTTAGGTTTGCCAGAGACAGAGAGTCCAAGTGTAAATCACGTTGCACGCAAAGTGTTGTTTTCCATTGTAGGTTTATTACTTTTATCGTTTATCTT
>JBLHVH010000233.1:0-5326 GCA_047628385.1 Oleiphilaceae bacterium
ATCGATGGCAAAGACCTGACTTAATTCAAGTAATTTATTCTCTACCCAGCCACGTCTATGCTCATAATTTTGACCTGTCGCTTTATCTTGACCACAAAGATAAGCGCGTCGGACGCAACGAGAAATATAGTGATAATAAGCGGTGTCGTTCAAACTAATGAGTTGTTTTCTAGCGGTTGTCATAAAAAAATCTAGCATCAAGGTAATGAATTAACCTTAGTACAAAGGGTAAATATTTTCCAATAATGATGGGTGTCCTGGTTAAACTCTAGGTTGCACATCAGTGACGTAAACTGGTTAAAACTGACTCGTGAGTTTGAATGTATTTTCACTGGTGCTGTAGGCACAGCTGAGCATTTATGTGAATTTAGTGAGCATGTTGGCTTGAAGCGCATACATGGTATAGCTAACGCTCAAGCGTGTCTAAATAGCGCATAACAGCACACTTAAATAGTAAGTTACTTGTTGTTATTTTATAATAACGGTTTTAATTTGGCTCAAATTCAGGAATTTTACAAATATTAGTGATAAGCCCGAAGATATCCCTCATTTACTTTAGTAAGTGGCTATTTTAATAAGCTATAAAAACCGGTAAGTCGGTTTGAAGTTATCATGGGTGGCAATTTAATAATTTTTGAAAAATTACCACAAGGCTATGCTAGCTTTTTAGGCGAACAAGGTGTGCGGTTATCCAGTGGACAAAAACAACGTATTGCGTTAGCTCGATTCATTTTAAAAGATCCTGAGGTATTGTTACTTGATGAGGCAACCAGTGCTTTAGATGCCCAAAGTGAATATCATGTACAAGCAGCATTAGATGAATTAATGACTAATAGAACAACCCTAATTATCGCGCATCGATTAGCCACGGTAATACATGCCGATTTAATTGTTGTTATGGACCAAGGAAAAATTGTTGATACCGGTAATCATAAATCCTTATTAAAAAGTTCTAAATTATATCAACGACTCAGTGAGCTGCAATTTGATCAAGTCAATAAAGATTAGATTAGACGACTTCTTAGCAGTCTAACGTCACACATAAGTTAATTAATGAATTAATTAAAACCCATCATTCTCTCACTGGTCTAACGAGTGAAAGTAATTCACTCGTTAAGTGAATTACTCTAGTTTGTCAGCAGAGATAAATAAATTTATGATGAACTTGTTTTGTAATCTCCCCTGATTTAAAACAACTTGTTTCTTTTGTTTGATTTGAGGACATCGTTTGATGTCCTTTTTTTTCTAATTTTTTTGATGCGGGTAAAGTGACTTAATAATTTTAGATATGGCAATTGTAATGGTTTAATGAAACTGTAAGGATTATGAGCACAAGAGTGGCTGGGTAGAAAATAACTGCACTGGGATATTCTGGGAAGGTCTTTTTAAATCACATGCGTTACTTGATGAAGCCACACTTGCTGCTTGCATGGCTCAAAACGCCAGAAAGCTCAGATCCACCACTGATTAGGCTAAATACTCTCAAACGTGTTTATCATAGTCATTAACAAACTCTAGAAATGCTCTATCCGCTAGCGACAAATAGCCATTTTTCCGCCAAGCCATGGCAATATTAAGATGCACTGGCTCTTCGAATGGAATAGCAATCACACCCTTTTCATGCTCAGTCACCAATTCAAGCAAGGCTGATATTGAAAAATCATGTCGCACTATATTTAACATCATTGGCAACAAGTTTGTTTCGAAGGATATCTTTGGCGTGAAATGGTATTTTTCACAAATTTCCTCAATAAATTCTCGGTGGAAATATCCCGCTTTAAACATCACAAGATCTTCTTTAAAAAAGTCTTCAAATTTTATGTAGGATTGTGAGGCAAGAGCATGTTTTTCGCTAACTACTGCTACCATTTGAGAAGTAACCAAATGCTCGGTTTCAAGTCGCTGAGGCACATCTTCGTTATGTATAACGCCTAAGTCTAACTCGCCATCTAACAACATTTGGCGAATGGATTGTGTTCCCGCTTCAATGATAGTGAGCTTAAGATTGGGGTACTTTCTTTTAAATGCCATTAATATTTCAGGGAAAAAGTAAGATCCTAGCATGCTAGGAACGCCGAGTTTTACTTCGCCTTTTTCAAAACCTTTTAATTCAGCCATCGCAATATTAGCATCATTTATTTGCTGAAGAATAAGACGAGCATGCACAAGTAAGACTTCACCTTCATGAGTTAGTGTCACTTTGCGTTCATTGCGATGAAATAACAGCAGGTCTAGTTGTTGTTCTAATTTTTTGATAGCAACACTTAATGCTGGCTGCGCAATATGTAACTGTTCAGCAGCGCGAGTAAAATTTTCTGTTTCTACAAGTTTGACAAAGTACGTCAGTAACCGTGTATTCATAGCTATAACCTTTAGTTATCGTAGTTATAGTTATTATATACTTTAATTATTAAATTAATATTGCTACTGTTTTATTAATTCATCTAATAGTGCATGTTAATAAACAGCACTTTCCGAGCTCGTTATCATGATTGAAATAAAAACCGCCGCCTATCGCCGTGCAAGTTTTGCGTTAGCGTTAGGATCTTTCCTCGTATTTTGTAATTTGTACATGTTTCAGCCTATGTTGCCCTTGATGGCTGAAAAGTTTAACGCCAGTGCCATTGAAATAAACTGGCTTCTAGCGTCATGTACCTTCACCTTAGCACTGACGTTGGTGCCATGGGCTATCGGCTCAGAAATATTTGGTCGTCGAAACGTGATGATGCTAAGCCTTTTCTTATTGCCCTTTGCTGGCTTGGCAATGTTGCTAACAGATTCATTATTGATGTTAACCCTAGTGCGCGGAGTAATGGGCATCTCTATTGCTGGTTTTGCAGCCGTTGCTGTGGCCTACATGGCTGAAGAATTTACTCCAAAAGCACTAATGCTTGCTGTTGGCAGTTATATTAGTGCCAACTCTTTAGGTGGGATCACGGGGCGTTTATACGGCGGTTTTATCACTGAATATTGGGGGTGGGAAATTGCGGTGATTGGTATGGCTGTTGCCAGCTTATTGGGTGCAGTTTTAGTGAACAGACTGTTGCCTGAGCAACTATATTTTACGCAAAAAAAAGGACAATTTCGTAACCATAACAGACAAGTGATCTATCACTTAACACAACAAAAATTATGGTTGGCTATGCTTATAGGTGGACTGAATTTTGCAATATTTGTTAACCTCTACACAGTCATGGGCTTTCGTCTTGTCGCAGCACCCTATTCATTGTCAATCAGCTTAACGTCAATGATATTTTTGTGTTATCTCAGCGGTACGATTACAGCAAAGATCAGCGGTCGTTGGAGCCAAGTATACAGTCCAATCAAAGGTATGCTTTTAGGTACAACAGTCAGTGCGTTAGGTATGTGGGTTGCCGCGTATGATTCACTATACACTATGCTGATTGGTCTATTACTTATTAGCTCGGGCTCTTTTTTCACCCACTCACTTGCGTATGCATGGGTGAGTCAAAAAGCGGAGACAGCTAAAGCAACAGCAACTGCGTTATATCTTGTGCACTATTACGTTGGCGGTAGTCTGGGTGGCTTTTATTTAATTGCCTGTTGGCAATATGGCATGTGGAATGGGGTTCTCGCTGGTGGCATGGTGATTTATGGTTTGATTTATCTACTTTCTTGGCTTTTACAGCGCTGTACAGTGTCTCAACTTAAAGAAGATGAAATGTTAGCGTTAAAAGAAACAAACCCTGTCGTTTAATTACTTGTTCAACCAATTTCATCATAAAAAAGAGAATAACATTTTGGTGTTATTCTCTTTTTTAGTTCACTTTATCGCGCAGTGAAAATTAACGAATTTCTATGTCAGGTAACCCACGTTGTACCCGCTCTATTTCATCTCGTAAGTCTTCAGAGTAAAAAGGCGTATCTAAATCTCAGGCGGTGCTGAGTAAGTTAAGGTCTATCGCTTGTGCTTCACCTAAAATAACGCCTTCTTTTATTGTCATCGAATAATAAACACCATTCCAGAAGTTAGCCCCAAACTCATTACTTTTCTTGAACATAAAGAGCAAGTCATGTTCTAACCAACGTAAGTCGCCCAGTGTTACAGTACAAGGCTGCGGATAGGGATACCGGATATGACACCAGAGTCCAGGTCCTTCTAAAAATTTCATCTTTTTCATCGATAAAAAATAATCTTTAAAACGCGTATGATCAATATGTAACTGATATTTAATTTTATCTAATGAAGGTAAAAATTCGATATTATCAATAGCTATACGCTGACCGTCTTTAGCGATTAAATTTATTGTTTTAGTGCCACTTAAGGTCGAAGCACTATAACTGACAGATGAAACGGACGTAGACAGTATCAATACACTAGTGACAAAAAATTTAATGATTGTAAACATATTAATACTCCTAGTAACTATTATATTACTTAACTAAGCTTCATATGTAGGATCTTAAGAATTTTCAAATGAATAAACTGAAAAAAAAAGGAAGAATTCGCGCTCTGTTTGTGATCTCATACATTCGCCAAAAAAACAAGACAATAAAGCGCGAGTATAATGCAATTTACAGAACTTACGAAAAAAATCAACTCTATTTTCAATGCTCAACATTTATTAAACTCAGCAAGAAACACTCAGTTTTTAAAACGAGCTCGCTAGATAGCACCAATGGAATTATTATTGTCATTTATTGAAACCCTTGGCTGTCAGCCAAAAGTTAATCTGGCTGACAGCCATAGGAAATATCAAGCAATTAGCGGTATGCCAATAAATTACAAGCCTTTTCACAATCAAATAAAAAAAGCGGAATGCACGGACTATTTCAAAGATTGTTTTGAAAATGCATTAGCCCAGTGGATAGTCCAGTCGCTTAAACTTACTTCATTGTCTGCAGGAGAGAAATTCCCTTTTGAAAACGTTCCTCTGCATGACAGTTGTTCGTTTGCTATTCATTCAGGGCTCAAGAAGGTGTTTCCTGGGCGGTTTACTAAGCACTCTCCAGCAGCTATTGAACTTCATGTCACGATGGATTTATTAACCTGCTCAATTGATTATTTCGCGCTAACAGCAGATACCCTAAGTAAAAGACTTCATGCCCCAGCGCCAGAAAAGCTTAACAATACACTTACACTGGAAGATGCTGGATATTTTGACCGTGCAAGAATGATGAATATTGAGAAAAATGGAGGTTTCGTTATTGGTCAGGCCGCATGCAGTATAAACCCTGTAATAAAGTTGGCGTATGGTTATTAAGGCTATGAAATATCAATGTGGGAGGGTCAAAAGCTAAAGAGCCTGACACTGAAAAACAAAAACACTCCGATGGACTTAACGGTCCGGTGGCCTGGATATGA
>JBLHVH010000234.1:0-5297 GCA_047628385.1 Oleiphilaceae bacterium
GTTGCTTTAATGGTACCGTCACGTAAGCCTTTACAGTTTGCACAATGACAATTCCATTGAGGAAATCCACCACCTGCAGCTGAGCCTAGAACTAAAATTTTCATATGTGCCTCGAGAGCAAGACAAAGGAGAAATAAAAAATTAACGAACGATAAAAAATACCATTCAAAAAGATCACTTGGTTAGTTTGATTGGTATAATTACCTCAGTATTTTAAGCATTTACTAGCACTGAGGTAATTTATTTTTAATAATTTTAAAAAAATTAACGATTACTGATATACAGAGTTACTTCGAAACCTAAACGCATTTCTTCGAAATTTGGCTTAATCCACATAATTTATTCCTCGCTGGTTAATAATAATTATTTACGGTATTGCTGACTTTTTACTAAGCACCCTTTTACTATATTTAATTTTCATGTAATAAAACATCATACTTTAGATGGAAAAAGACGGGGCGCAGGCATGAATAAATTATTATTTGAGTAAAATAGATAATCAGCTTGAACAATATTTATGCTAATTGAACTAATTATGAAGCAGAGCACAAGCTTTGCATATAGATGCTTTGTTTTTAGTAGCACTTGAGATTTTTTTTAACAAAATTAATATAAATTAATATGGACAACCCTATTTAAATCATCTCAACGAAAAACTGGATCACAAGCTCAAAAAGTATAAAAAATAGACTAAACGAAGCGGGGAGTATTATTCAGGTGGCTAAATGGGCGGGTGACATCACCATTTAGCCTTTTTCAGAGTCAAAAAGACCGCTAATAATATTGAAGATAAGTGACTGGCTCATTAAATAATGAGTTGTTTATTAGGCTAATAGTTTTTCACCGCAACTTAAGTTTTGTCGTCGCTTAAACCCCTGATGTTGGCAATAGTCTGCAAGCACATCAATATCGCCAATCGGCCCATGAAAGAATCTTTCAAAACCTTTACTTAACGTGAGCCAGTTTTCTGGGCTAATATTAAGCCGCGTTAATAGTGCTGGCTGCTTTGTTTCAATGTAACCCGCTTTATCTTCTTGGATACAGCGCACTGTCAGCTCAATTAATTGAAGGTGATTTTGTAGCTCAAACGGTAAAACTTTGGGCATGTTTTTTCGAGGATGACCAATAAAGGACAATAAGTTTTTAGGTTGTTCTTCTTTTTTATCCAAAAATTAATCCAACATAGTTTTGATAAAAAACAGTTCTAACAAAAAAGTAATCATTTTAGTACTACGTACGATAGCGAACAGAAACTTTACATTAGTTACCGTAGAATCTCCCTATAGGTTTATACAATATCGTAACGTAAAGAGGTGTTCCTGAAAGCCCCTCGATTTAATGAAGAGCTAAAAGATTGTTTGTTTACCGATAAACCTATTACTCACAGATACAAAGCATAATCAATCTCTTAAACAGATAATAATTTAATGTAATACATTAATATTACAGCTACACCTTTAACACTTTAAGTTAACGTTTCAATGAATTTATTAATCATGCGTTAAGTCGTGATTAATTTTACTTTTATTCAATTTACCAAAGCGAGCAGCCTATGGCGCTAGACAATATAAATAGAAAAAAAACCAAAGCAGGTCCACCTGATATGAATAAATTGGCGGGTGGGTTATTACGTAAATATAAAGAAATACAACCCAGTGGTGGCAAAAAATCGAGTTGGTTTCTGCTTGCACTGATATTGCTAGCAGGCGTTTTTTATACCGCTGTATACACTGTGCCTAGTGACTCTGTAGCTGTCGTACTGAGATTTGGTAAATTTGATGCTATTTTACCCGCAGGTTTGCATTTTAAAATGCCTTTGGGAATTGATCAGGTTAACATTGTGCCGACAAAACGTCAGTTAAAGCAAGAGTTTGGTTTTTCCACTCCTGGCGCTACTGACCCCGACCAAAACATATCGCTAAACAACTCGTTCAATGATTCCTTAAAAAATATGGGTCGTTCTTCTCGTGAGCGAGATTTAGAAGTAGCACGTAATCAGGTGGGAGAAACTCAAATGGTGACCGGTGATTTGAATACTGCATTAGTTGAATGGGTTATTCAATATCGTATTGCCGATCCCAAAAATTACCTATTTGAAGTACGAGATCCAGCGGGTACTTTGAGGTATGTTTCTGAATCAGTGATGCGTGAAGTGGTGGGCGACCGAACCGTTGATGAAGTGATCACCATTGGTCGTCAAGAAATTGAAGTTGAAGCACTTAAAAAAATGCAGGCATTATCAACTAAATATGTAATGGGTATCAGTATTGACCAAGTTCAATTGAAAAATATCAACCCGCCAAAGCCAGTTCAAGCCTCATTTAATGAAGTGAATCAGGCTCAGCAAGAAAAAGAAAAACTGATCAATGAAGCACGCCGAGAATACAACCGTATTATTCCATTGGCTGAAGGTGAACGTGATCAGCGTATACGAGAAGCTGATGGTTATCGAATCAAACGTATTAATGAAGCCGAAGGGGATGTGTTGCGCTTTAACGCCTTATATGACGAATTTGAATTAGCGCCAGAGGTAACGCGCAGGCGTATTTATGTTGAAACTATGCAGAAAGTTATGCCCACCATTAGTAAGAAAATCATCATTGATAGCGGTACATTAGGCATTCTGCCTTTGCTTGATTTGACTTCGATTGAAGGGAGTAAATGATGAAACGTTATTTAACCGTGTTCACTAGTATTTTATTACTTATTATTGCCACACTACTTTATGGCGCGTTTTATACGGTAAATGAAGTCGAACAAGTTATTATTACGCAATTTGGTCGGCCCGTTGGAGCACCTGTTACTGATGCGGGCATAAAATTTAAATTACCTTACATTCAGGAGGTTAACACCATAGATAAACGGGTGTTGGAATGGGAAGGTACACCATCAGATATGCCAACCAAAGATAAATTGTATATTTCAGTCAGTTTATATGCACGCTGGCAGATCACTGACCCATTACAGTACTTCTTACGTTTGGGGAATGAACGAAGTGCGCAATCTAGATTAGATGATATTTTTGGTAGTGAAACGCGTAATGCGGTGGCGACACACGAGTTGATTGAAATTATTCGTACCTCGAAAAGTCGTCAACCCTTGCGTGATCCACTACTCACTGATGCCGAAAAAGCATTGGATATGGGCAGTTTAGTACCTATCCATAAAGGTAGAAGGCTAGTCGAAAAAGACATATTCAACGCCGCGGCAGAAAAAGTTAAAGTCTTTGGTATTGAATTATTAGATATTCGTTTTAAGCGGATTAATTATAATGAAAGTGTACGGCCTAAAATTTATGAGCGCATGATCAGTGAACGTCGTCAAATTGCCGAGCGATTCTTATCAGAAGGCAAAGGCGATGCCGCGCGGATATCAGGTAATCGTGAACGTGACTTAAATAAAATCCAATCTGAAGCTTATCGTCAAGTTTTAGAAATTCGTGGTAAAGCTGATGCTAAAGCCGCTGCAATTTATGCAGCAGCCTATAATCAGAGCCCAGAGTCGGTATCGTTTTACGCTTTTATTCGTACTTTACAAGCGTATGAACTGGCGATTAGCGAAAATACGACCTTAGTACTTTCGACCGACAGTGATTTGTTCAAATATTTGAAACATGCAAAAGTTGAACAAACGCCATTGAATAGTAAACCCTAAACTCAGGGGTTGAAAGCGTATAGTATAGAACAACTTTCTATCTAAAATCGATTAGTCCTTGTAAGGAAAATTATTAATCTGTGGACAAAAAATAACTTAACATAAGACACTGGTTATTCACATAGCAATGGGTGTACTAGTTATTAGGCCGCTTTGCGGACGCGGGATAACCATATAAATGCAGAGGATTCGCTAACGCTCATTGTTGCATGGATCAAGTGTAGTATTCTTTTTTATTACAGCTGAACAACTGTCGCGGCCATAGTGAAAACGCTTAGCCTCGATGATTTCAAGGCGAATTCACCCCTGAGAGAAACTACATTATCTAAAAAAACTACAACAAAATGGGTTCAATGTCTGTAATCATCAACGCCTTAATGTTGATAAATAAAGCGACTCCCTAGAAACAATTCCTATAGATAGTACGGTAACGCACAGAGTATAAGTTTATAGAGTTGTACTCTGTGCTTATGCAGACATTATAGCAAACTGAATTAGTTTTAAGTTTGCATTAACGTTGATTGGGAGGGATGAAAAATATTATATAAACGCTGCGTGTTCAAAATTCCCATCATTGAGGATCCATTAGAATTCTGACTTTATCTTTATCTGGATCACAAACCAGATTTTCCTCTGGCAATGACAATGCGTGCTCTGTTGAGATTTTGTTACAGTCAGGAAGGTCAGGATATACTGTCCGATGCTGGTTATATGCGTGTTAATAAAATAATTGTAAGTGCGAAGAATCAGACGTGGTAAATCGAGATAATCGACAAATAAATAGTCACACAACCTAGTATTAACCCAATAAAAGGTGAAATAACAATGAGTATTAAAGAGGCATACGAGCAGAAACAACAGGCACAATTAAATGAGTGGGCCGTACAAATCAAAAAACTTAAAGCAAAAGCAGATATGGCGGAAGCTGATGCGCAGCTTAGCTATTATAAGCAGACCGAAGAATTACAGTCCATGCAAGACGAAGCGACCAAAAAACTTACCAAGCTTAAGAATGCTAGCGACGAGGCATGGGAAGATCTCAAAGCAGGTATGGAGAGTACGCGGGGATCGCTTGGTAATGCAATGAAAGTAGCAGTGTCGAGATTCAAATAAACATCATGGTCACGACAGCTATTAAAAAATAAGAAAGGATGTAACAAATGAAATGTAATACCTGCGCATTTATGCTGATTGCCATAATCGGAATCACACCAGTTTGCCATGCGAAAACAGCAACTGATATAACATCAATCGAGTCAGTAGAGCAAGAAACGCAGAAATTGATTCAGACACTCAAAGCCTATAGTGCCGATAGGAGGGACGAAGCTATTAAGAAGGCGAAGACGGCTTTGGATAATCTGGATAAACGCATCGATACACTAGAAATAAGCATTGACGACAATTGGAATAAGATGAATAAAGCTGCTCGTAAAAACGCACGCACAACTTTAAAATCATTGCGTAAGCAAAGGATAGAATTGGCTGAATGGTATGGGCGATTAACAAGCAGTTCGAACGATGCATGGGGGCAAATGAAAACGGGTTTTTCAGATGCATACAGCGCTATCAATAGCGCATGGAAAAAGGCTAAAGAAGAGTTCGAGTCTGAGCAATAGAAAGTACCTCGAAGAAGCTATGTAAAT
>JBLHVH010000235.1:0-5246 GCA_047628385.1 Oleiphilaceae bacterium
CGGCCTCACCTTCAACGCCTTCCACCTGGTTTAGCTGAGCTAAACGTATACGCAAATAGTTCAGACTTTCATTAAAAATACTGAGCCCGGTAAACGTTTGCTCATTTTGGCGCCAAGCGTCTTTACCGAAAAATCGTTCATTATCATAGGATAGGTTTTGTCGTCCATACTTTAATTCCGTATTCGCAATATCATACGCTATCCAAATACGATTTAACTCAGTTCCCTCCGGATCCTGAATAACCGCATCATCAAACTGGTTATTTTCACCCGTGTAGTAATTATCATCATTAGGGATAGCCGTTATATCATCAAACTCAACTAATGCAGAAAGTAAATTATACTGCTTCGTTTCAAAGGTTAATCTTGTGCGTAAAGTAAGGGCTTGCGCGCCCTTTTTTACAGCTTTGACATCTTCATAACGCGCCCTTAAGCTTAACTCAGCCTCTCCACCCTTTATTGCATCTTCAAAACTTAACTCACCCGCGATTGAAACACTAAAACTTAATAAATAACTCAAGCCCAATAAAAAAGTTCTTTTCATGTTTATTCCTAATACAGACATAGAAATGAATATATAAATTTACTTGCAAGCATCAAAAAACCAAAATCACACTATTTCAGATTCATAGCAAAACAGCAATGGAGATTTATTTACAGAATGTAAATATCAGACATAAAAAAGTCTGAACCGCTTTTAAGCTCAGGCTTAGACAACAGTGCGTTAATAGTCCCTACACAATTAAAGCTACATAGACTTTAAATAACCATTTTCTTCAAGTTCCAGCAATAATAAATGCTGCAATATCTTATCTTTTGTAGAGTCAGGGTGTGACAGGTTTAACCTTGCTAAAAAAGGCCTTGCTTGCGCTTCATCAACCTTAAGTATGTAGGATCGGATCACCGCTTTAAGCATGGCCCTTGGCTTACCCATTAACGCTTTGATCTCTTTAAGGCTTTTTCCTAAGGCAATTTCCTCATCGGTAAAGTCTGATCCAAAAGGAAACGCCGGAAAGTACCCTTTCCCTTGCCATTTAGACATAAAGTTAGCAATGGATTCTGGATAGTTGTTTAGATACCTCTCTGGAATTTGATAACTCTCTTTAACCTTCCCTGCCTGCTTTACACCCTCTAATAGCTCTGATTGAAAACGTGAGTCGGCCACCTGTATTAATGCTATCGCAATTTGTTCATCTGTTTTCGCTAACAAATCGGCAACACCGTACTCTGTTACAACAATATCACGAAGATGACGCGGTATGGTGATATGTCCATAGTGTGGCAATATGTTTGATGCTAAATTTTTACCACTGCCTCTTGTGCTCCGCACACATAAAATCGAATGCGCATCAGGTAGTGCATGAGCCATCGCGACAAAGTTATATTGCCCGCCAACACCACTAACAACAGTTCCATCCTCGAGACCATCCGAAACAACAGCACCACTTAAAGTTACCATCATACCCGTATTTATAAAACGAGCAGATTTCCTTTGAGCAGACAGAAGCGCTTGATCATAATCAAGCTGATTAATATGCCCAACACTCGACATACAAATTTTTTCACTCTCTTCTCTGGGTAGCTCCCGAAGTGTTTTATAGAAATCTTGCGGCCCTAAATAAAAGCCACCATGCATATACACGCCGCCTTTTAAATGATCGCCTAAACAGTGACTAGAGATCTCATTAAAAGTCGTTTCTTGAGTCAAATCCAGTCCAATACAACGACCATCGACCCACACCCCCTCGTCTGACCAATCCAACTCAGCTTTGAATATTCCCCAGTGTTGCAGATAAATAAAATCGGAATGACTCAGCCTGTGTCCTATGACCGCCTCATCAACTAAACATTGAACAAGTTGACTATCCACTATGTCAGTAATTTTCTCTTCATTTAATAAACATTGGATATCTAAATCGTCGTACACTTCGCGCTTAACAATACCACTCTTAATAAGATGCATAAAACCATTCACAAACATCTCACTTGACCCATATAAACCTTTCTCAAAACAGCATAAACCACCAGTATTTATAACCAGACTCGGATCAATATTTATCTCTTCGATCAATTGTTTATAATCATCATTATGCATATGCCGAAGTTGACAAGCATATACAATAGCGTCACCCAATGAACCGATGCCAATCTGAAGGGTTCCACCATCTTTTATTAAAGAGCTTGCATATAAACCGGCGACATAATCAGTATTTGGTATCGACATATTTGGCGGTGCAAACAAACGAGTCTGACATTCAGGGCTGCGAATAGTCATATCAAAAATATTAGGATCAACAATCGCTCTGTTATACATAAAGGGAAGCTCATCATGAACTTGAGCCACCGTCACAATTTTTTTACCTTCTGATCGCGCCGCATCAATTAATGGAAAAGCATCAAGCGTGACATCCGTATTACAACTCAGACTAAAACAATTAACACCATCAACCTCTTTCTCTGCAACCATTTGAGCTAGCACATTGACACCATTCAACAATAAATCTCGCGATACGAACGTATAATTACTGGATATATAGTTTTGCTGTGCACTTGCGCAGTTTTTCATTGCACCCGCTTTGAAATAAAACTCTGACACTTGGATATTGTCAGGTAATTTATTAGCCCGAACAGCTTGCGCATATTTAAGTTCTTCGTAATCGCCAAACAAACGCTCAATGAAAGGTACTAGAAACTTTGCCTCGGTACTATCTTTAGGCCTTGGTTTTTCTAGCGAAAGCGCTGTGATTATTCTTAAACTTAATTGAGAATTATTTTTAACTCTCTCATAGAGCGCATTGACAAAACGATTAGGCTTTCCAAGCCCCAGCGGCAAACCTAAAACAAGGCTATTACCAACAATTTCAATAATTTTATCTATACAAAGTTCAATGCTATCAAACGATTCCATGCATGCTCCTTTAGCCTAATTAAACAATATTTACAGCATTTTATTTAAACGCTTAATTGTATTTTTAATGACGCCTAAACGTATCGTTTAAATCTATCAGGGTATTTTTATATCCGTAATGATACAGGTCAATTTATTAAGAGTATTAGTGCATCAATATGCTTTATTTAAACGCGTAATTATAAAAATACAAAGCAGAATAATCGCTTTTATGTGATAATAAAATTTTAATTTTATGCCAATTTCTCCCAGCGATACCCGACATAGCATTAGGGATTGCAGGTCTCTTTACGCCAAGGACATGTAATGAGTTTAAAATCATTCTTAAAAACCAAACTAGTTTCTAAAGAACTCAACCAACAATTAGATAAAATTAATAAGCCTGTTGGATCATTAGGATATGATCCATGGGGATTTAACACCGACACAAACAAAATCGTACTCGCTATGTTTTCAGGCATTTACCATAAATACTTTAGAGTGGAAGCAAAAGGTATCGAAAATGTGCCTGACACAGGCCCTGTATTAATTATTGCCAACCATAGCGGACAACTACCTATTGATGGAACACTCATCGCTTACGCACTAGCAAATAGAAAAAAAGCACCTCGTTTACCGCGAGCGATGATAGAGCGGTTTTTTCCGACAGTCCCCTATCTTGGTAATCTATTAAATCAAATTGGCGCAGTTCTGGGCGACCCCGAGAATTGTGCAAAAATGCTTGAGAACGGTGAAGCGATCGTTGCATTTCCGGAAGGTATTAGAGGCTCAGGTAAGCTTTATAAAGATCGCTATCAACTTCAGCGATTTGGTAATGGTTTTGTCCACCTTGCAATGAAACACAACACACCTATCATTCCGGTTGGCGTCGTTGGTTGTGAAGAAACTATTCCTGCTTTTGCAAACATCAAACCCCTTGCAAAGCTATTAGGCGTACCTTATGTCCCAATTGCTCTTCCAGTGGTATTGCCTGCTAAAGTAATTTTAAACTTTGGCAAACCGATTCATTTTGCCAATGAAGACCTTACCGAAGAACAGATCACACGCCGAGTAGAAAAAGTAAAAAGTGCAATTAATGCGCTCACTGCAAAGGGACTAGAAGAACGCACAGGGATATTTCAATGAGTACAATAAACGCACTACCCTTAAAAAAGAGCAAAAAAATAAAAAAGACTGTCTTAATTACTGGCGCTGCGGGGGCGCTCTCTCAACAGATCATTAATCGATTGAGAGATACGTATCAAATTGTCGCGGTAGACTTTAGAAAACTGACTTACCATAGCGATGATATTCCCAGCTATAAAATAGACTTCAATAAACGTGGCTTCGAAGATTTATTTAAACGTCACGACTTTGATAGCGTCATTCACTTAGGTAGAATTTCATCAAGTGAAGAAACAAGAATGAGCCGTTACAACGCTAATGTACTAGGTACGCAAAAACTATTAGATTTAAGTCATAAGTACGGTATTAATAACGTCATTGTCCTTTCGACCTATCACGTTTATGGGGCCTCACCCTACAACCCTGCTTTACTTGATGAAAAAGCGCCTTTAAAAGCAGCGGAATTAACAATGGATCTAGTCGACTCCGTTGAATTAGAAAACTTAGCAAACATCTATCTCTGGCGCTACCCAGACTTAAATATCACCATCCTACGCCCCTGCAATATCGTTGGTCCCGGTGTAAAGAATACAATAAGTAGTCTTCTTTCAAGTAAAATGGCGCCTGCATTGGCGGGGTTTTCACCTATCATGCAATTCATACATATTGATGATATGGCTGACGCTATTGTTTTAGCGCATAAAAAGAGAATTCGAGGCGTTTATAATGTTGCTCCTAACGACTGGATTTCATATCAAGATGCTTTGAAACACTGCGGCTGCATGGCGATTCCAATCCCCTCAATTCCTCCCGTATTACCGAAGTTAATCACAAGCATACTAGACTTGAAAATGTTCCCTTCTTATCTAGTTAACTACTTCAAGTACCCTGTCGTTATAAATGGAAAAACATTTAATGACATCTTTGGGTTTAGCGCAAAACGACCACTAAAAGAAATATTGAGAACGTATAACGAAATGAAAGAATAAAAGATATTGAGTCTATGTTGATGGGAAGTGCGCTTACCATCAACATAGACCTAGTTATTACTGACAGCGTTTACTAGGTTAATTGAAACGAGTCAAAAAGCGGAGTCTCTCTAAAAATTACCTCCCTCCAAAGGAGGGTCTTTAACCAAAATTCTTCTAAAGTCACTCTCATTCAAGCCTAAACGTTTAATTAAACCCTTGAACATAGCTTGAGTCAAAAGCACGACTTCTGAGCGAAGAACAGA
>JBLHVH010000236.1:0-5212 GCA_047628385.1 Oleiphilaceae bacterium
AGTGCTCAGCCTTACATAGCGTAACCAAAGTGTGGTAGAAAGTACTTTTGAAACGACCATACTAAATACATAATCCATCTCTAAGTCATTAATGAGGCTTGAATTATGTTGAAAAGGACCACTTATACTGGGAGTAGCCAGTTAACATTTTTTTACAATTGGATTGTGCTAAAAATGCATACGAATTTACACAGAACGTTTATTTTACTCATCAGTACCTACTTTTTAATAGCGTGTAGTCTAGGAGAAAGTACGGATATTTCAACTGGCTCAAACTCAGATCCTGTGTTATCTGAGAATCCTGTCGCTTTTATTAAGCGCCCTTTACCTGTTGATGACAACAATGAAGTCGAAGGCGATGATTTAAGGGAGCCTTCGCTTTTTGTTCCTGGTGCAGCGCTTTATATAAAAAACAGTGCTTCACCTACTGCCGGTTCAAGCGATATTAGCTCAATTGCTTTTTCTGATGCTGCCTTTCTAAATGAAGATGGTGAACTTTTATACGATGTCAAAGATCTTAATGTTTCATACGATGGCAAAAAACTTCTTTTTGCTATGCGCGCACCTGACATTGAAAATGCAGACGATGAAGACCAACCAAAATGGAATATTTGGGAATATGATCAAGCGCTTTCTTCGCTGAGACGTATTATTACTGGTAATGATACCGCCGAGTCGGGGCATGATATTTCACCAAGTTATTTGCCTGATGGCCGCATTTTATTTACCTCAACGCGTCAAAGCCGTTCAAGAGCGATTTTACTTGATGAAGGTAAGGGGCAGTATGCAGCGCAAGATGAAGCGCGCAACTCTGATGCATTCGTGCTCCATGTCATGAGTGATGATGGCAGTGATATTGAACAAATTACGTTTAATCAAAGTCATGATATCAATCCAACGGTGCTTGAAAATGGAAAAATACTTTTTAGTCGTTGGGATAACGCAAGTGGAACTTCGAATAATGGCCTTAATCTATATCAAATTAATCCCGACGGTTCCGGGTTAACCTATATGTATGGCCGTCACTCCCATGATTCCGGCAGTGATGGCAGCCGGGTGCAGTTTGTTAAGCCCCGCGAACTTGAAAACGGCAACATTCTTGTTCAATTACGAGAGTTCGAAACAGATAACTTTGCGAGTCAACCAACGGTTGTTAATGTGAATGACTTTGTTGAGAACGATGTTTCTGTCGATGGAATGGGTGGTGTAGGGCAATCGGCGATCATTAGCGGTTTAAATACCGACGGTGAACTTAGTTTAAATGGCTCTTATGGTTCGTTCTTTCCGTTATATGACGGTACAAACAGATATTTAGTGAGTTGGAGTGTTTGTCGTGTGGCTTTAATTGATAGTGATGCCTCAACAGATGGCGATCAAACTGGGGAAGTGGAAGCATGTACGACTGAAAAAATTAATTCAGATGCCTATGATGCGGCAATTCCATTCTATGGCTTATGGGTGCTAGATGCTGATAGTAATACGCAGCGACCCATAGATTTACCCGAAGCGGGACAGATATTTCATGAGGCGGTATTAATGACCGCAAGACCGCTACCGACATTTATAGCGCCGATGACGCTTTCTTCTGATGCTCAGGTACTAGCAGACCAGGGTTTCGGGGCGATTCACATTAGAAGTGTTTATGATTTTGATGGGGTCGATGGCTCGTCAAGTGGTTTAGCCGTAATGTCGGACCCGATACTGACCGCCCCGGGAGATCGACTTGAACGTTTTATTCGGATTGAAAAGGCGGTGTCATTACCAAGTGACGACGTGTATGACTTTAATAATACCGCTTTTGGCGTGAATAATAACCGATTTATGCGTGAAATTTTAGGCTATACCCCAATAGAACCTGATGGCTCGGTAAAAGTTGTGGTACCTGCAAACGTCGCTTTTGGCATTAGTATATTAGATGAAAAAGGACAACGAATAGGGGGGCGGCATCAAAATTGGTTGCAAGTAGCGCCCGGTGAAACAGTTGAGTGTATCGGTTGCCATACAGGCGACAGTGACGTGCCACATGGTAGAGCTGATGCCGAACCTGATTCGATTAATACCGGGGCGGTTACCTCAGGTATTCCATTTCCTAATACGAACCCCTTCTTTCAAGCAGATATGGGGCTCACGATGGCTGAAACTTTTGAGCTAAAAAATGTAACTAATGAAACTAGGCGACTCACGCCCGATATAGTATTTGACGATGAATGGACCGACCCCGACCCCGATGTCATAGCCGCTACTTCGACTAGCCCCGCTGAAAGTTTTAGTTATGCCTACAGTGATTTGCAAACTACGCCACCAATTAATGAAGGGTGTGCCACAAATTGGACTAGTCTATGTAGAGTGACGATTAATTATGAAGATCATATTCACCCTTTATGGTCTGTCGATCGTGGAGAATTAGTTGTCGTTGAAGACGAGGTGGAGATTACAGGTAATTCCTGTGCCAGCTGTCACTCTAATGTCGATGATATGGATTTAGCACAAGTGCCTTTTCAACAGTTAGATTTAAGTGATGGCGTCTCAGACTTACAAGCTGATCACTTTAAATCTTATCAAGAGCTTTTGAGTGGTGATAGTGCCATTGAATTAGTGGCAGGTATTTTACAAAATATTCAGGTTGATACTGGTGAGATACAAATGGTACCGGAAATAGATGAGAATGGTGATTTCGTATTAGACGAGGATGGCAACCAGGTTGAGGTACCTAGATTAATTGGTTTGTTGGATGATGACGGGGAGCCGGTGTTAGATATTGATGGTAATCCTATTTTGGTCACCGTTCCTGTTACTGTAGATTTACCTGTAACTCAAAGTATGAGAGCTGCAGGGGCACGAAATAGTACCGTCTTTATGAATCGTTTCGATGTTGATGAAAGCCATGCTGGATTCTTAAGTTCAGCTGAATTGAAACTAATTTCTGAATGGTTAGACCTAGGTGCGCGATATTATAATAACCCATTTGATGCACCCGCGAATTGATTTTATGTTAACGATGATCGCTCATATAAAAAAAACTAGGATAAGTCTTCACCTTCTGCTTTTGATAGTTGGAGTGATGTCTTGTTCAGCTGCTCTGTCTGAAGAAAAAATAATCACAGAGCCTAACGTTTCTAATCAAGACGGTGAATCGTTAGCACGAGTGAACGTTGTTGAAGCCTATGTTGAGTGGCGGAGTGGTCCTGCGGAAGGTTTTCCTGTGTTTCATGTGAGTGAAAAAGGTGAATGGCTCGGTTTGTTAATACGAAAAACAGACTGGATGAAAGTAAGAGACGATCAAGGCCACGAAGGCTGGATCAGGATTAGTGATTTATTAAAAACGAATGACGGTTCAGGCAGCCTTGTCAGTATTGTTGAACCTGCATTTGATGACTTTAGCACTCGGCGTTGGGAAGCTGGACTTATGCATGGCGAGTTTGACGGAGCGGCTGTTAATGCAGGTTACGTTGGTTATTGGATGACAGAGCATCTATCGCTTGAATTCTGGGGTTCCCAAGTATTAGGTGATTCATCCGAAATTTTGATTGCTAACGTTAATTTGCTTCATCAGCCGTTTCCAAGTTGGCGTTTTTCGCCTTTTTTTACGATTGGAGCGGGCCAGTTATTTATTAATCCAAAAGCCACGCTAGCCGCAGAAAAAAACCGAAGTGAAGATACCATTCATGCAGGGTTTGGTGCGCGTTATTATATCGATGACCGCTACTTTATTCGCATGGAAGTAAAAGACTATAAAGTATTTACCAACCGAGAAACTAACGAAGAAGCAACAGAATGGAAAATTGGACTCAGCGTATTCTTTTGAAAAAATGTGTCGCGCTTTTATTACTATCGAGCGTATGTAGTTTGGTAAACGCGCAAGAAAAATTACTTGTGGAGCCTGATGTAAAGCCACAAATTGTCGATGAATCTGTTATCGATACTGAAAACTTTGAAGTGGGTATGTTCGTTGGTGTGATCAATATCGAAGACTTTGAATCTTCTGCCTTGATGGGTATCAGGGTTGCCTATCACGTAAGTGATAGTTTATTTTTTGAAGCCAATATCGGAATGGCTGAAGGTGGCGATACAAGTGCAGAAAAGCTAGGTGGTTTTGATTTGTTATCTGACCGAGATTACACCTACTACAATTTTGGACTTGGTTTTAATGCCCCAGGGCAGACATTCTTCTTAGGAGATTATACCTTCAATAATAATATTTATTTTGTTGGCGGGGTCGGGTCAACAGAATTTGGTGGTGACTCAGAACTCACGGTTAATTTTGGTGCGGGCTATCAATTACTTGTCAATGACTGGATGTCACTGCATGTGACCGGTAGGCAGCATTTAATGAGAACTGATCTTACGGGTGAAGATAAACTGGTATTTAATACCGAGCTTAGTACCGGATTATCTTTCTTCTTTTAGGAAGCAACACTTTTAAACATACTGATTTGAATAATGTGGAGATGTAAAACGAATGAAAGCGAGTATTAAAAGTTCCAGTTTATTAAGTAGTCTTGTGATGTCTATATTGTTATCAAGTATGGCGTTTACGGTACATGCAAAAGAGTTGAGTGGCGCGGCACCAGATTTTACGTTAAAAAGTAATCAAGGGAAAAATATAAGGTTGCAGGACTTGCGTGGTGAAGTAGTGATGCTGAATTTTTGGGCTTCGTGGTGCGGTCCTTGTCGACAAGAAATGCCATTGATGGAAGATATTTATAAGAAATATAAAAAATTGGGCTTTACTATTCTAGCGGTCAATGTTGATGAGAATTCTGCTGATGCCGATGACTTTTTAAAGTCTGTGCCGGTTTCTTTCCCTGTGTTATATGACAACGACAGTAAGGTAAGTGAATTGTTTGAGGTTGATGCGATGCCAACGACGGTGATGATTGACAAAGATGGCAATAAACGTTTTCTGCATAGAGGCTATAAAGAAGGGTATGAAGTTGACTATGAAAACCAAGTTAAAAAGCTTATTCGTGAATAGGGCATAGCATGAGAGCACATTTGCTGATGAGTTTGTTGTTAGTCGCTTTAATCGGGATCTCTGGATGTTCTGGGATCAAGCCCTGGGTGAAACCTTATGAAAGAAATAATTTAGCTGACCCCATTATGAGTCTCGATAGGCATGGTGCTGCGGGTTCTTATATTCACCATGTTTATCAGGCGCGAGAAGGTGCTAGAGGTGCAGAAGGTGGTGCAGGAGGCGGTTGTGGCTGTAACT
>JBLHVH010000237.1:0-5210 GCA_047628385.1 Oleiphilaceae bacterium
GCTTTATTTTAAGGCGCTTAATGTCTTCTCGGTGGTGAATTTCTTTTGACCTTGTGTTTAAGTTTTTGATTCACACTTAGGGTATTAAGATGACCGTATAGACTAAAGATGAAACCTTAAAGATAAGGGCATTCTACCACCGAGTAAATCGAGGCGCTGCGCTTGCACCGAGGAGTAACTAAAAAGCTAAGATAAATACAAATAAATAGGGTAAAAAGCTTGACCTTGAACAGGGAATCTACAGGGATAGCCTGAAAGTTCGAATCCAGTACTTACTTGAACAAGTTACCAGTTATAACTAAGTTGGGGTGAGTTAAACGAACCCCAACAAATTATGATGCCATGAAGATGATGGGATTCACTATCTTGTCGCTTCATTGAACCTAAATGCCTCGTATTAGTTTATCTTCCCATATTCAAGAAAGTTCTTACTGATTCGAGCTATTATCAATCTCTATGGGCCAATATAAGCTAGTAGAAATCTTATGAATGTATGGAGCTGTTCATGATAAATCGTTGGTTTTTTAATATTGTTCATTTTCGCTGGGTCGTTATTTTAGCGTCAGTTCTTCTAGCTATTGCTGCAGGTTGGGGGGCCCAATATCTTGAAATGAAATCAGACTATCGGGAATTCTTCGCAGAAGATGATCCTCAGCGAGCGGCTTTCAATCGTTTACAAGATACTTATGCTCAGTCTGATACGGTGTTTTTTGTCATTGCACCGAATGATGGTGTGGTGTTTCAGCGTGATGTTCTGAGCATGGTTGAGTCGCTCACCGATGCCGCATGGCAATTACCTCATTCATTACGCGTCGATTCACTTACCAATTTCCAACATACCACGGCAGACGAAGAAGGTTTAGTCGTAGAGAACTTGGTAGAAGATGCAACAAGGCTAACCGATACTGAAATAGCAGCTATTAAAGGGGTTGCGCTAAAAGAGTCGCTCATCGCAGGCAAACTAATTACCGGTGCAGCAAATGTAACGGGCGTAGCGGTAACGATTAATTTACCTGGCGAATCAAATGACGAGTTTGGTGAAGTTGCGCGCGCAGCGAGAGTGATTGCTGATGAATATCGTGTTTTATATCCCGAGATCGATATTTACCTTAGTGGGATGATTATGGGTAATAACACCACTACTGAATTAATTGAACAAGATGCGGCATTACTTGTTCCTTTAATGGGGTTGATTATTGTATTCACTTTATTGCTATTGCTTCGTTCTGTTCGCGCGACGCTGGCTGCCGTAACGGTTATTGTGATGACGCTGGTTTCGACGATGGGTTTGATGGGGTGGCTTGGCTTTTCGATTACAGGGCCATCTTCTTCTGCGCCGATTATTATTGTTACCATCGCGGTGGCAGATTGTGTTCATATTCTAGTAAGTTACTTTTTCCTCTCGCGTGAAGGTTTGTCAAAAACGCCCGCTATTTTAAAAAGTATGAAAATTAATTTTGGTCCGATATTTCTAACCAGTGTAACTACAGCGATTGGCTTTTTAAGTATGAACTATAGTGATTCACCTCCTTTTCAAGTGTTAGGTACGGTGTCTGCGATTGGGGTAATGGTTGCGTTTTTACTTTCAATTACTTTATTGCCCGCTTTAATGGCCGCTATGTTACCGGTCAAAAAGGCAGAAGTAGTGAAGGATAATGGAGGCGTTCTAAAGCCCTTGGCTGACAGAGTAATCAAACACCCGCTTAGCTTTTTTTGGGGTGTGGTCGCTATCTCTACCTTGTTATTTACCGCGATCCAAAAAAATGAGGTGAATGACGAGTTCGTAAAATTCTTCGGTACAAATCAGGAATTCAGACAGGCAGTCGATTTCTCAAATGAGCATCTCGTGGGTGTTTCAACCATTGAATATGCCTTAGTGAGTCCAAACGAAGGCGGAATTAATAGTCCCGAGTTTCTGCAACAGCTAGATCAATTTAGTGAATGGCTATTAACTCAGCCTGAAGTAAAGCAAGTAACGTCTTTATCTGACACGATGAAACGACTTAATCGAGATATGCATGCGGGGGATGAAGCTTGGTATAAGATTCCTGAAAGCACGGAGCTAGCGGCACAGTATCTATTACTTTACGAAATGAGCTTACCTTTTGGTTTAGATATGACCAATCAGATTGATTTCGACAAGCTTGAAACCCGCGTGACGGCTTCACTTGAAGAGTTAAATACCAATAAAATGTTAGCCTTAGAGGCTCGTATAAGTTTATGGCTTGAAACGCAATTACCTGAAATCGAATTTTACGATTCGAGTGGTACGGTGATGTTTGCACACCTTTCTGTTAATAACTCTTATAGCAGCCTTATCTCAACAGGCATCGCGTTAATTCTTATTTCTATCATATTAACGTTTGCATTAAAGTCGCTCAAAATGGGCTTAGTAAGTTTATTGGTGAATATTGCACCGGCAGCGTTGGCCTTTGGCGTATGGGGGTTATTGGTTGGTCAAATTGGACTTTCGATTTCAGTGGCAATCGGGATGACCTTAGGGATCGTTGTTGATAATACTGTACACTTCTTAAGTAAGTATTTAAATGCACGTCGTGAACAAGGTTTAAGTACTGAAGCCGCGATACGGTATGCTTTCTCTCACGTCGGTACCGCGCTCTTGGTATGTAATGCGGTCTTGATCTCAGGGTTTTTAGTGCTGGCTCAGTCTAATTTTATGCTCAATAGCGATATGGGTTACTTTACAGCGCTGACGTTTGCATTGGCACTGGCGGTCGACTTCTTATTCTTACCGCCATTTCTGATGTTTATTGAGAAAAAAAGAGGACTACCGAGAGCTCAAGAACTTGACCATTCGTTGGAGGCAACCGGTATCAAACCGAGGGCTTAATAGGAAATTGAATTACGTGATATCAATGTTGGGAGTATTTATTAATCAAATTCCCAAGGTGCATGTTGGGCTGAAAAGCTCACCATGTGGTCGATAAATGCACGTAATTTAGTGGTGAATTTTTTATTGCTTGGAAACACAAGACTAACCGGTATCGAGATGGTGAGTTCAGGAAGTACCTCCATGAGTTCTCCTTGCTCAATACACTTAATGATTTGAACTTCCGGAAGGCAGGCAATGCCCACGCCATCTATCGCAGCACGGCGAGCGGCAAAAAAATCATTGGTAAAAAAACGACTTTCTACTAAGTCCAGCAATGGCGACTTTTTTATACCTAGCCATGACGGCGGCTCATAACTCACCATATGGTGGCCTTGCAAGTGCTCAAGGTCTTTTGGTTGGCCGTATTTTTTAATATAGCTTGGGCTCACACAATGAATAATACGAGATGTGCCGATCCCACGTGAAATAAGCGAAGAGTCCTTTAAAATTCCTGGAATAATCGCGCAATCTAGCTTTTCCTCAATCATATCTACTTTACGCGTATGAACAAAGTATTCGACTTTAATCTTCGGATTCTGCTCGATAAAACTTAAAAATAGTTTTGAACTAAAGGGGTCATCTAGCGGGAAAGGGCTCGTAGTACGTAGTACGCCAGAAGGCTCCGCTTGTAAATTTTGTACGGCTAGTTCCGCTGCTTCGGCCTCTTGAAGCATTCTATTGCAGTGCTCATAATATACCGTACCAATATCCGTCAAGTTTTGGCGTCTAGTAGTTCGGTGAAGTAATTGAACATCCAATCGCTTTTCAAGATCAGATATTCGGCGGCTGACGGTCGATACCGGCACGCCACTATTGATTGAGGCATTTGAGAAACTGCCGCCGTTTACGACTTCTACAAACGTCGCCATTTCATCTAATGAAATTCTCATAAATACCTACTTTATATTCTCGTATATAGGAAAGTGCTGGTGTATTTGTAATATATACAGTATTTTTGGGTTAATGTATCAATATTGATTGCTTTGTGTGACGCAGTTATGGCTATTTTTGTGGGATCCCGTTATTCGTGAACTAGGGTATAATAAAATCAAATTTTTGTGTGGTTATTCAGCTGTAAATCCTAAACGTAATCGGACCTCTCACATTAAGGGGGTTGAATAGATCTTAGAAATATCAAATTTACTAGCAGGCTGTATGCTGTTTAGAGGTATTGACTATGGTACGCGCTGCATCACGATGTTAACTTAATAAATTATGAAGCACAGTAATTGCCCGTAGTGTTATAACGAGTTTGAAGTTAGACAGGTTACTCCGTGTTATGTCTGCAGTGGTTGGGATGGTGTCGCCGTATTCTTGGAGCTGGTCTTCGGTAATTAGTTTTTTTAAGTAAAAGATCACCGAGTCTGGTTTTGACTAATTTTGGGAATTCATGACAGCATCCTCGATTAGTTACGGACAGATCTTTTAAACTTATTCTTGCGAAATAGTTATAGGCGTGAGGGGGGCGTTTGAGTTAATGAGATTGTCTGTATTGTTTTTATAGAAAGGTGTAGTTTTTAAATTACCTCCACACTTATTCAACAGCGCTGATGCAAAGCCGCAATTATTGGTTTATGTGAATTTTTTTATTTTTTCTAGTGTGCCAATATTTTTTATGTTTTTTAAGGCATCATCAAATTTTGTAATAAATGTCCGATCGATTTTTTTTTAGAGAATGTAAAGTAAGACGCTTCATTAAAAACAATAAATTGGGATGGTGAAATTGTAGTGCTAAATCCTAATCTTTTAAGTTTATGTGCAGCGGTATCTTTATTAGTAATGACGCCATCAATTCTTTTCAATGAGAGCATTATCCAAAGTGATTCGCGGCTAGAATTTTTAGGGAGGTGACGCGCGAAATTTAGTCGCCTCTTTAACGTCTCATATTGCTGGCTATCAGCTACATTGATTTGAACACCTAATCAGAAGGGGGTATCGATAATGCTTTCTAGGGATGTAAACTACCAAACGTTAGCATCTTCACTTCGACTAAATAATATATTAGGAGAGCAAAGCGCTTGTTTTGAAAAATAGGCAAACTCTGTTCTTTCTGTAGTTTTAGTAAGCACCAGCCAACATATCAATATGTCCTGTATTAAGCGATTGACGCGCTCTTGCTCATGAAGGTTTAATTGGCAGCCTAAAAGGGATAAGGCTTGATGGGCAATGTCGACAGAAATACCTTGGACAACACCGCATATTTTTCACACATCACATTATCAGCGATTAACGCGAGCAGAAGATATAAACTTAAACTACCTAGTAACATGGTCATAAGCACCTAACTGAATTAAAAAATTAAGGCATTCTGCGTATC
>JBLHVH010000238.1:0-5209 GCA_047628385.1 Oleiphilaceae bacterium
AAAAAACCGACCATAGAAATTGCAGCCATTGTCATAGCGGCTTCCTGATATAGCGGTTTAAAGAGAGAAAAGAATATAAATCCGCCAACTATGCCAAAAAGTAAGGCTCTGTGCCGCATCAAAATCACAATGTCATTTCCGACTAGGTTAACAGCATAAGCTGAAGTCAACTTTTCAGCTGAGAGCACACCAAAAACAGGTAAAAAGTTGATCAAACTCACAACAAATAAAAGCACTAAAATGGCGACATTCATATTAAATTTCTCGTGTAAAACGCTTATTTTAAGAGCATAACTATTCAAAAACTGGTTTGAAAAAACTACGTTCGTAGCTAATGATACACCGCGTATCTTCTGCATATTTAAATGCTTTTAAGCAATCAGCGTCTTTTAAAGAATCTTTACGGTATTGTTCATATTTGGCAAGGCTACGAAAAGTAAACAACGCTAGTGCAATATTGTTGGCGCCCTCCGAAGGTAAAAAATAGCCGCTGTGAACACCCTCAAATTTATTGACTAATGGTATCCACATTTTTGCATATTTTTCGAATTCTTTAAGTTTATAAGGATCTATAACATATCTTAAGTAACAGGTTACCATTGCAATTCCCTTATCAAGAGCTTGATTCATCTAGTGTGGATAAATCAGAAATAATAACGTTAGTGATCAAGCTTTGTTTAATACGATATATATATATCAAATAATAAAATATAAACTCAGAGCACCAAGAATACAAGTTACGACAGGTCAGAGGTAGTTTCAGGCAGAGTATCACCCACAGCTAATTTTTGGATGGGGCGATGCATATTGTTACGACGGTATTCTGCAGGCGTAACATTCGTCCATCGCCTGAACGCTCGATTGAATGCACTTGTATTAGAAAAGCCCAAGCCTTCACTAATATTTTGAAGCTGTTCAGAGGAATGAACCACCCTATTGATGGCTATTTTGCGCCTGACTTCATCACATATAGTCGTAAAGTTAAGACTCTCAAGATGTAGATGTTTTTTTAACGTGCTTAAACTTATATTAAAATTTCTGGCGACAAGTTCTGCACTCGGCACACCTTGATTACTGATAGAACCTTCAACAAATTCATATACCCGTTGACCTAATGATACATTATTATTCATTTCATCTTGAATACGGTTTATTTTCTTCAGTAGCATTGATAAAATTTTTGGACTGGCAGAACGAATCCTTTGTGATAGCATCGTTTTGGATACAATCATCTCATTCTTTTTTTGATTAAATAATACCGGGCAATTGAATACTTCTACGTACCGGCTCATTGTGGTTAAAGGTCGATGTTTAAAGTGTACCTCGGTCAGCCCTACTTCAGTGTTTTGCTGTGGACCTGTTAAAAACTTTGCCATTTGAGAATCGGAAGCAAATTGAAGTTCAACAAGCACATTTCCTATCTCCCTAGTGGTGCTGTTTTTAAGCTCAAAATGAATGTTATTCTTTGTTTCAGTGGACGTGAATGTAAATGCTTGGTTTAGAAGGGTAATATTACGCTCTACCATTCCCATAGCTTGCGCTAATGTTGAGCAATTCATCAACGCACAGCCGAATATCCCATAATCCGAAGGGTGAATATGCGCACCAATTTCAAGCCCTAATGAGTGATTCTTTGTTGTTTTTACAATTGACGAAATAAACTCTTCCATCGACGCCAACGTCACGCTTCCATTTTTTTGATGCGTAACGGTGGGTAAAGAAATTCTCTTTAATTGAAATTCAGGTCGCTTTGTCTGTAGTTGTTCCAAATAAGTTGAAAACATACTGACATAGACTTGAGATACCGTTAATGGATCCATTTTCGACATCCGTTTTTATATTACTGTCGCCTACTTCACCCTATTCTGATATTTAGAATGTAACCCAAAAGGCAGTATGGCTTGCGTTATTATTTTTTTTCTCTTTTTAGCAATCATGCTCATCATGCCATTTAATCAATTCTAATTTCAATGTCAAAACGGGTCGAAATAGGTCGAATTAGATTAAGCTAGTGATACAATCAGCCTGTTTTCTAATCTGTGACGTCATCTCTGCGATAACAGAAGGTAACTCAGGCCCGATAATTCTAAAATGACCATCAGCTTTATAACTAACCCCTAGAGACATTTTTTTAATCCTCACAGGTATATTTCAACGCCTAAACTTTTATTACTCAAACACTTTGGTAACGTAACAACGCCCGAAAAAGTAAACCAATAAAGCGAACTAATTTTTCAATCAGAATTTGCAGGCAAGCGTAATTTTGTTGAAAGCTTTATTTAGCTTCGCAAAGCAGTGATTGGTAAGAAACCCAGCGGTGTCAGCATCAGAACTAACGAATGATGTAAAAAAACAATAATTATTAAAGGCTAAAGCTATGTTACAAACAAACTATAATAAAAGATGGATTAACCAAATCCTTAAAAAACCCCTTAAATCAACGCTCACTACAATGGTATTAGCAACCGCTGCAAGTTCAGCTTTTGCAGCCACATCTTTGGAAAATGGTGCTTCAGTCGCTAATATTTCAGGTGGTTCTGGTAGTGAAACATTTTATACCTTAGCTGTACCGGCAGGCTCATCAAGCCTTAGCTTTAATATTTCAGGCGGCACCGGTGATGCTGATCTTTATGTTAAATTTGGCAGTCAAGCTTCTAGCTCTAACTGGGATTGCCGTCCATACCGTAACGGTAACAACGAAGCATGTAACATTTCTACAGCACAATCAGGCACTTACAGTGTGATGTTAGACGCTTATACGGCTTATACGGGTGTCACACTCGTTGGAAACTTTACTGCACCTGGCGGCCCGCCACCACCGCCACCACCTGTCTCTGGGGTTGAAAATACTGCAGCAGCAGGTGATAGTATCACGATGGCATTTGCTGCCGATTGCACCTCGAATACAAGTTGGTGGAATTTATTCTGTTTAGCTGGCGGTGACCAACCTGAACACTCTTGGTTTGATGGTAATTCATCAAAGGTAAACAGTGTACATGATCGCTATAAAGCACTCGATAGCTCAATTGGTGCAAGTAAAGCGGCTGCAGAGTCTGGCTCCGAAATGCGTGGCACAAGTGGCGGAACAAAGCCTAACTTTATTGCACAAGCATCAGATATTGTTGCACAGTCACCATTACCTGATCATGTTGAAGTATTGCTAGGCGGAAACGATATTTGTAATCGTGATTGTACCGACCCAGCTAATTGTGATAATCCGTTGTTTACTGATGCACAATGGCGTGAGTCAGTACGAGGCGGTTTAGATACATTGATGGCAGGTCTTGCACCTGGTTCTACCGTTCAGCTGAATGGCATGCCAAGAGTTCAAGATATACGTCAAGCAGGCCTGGACAAACAAGCGGCTTCATCTCGTGTCGACTGTGACAATATTTGGTCAAGCTATGATATTTGCCGTATTGTTACCAACGGTGGTTCACAATTTGGTGAAAGTTCTGCACTTCGCCTAGCTGTAATAGCGCAAACACAGCAAAGCTATAACGCAATTCTTGCTCAAGAAGCGTCTGCATACAACAGCAATGCTAACGGTAGAAACCCGAACGGTATCGAAGTTGTGTCTCAATATGTAAACGAAAACACACCTTCAGGTGGCACGTTCCAGTTCGGTGCTAACAACATTGATGGCGGCGATTGCTTCCACCCGAATGTGAATACGCAAGGCCTAATTGCTGACTTCGCATGGGGCGCGAATAACGACTTACCTTAAGGTGTAAGTTTTTTAGACCTATACCTCCGGCAGCAATGCCGGAGGTAAATAAAACGATACGCATTAATACTGACCATAAAAATTATTGACGTGATAGAGATAATAAAAATAATGAATTTTTCTAAAAAAATTAGCCTTATAGCCGCCGTTCTAATGGTTTCAGCATGTAATTCAGAGAATAGTTCCGTTGAAAAGGTATTTTATGAAAGCGCCTCGGCTACAAGCAGCTCTAATAGCGCTAACAATTCCCCCTCATTGAAACTAAGTACGCAAAACAACGCACAGCAAACTGGCCTATTTAGTAAACATGAAACAAACGCTACAACTGACAAACACTTAAATCAGCCAAGCCTAGCTAACAACACAAATATTGTGGCTTCAGTTGGCGATAAAATAATATTACTCAACGACCTAGACGCTCGCATTGAGCTCAGTTTATTTGACTTGGAATGGCAAAAATACCAACTACGTAAACAAGCACTCCATGCTCTGATCATTCAAGAAACACACGCCAATAAAATAACAGACCAAATAACAACCATTACACTAATCCCCCCTACGCCACCAAGAGTTGGGCTCCCTAAAGATCAAAGACCTATTATGGGAACAAAGAATGCGGCAGTTCTTATTGATGTTTTCTGTAGCTATCAATCTTCCCATTGTGCACGTTTAAGCGCAACGATCACTAAATTAGAACAAAAGTATTCTGATCTGGTCGGTTTTCGTTTTTTCGATTACCCTCAGCGTTTTCATCGTTATGGATTGTCTGCAGCCAATGCTTTTCGCTGCGCAGCAGATGACAAGCAAGATAAGAATAAATTATGGGCCTTCCAAAGCGCCCTTTATGCAGATATTAACCAACTTAACCACAATCGATATCGGGTATTAGCTGAACAGCTCGATCTGAATTTATCTGAATTTGAAGCATGCCTCATTGACAACCGACATCATAAAAGCATTTTAAAAGACATTGCCTTCGGTAAAGATATAGGGCTCGGAAATGTACCTGTCGTCTTTGTTAATGGTCTGTATATAAAAGGGGCAAAACCTGCTGATATTTATAGCTATTATATTGATCAAGAGCTTAAAAAAATGGGTCATGTAAAACGCATACAGGCTTCTCAATTACCCATCACATTATTAGCGACAACCGTCAGTAATATAGCAGAGCAGTCTACCGCAGAAATTTCTCTTCAAAATAATGAAGGCGTCATTCGCGTAAAAGTTAGTGAACTAATTCTACCTCAAGCTCGAATCATTGATATTCAAACGAACCAAATTTTAATTAATAACCAAGGCATCACAGAGTTCATTAAAATTAAAGCGAGTCTAGGTCATCAATTAGCGGATACCACGGCGAACAACACAACAAACCAATACCTAAGTGAATCCCCAGCAGAATATAAAAACAATGACGACGAAGAATTAAACGAAGAACCTCAACGCCGAACACTTCCGGTCGCGGGTGAAATGACGCTTTCA
>JBLHVH010000239.1:0-5204 GCA_047628385.1 Oleiphilaceae bacterium
GACTGAAACCAACCTACTTTATTTTGTGGTTACACTTTCCAAAGCCTGACTAACGTCAGCAATAATATCTTCAATATTTTCGATACCAACAGAGATACGAACAAGGTCACGACTAACACCAGCATTCGCTAGCTCTTTATCGTCAAGCTGACGGTGCGTAGTTGATGCAGGGTGACATGCTAAAGACTTTGCATCACCTATGTTGACCAAGCGTAAAATCATTTTAAGCGCATCAATAAACTGCGTTCCTGCTTCCAGTCCGCCTTCAACACCAAAGCTGATGATGCCTGATGCTTTGCCCTTAGTAATTTTCTGACAGGTCGCGTTGAATTTGCTATCTGGTAAAGTAGCATAGTTAACCCAGCTAACTTTGTCATGGTCTTGTAAATACGCAGCTAACTTTTCAGCATTACTACAATGGCGTTCCATTCTAAGGCCTAGAGTCTCCAAACCTTGCAGAATCAAAAATGCACTATGTGGCGCTAATGCTGCGCCGGTATTTCTTAAAGGAACAACACGACATCGCCCAATGTAAGCGGCAGCGCCAAATCCTTCCGTGTACACAACCCCATGGTAAGATGGATCAGGTTCATTAAGCATTGGGAAACGTTTTTTATTCGCGACCCAGTCAAATTTACCTGAGTCAACAATCATTCCGCCGATAGTAGTACCATGACCGCCGATATACTTAGTGAGCGAATGAATCACAATATGCGCACCCATATCAAAGGGACGACATAAAAAAGGAGTCGCGACGGTATTATCAACAATTAATGGCAGGCCATGTTTATTAGCGATCGCCGCTAATGCCTCAATATCGACAATATTACCGGCTGGATTGCCTATCGACTCACAAAATATAGCGCGAGTGTTATCGTCAATGGCTTTCTCGAAGCCGTCAAGGTCATCACCAGAGACCATTCGAACATCAATGCCTTGTCTTGGAAAAGTATGTGCAAACAAGTTATACGTACCACCATAAAGCTGGCTAGTACTAATAATATTAGAACCAACATCACAGATGCATTGAATCGCATAAGTAATGGCCGCCATGCCTGAAGCAACGGCTAAGCCCCCAATACCACCTTCCATTGCTGCAACACGTTGTTCAAGCACATCATTAGTGGGGTTCATAATCCGCGTGTAGATATTACCGGGTACTTTTAAATCAAATAAGTCAGCACCATGTTGGGTATCATCAAACGTAAAAGATGTTGTTTGATAGATCGGTACAGCGGCTGCTTTTGTTGTTTCTTCAGAGGTATAACCATGATGGAGCGCAAGAGATTCTAATTTCATAAATAAACCTATTTAATTATTTTGTTAAACCTGAGTTCTTATTCGAGCGTACTTTACATAATGCTCATCATTTGGAACGAACATAAGAAATACAATCATTCCCTAGTATATAGAGTAATTAATTGAGGTATGCCAGCCAATATTGTATTCGTTCATAAATTCTAATTTAAATGCCACTCATTTAAAACGTTCCTGCCATTTACCATCATGATATTTTTCACAGGCTTCTTCTGAATCTAAACGCACTTGTTTACGTATATTTTTCACATCGATGCTAGCAATATTCAACTTTTCTTTTATTAGGCTGAAGATAAACTCATCTTTTTGTTCATTTAATACATCAGATATATTTTCATTCGTTTCAAACACACACAGAATATAAAGCGATTCAGACAAGGCTTTAAAGTCTGTCACCTTATGAGTCAACCACTTAAACCCCGCGACATTCTGTAATGCCAGATCACACACTTCAGTCAGAGCTTCCCGTATAGCATTTTCAGTTTTTTTATCCGTTTTTCTCATCATGCCTCTATTATAAAAAATAAAAAAACGACAAAACAACGACAAAACAACTTACTTTAAAATCGAGGTCATTGCGCGTTTGATATTATCTTAAAATTTGTTATTCCTGCGCGCTTTTAGGCGGGAATATACTCTTTACATTTAACACTCGAGTTGGCGAATAAACATAAAATCAGGTCACATTACATGTCGGGAATGATACTTAGTCGCGCTCACGAAGCGTTTTAAATAACTTTAAAATGCCGAAAGTTCATCTTGAAGGTCTTTTTGTAACTCTGTCGGCTCCATCACCCATAAGTCATTGTCTAAACCTGGAAACACCCCTATTTCGACCTTATCTTTCTTTAAGCCAGCGACCCATTTTTTAAAAAATTCTGGCAAAGTGATACTTTTTGGGGAAAGCTCTGTCGAATCTTTACAATAAGCTACCGCGAACTCTGACTCAGGCCAGATAGGAAGATATTCAAAGCTTTCATCTTCTGCATATATTTTTAAAAATTGGTTATCTTCGTTCACCAAAATCCAAATTTCTTTATCCTCACCAACCTTACTCAAAAAATAATCGTATCTCTCTTCACAAGTCAAACTAAGTATTTCATTTAATTGGTCATCGCTCATTTTTGTCTCTTCACTTAAAGTTGGATATTCATTCGGATAAAGCCATATAGGATGGCATAAATATGTCGCACATGATCTAGCGTTCTATTTAGTAGAACTTTAATAATACCTGAATAACACCGAGAGTTAATCATAATAGATAAAGATCTATAGGAAATTTTCTTCAATCATTAGCGTAATAAGTTAATGGATGATCGAGAACTTAATTAGCTTTCTCTTTCGTCATCACTGAATAAAAATGCAGGCATCGAAATTCCCATAAAAATTCCCGTTAGCCTTAAAAAAAGTATCGTTATCATGCCAAGAATCATCGAAATTTCAGCATTAAAATTAAAGTATTGCAGCACAATAAACAAAAGGCCGCCCGCTATTGCAGCCGTAGCATAGATTTCTTTATGGAAAATAAGAGGAATTTCATTGCAAACAATATCTCTCATAATTCCACCCGCCACACCAGTCATTAAGCCCATTAATAGCATGATTTCTGGACTATAACCCAGTGCCTGTGCTTTTTGCATACCACTTATTGTAAAAAATGCTAAGCCAATGGCATCACAAACTTCCAACATACGCATCGGCATTTTATAAAGACGGACAACAATAAACGTAGCAAATGCCGCAGCTATGCCCACAAAAAGAAAGATAGAATGTTCTATCCACACAACAGGATGTGAATCAAGAATAAGATCTCTTAAAGTCCCGCCACCTAAACAAGCTATCAGCGCAACAACCATGACGCCAAAAATATCGAGTTTCTTATGCCCTGCAGTCAAAGCGCCAGATATAGCAAAAACAGCAATACCAAAAAAATCAAGAAAGGCTAAAATTGATGAAGACATAGCGTAACAAACACTCTTTTAAAACAAAAAACACAAGACCATCAGCTTTGCCAATAATCCATCTCTTTATATTCTGCGTTACCTGGCAACCATTTATCCATGACACAACAGGCCGTTAAGTCACCCGTCACGTTTAACGTAGTGCGACACATATCTAAGATTCTATCAACACCCAAAATCAAACCGATACCCGCCGCGGGTACCCCTACCGATGACAATATCGTTGCTAAAATAACAATCCCCACCCCAGGTGTACTAGGCGAACCAATCGAAGCACCGATCGTCGTCATCATTAATAACAGTAATTCACTAGTACTGATTTCGACCCCAAATGCTTGCACTAGAAAAATAGCAGCAATGGTTTGGTATAAGGCGGTACCATCCATATTAATCGTTGCGCCAAGAGGGATAATAAATTGACCCACCGCTGGTTTTACTTTAAGTTTTTCCGCAGACGTTTTTAACGATAATGGCATAACGGCTGCCGAACTTGAAGTCGAAAAAGCCAAAAGCTGTACGGCTCGAATATCTTTTAAAAAAGCCCCTATATTTTTTGAAGTCACCACTCGGATGATACATAAATAAAACATAAGTAACGTAGCCAAGCCTAAAATTACTGTGAACACGTATACGGACATTCCTAATAAAGCATCCAAACCTATTTTAATTGTTATTTCGCACAACAAACCAAATACAGCAAAAGGCGCAAGCAACATCGCCCAACTGACTACTTGCATCGCAATCGACTGAATACTGTCTAACACCTGTAAAATAAGTTTTGCTTTTTTAGCGGGTAATGCAAGAAGCGCAACGCCCATAATCATCGCATAAATGACTAATTGCAACATGCTTTGCTCTAACGCGACTTGGGTAATATTTGTCGGAATAAGCTGTGCAATTTTTTCAGGTAATGATTGTTCGCTGATCGCTACGACTGTTGTATTGCTAGTAATTCCGGTAACCATCGCGCTATCAATAAAGTTCCCAGGTTGTATCCACAGGGCCAGCCCTGCACCAATTGTAACAGCAACAGTGGTTGTCACAATAAAATAGGGAAAGATTCGCACACCTATTTTTTTTAAATATTCAGGATCGCCGGCGGTTGCGATTCCGAGCATAATAGAACTCAGAACAAGCGGAATCACGACCATTTGGATCAAAGATAAAAACACGCTTCCTGGCAGTTTAACCCATTGAGCAACAATTTTAGCGGTGTCCGCTGCTACAAGACCACCGCCTTGCGGTGATAACATCAGGCCAACCGATATACCTAAAATAAGTGCTAGAACGATTTGTAGCCAAAGTTGGTTTTTTAATAAAACCGAGATATGTTTTAATTCATTATCAAACGGTTCATACCAAGGAGAAAGGCGGTTCATAAATGTAAACTCATGACAAATAAAATCCAAAAATTCAAGAAAATCAGCAAGTAATCCGTATTTATTTTTTTAAGTGAACTGTAACGAATTTAAAGTCTTGTCTCAATTAAAAGTCGCAACCTTTCAGTAAGCTCTGGGGCATTGTCAAGCTCTCCGTGGCTCGGTATCAGTATAGTCGGTTTATCTTTTTGTAATTGATTTAATACCCAGGTTTTAAATTTTGTTTTTCGGTCTAGTAGAAGCCACTTTATCACTTGGCTAATCTTTAAACCGGGTGCCGCGCCTAATAAAGACTGCATCACTCGGGCAATTGGTTGCTTTGAAACACGGTCGTAATTCAAAAAACTATCACAGGTAATCCATAAGGTATTATCTTCGCTCCCTTGTTTTGAAAGCCAAACATCGCCACCTCGATGCCCAGGAGGTATAAGTACCTCATACCCTAGTGGTAAATTAGGCTGTTCATTTTCCAGCGCTAATATGTTCTTAAAGCCTTTACCTTTTAATCGTTTTTTTGCTTTTTTACTCGCATAAAGTTTTGCCTCTG
>JBLHVH010000240.1:0-5179 GCA_047628385.1 Oleiphilaceae bacterium
TCAGATCGAATCTTTGAACCAATGGTTGTCTAGAGTTTTCTATTTTTTGGTTTTACTCATTGCCATTTCATTGTTTTGAATAATAGTGAGGGCATGTAAGTCTAAAAGTCTTCGTGGTTTTTGCTTATTCAAAATGGTATAAATTTCAGTCCAAAATATAACAAAAAATTATAGCGTTTATTTAATTAGCTATGTAATGTATACAGAATATTATCGCAGTCCCATTAAAAATTGGCGCTGAAGAAGCATGGTGTATTCCTTCCAAAGGTTTGTCTTCCTCAAGTATTAATAAAAACAAAACTTGATGTTGGAAATGACAAATGTATATTTTCGTCCATCACATAATAATTTTTTTGCTCTTTGAGTCTTAGCTCTACTATTTTTCTGCGTAGAATATTTAGGCGAGTAAATTTATTTTCATATTTAATCGAAAATATAAACTTAATTTGTTCGATTTCAGCATCACTATAAAAACTAAAAACAGCTGATCGAGTATTTAAACCAAGTAGTTATAAAGTAGAGGGCAGTAAAAGAAAATTATATTTTTAATCGTATTACCGTTCATTTGTTCTGTCGCTTTGCGACTGCACTGCAACCGCTTATAGCAGCGTTGCGCCAATAGAAGATCAGATTATTTAAATTTGGAATAGGGAGAGAGGGATGATTTTTAAAATAATACCAATAGTGTTATCTATATTTTTAATGTATGGCTGTGCGCAGGTTCCAAAGGAGTCTGTTGAGTTATCTGCAACAGTGGGGCGAGATTTAGCGGTTATGCATAAAGCACATGCTCAGCTAGCAACTTTATTATTCGAAAGAATGAAGCAAGATGTAAATCGTTTCGTTGATGGGACTTATGCTCCTTATCAAATAAACAATGCGATGGAAAGGCAACAACAACTCGCTGATAGTAAAGATTCAAGTGAGCGGAATAAATCACTATTACTTGCTATAAATGCTGCCTCTCAGCCTGGGTCATCCGAGAAATTACAAAGCGCTGTTCTAAAAGGAATGGGCTCACTTATTAAACGAGTACGTAATGACGTAGAGGCTATGCGATCAGACCTACTAAACCCAATAATTGAGCAAGAAGTGGAGGCTTTAGGGTCTATAAATCGGGCTTATCAGCAGATACATTATGCTAATTCAATCGTTACTGGCCACCTTTCTTCCATTGTTAACGTTCATGAAGTTCAGTCTGATTTATTATCTGAATTCGGAGTTGAAAGGGACCTTAGAAAAGAAATTGGTGAAAGGGTTGCTAGTGCTTCGTTAAAAATAACTAGACTAGTTGATAACGCTGAAAAAGTGGGCAACAAATTAAAAGCGGTCGAATCGACAGCAGTCTCATTGAAAAGCACTATTGAAGAGCTGAAAAGCACCTTAACAAAAAAGGAGAATAAATAATGACTGGCGAATTTGAATTTGATTTAGACGGTTTTGAAGCAGACCTTGATATAACTCTCGCAAATGGGCGCAAGGCATTTACAGGAATATATAAAGGTGAACTGAATGCACTTTCTGGTCTATCAAAAGAAGAAGTTGATGCAATTTCCCCAGGAATTACAGATCTACAAAAATATGATGAGTTAATTACTGTCGTTAAAGAGGCGTCTAGAGTGAACCTAGAGCAAGCCGCACTGAAGGCGCAGATTATAAAGCTTGGCGATATAGCTGTGACTATAGCAAAACGTATTCCAGCTTTAGCTGCAATATTACAAGCATAATACTATCAGCGACGTGTACTTTGGTTGCTTGGCTTAGTAATCAAAGTACTGGTTCGACAAAGTCGAAGCGTAGGGTGTAAAAACGTTTTAATAGCCGCCAGTTCCGTTCCCTTTTTTGTTCTTTTATCAGCTCTGTGCTTAAACGTTAAAAACAGAGTCCATTAACTTCTGCTTGCTTCATTAGAAGTCTGCCCCAGTGGTCGAGGTAGGAGTTAAGAAATGCTCGAAAATTATTGGCGTCAGGGCTGTGTTGCTCGCCTGCAAATAAAAGTGGCTGTAGCAGGTGGAGATGGTGACGATCCTTATGACGTTATTTCTCAGGACTCAGGTAATTCTTATTTGCTTTTTAGTTTTAATCTTCAAGCCCTTTAATAAATGGCGTACAATCAGGGCGCTTTTTCTATTTTGTTTCAGGCACTCATTACTACACTTTTATACAACACTTAATTATTTAAATAGGTAAATTGATGACCATTATTGATAAAACTTCTCCTGTTTTAGTCACGGGTGCAAATGGCTACGTTGCGTCCTGGTTGGTGAAATACCTTCTTGAAGACGGCTTCAACGTGAGAGCAACAGTACGAAATAAAACGAATGCCAAAAAAGTGGGTCATTTGAATAAACTCGCAACTGAACATCCAGGGAAACTTGAGCTATTCAATGCCGACCTTTTTAATGACGGTGAATTCGATCAGCCGATGAACGGTTGTGAGTTAGTGTTCCATACTGCTTCTCCATTCATTGTGAGAGGTTTGAGTGATCCAGAAAAGGAGTTGATTGAACCCGCCTTAAAGGGAACCCGTAATGTGCTTACCTCGGCGAATAAAACAGAAAGTGTTAAGCGAGTGATACTTACGTCTTCGGTTGTTGCGATTTACAGCGATAACATTGAAACACTAGGGCAAAAAGATGGCACATTCTCAGAAGCAGACTGGAATGAATCCTCCTCTATTGACCACCAGCCTTATAACTACTCCAAAACAATTGCAGAGAAAGAAGCCTGGAAAATGGCAAAAGCGCAAGATCGTTGGGATCTGGTCGTGATGAACCCAGGCTTAGTATTAGGCCCATCACTCGCGCAAGCATCTGATTCTACTAGCCTAAGTACGATTCTTGAAATTATGGATGGCACTATGCGTACCGGGGCACCGAATTTACGCTTCCCCGTTGTTGATGTACGTGATGTGGCTACCGCCCATATAAAAGGCGCGATGAATGAAAAGGCAAATGGGCGGCATGTACTAGTGAGTAGTTCCGCCTCAGTAATGGAAATGGCAGCTTGGATCAAACAATCGCTACCAGGGCGTTGCAAGTTGCCACTTTGGCAAGCGCCTAAGTTTTTAATTTGGATCATTGCGCCTGTTTTTGGCATCACACGTGATTTCGTAAAACGTAATGTAGGTTATCCCATTGAGTTCAATAATAGCCGCGCTAGAAAAGAGTTATCACTTGAGTTTATGCCGGTAGAGAAATCCGTTAAAGATCATGCTCAACAAGTTGTAGATGATGGTTTGATCTAGCGCCTACCAAAAGCAACCTTCTAATAATGATCTGACAACAAATGTGTCAGAATCATTGAGTATGTTCAATGGTTTCGACACATAGCTGCAAACATATCGTGATACCTGATATTACGAAATAGAGGTGATACTGGCCAGTGTTTTTAGGCGATTTACTTTGGGCTGATTACCTCAATTAGATGTGAGCTTACCCAGCGCTAAAGGTTACTGGGTAAGCTCGTCAGAAACCCTATTAAAGGGGTAGGTCCTCCCCAAAAAACAAAACAAAACAAAACAAAAAAACATATAATTACCGTGAAAAATAACGTTCAAATTAAGTGCTAAGTTGTATAGTTAAATTAGGTATAAGGGTTAAGTCGCTCACCATTACCAAGCCGTTAAACGTTTAAAAAAAGGTCTTTTTATGATGTTATTTGTTGAAAGTGGAGTGTTATGGGTGGCAACTTTTGCTGTCGGTTTATCTTTGTTTTATCTCGGCGCTAAGTTTGAAGCTCACGATAAAGCTGATGCGAACACTGAAAAGCCTAGTTAACCTTTTTCGAACCAGCTAATGTCGAAGGGTCTAGGCATAGTTATAGATTTACGGTATTCAGTTATCCCGACAATCAAACAGACCGGAGCCATTTTGATTAAACTAGTGTTGATATGGAACTTATATCCCTATCGACAATGAAAAGCTTGCGCCCTCTTTATTCCTCCTCGACATCGTCGTCACTCTCTGGGCGCAGAGCTACAAATCACAGAAGATCAGTCGTCATACCTAAATCAATATTTTTTATATAGGTGGGTTTTGTAATTAGAGTCGTTCTAGTTGACTTGCTGGCCATAGGCTAAATGTACTATATGAACTCTCGATACCTAGGGTCGATATATGATCAACAAAACAAGTACAAAGTAAACAGAAGAAAAGTATTTCAGAAGATCCTTGGGAGGTATGCTTGGCGATGATAATTGACCGAAGATAGAATCAATGCAATAAATCTTCTCAGGTCGACTCAAACATACTATTCATTAAACTGATATGTACATTAATAATGAACGGGTATGTATAGTGGGCAAAATTTAAAGGGCGCGTTTTCTTCCATGCATATAACATTAATAGTGAGTAGGCTTCAAAGGGCTCGAAACCCATTCCAAGCACTTATACATTAAAGCCAAAATGGTTGTTCTAGCCAACTAATAATAATGTCACGACTCATTCAATCCAACTGATTCTCGACAGGTTCTAGAAATGATAAAGGAGTAGTTTGTTAGGGTGTGGCGGGAATCGAATACCTTGTAAATTTACTTTAAGTGATTGTAATTAAAGGGCTAAATTGAACTTTAAAATCCGATGTGCGAATTTTTTATTTATTTTGTACTTTTGGCAGGACTCTTCAAAGTCCTGGTTCGACAAAGTCGAAGCGTAGGGTGCAAAGCACTCAAAAATGACGCCGGTTCAGTTCTTTGTTTAATTTTTTATTATAGCAGCCCTGTGCTTAAACGTTAAAAGCAGGTTCCATTAACTTCTGCTCGCTCCGACTAATGCAAATTTCTGTAGCAATCGTTTCCCATTGGCTAACATTAGCCAATACTTCATTCTTTATTGCTTCTGCCTCGGTTTCACTTAACTTAAAAAAAATCGATGACATCCATAGTAAGTTCATAATCTAAGCTATCATCATCGGTGATGTTTATGTGAAGGCCGTTTGAAGGTGTGACCGGATTAATATCGTAAGTTGGCGATAAAACCCATCCATCATCGTGATCGATAAATCCATGATTCCTTAGGTGGTCATCCGTATTTGATACGGCAATATTGAACACCATTCTTCGCGATAACTGTGCGAGGTCGCTTTGTCAGAAAGGTGTGGTGATGGCTGTTATATTTTTCGATCCTACTTTCTGACATTTCAATGCCCGAATTGAGTGCTAGTTGATAAACAACATATT
>JBLHVH010000241.1:0-5170 GCA_047628385.1 Oleiphilaceae bacterium
GATCTTTATGGTTTTGATGAGAGCTGGCGTATTCGAGAAGAAGTTTATTTGCCCCTAAACCAACACACTTTAAAGTCTTCTTAATTGCGCTATGCCTGATTCGTGCTATCACTGTGAAGAAATAATCCCTCCTGGTTTTAATGCCGTTCTCACGATTTCAAACCAGCAACAAGCATTTTGCTGCTATGGCTGCCTAGCCATAGCAGAAACTATTGTATCTGGAGGCCTTGAGAATTTTTATCTGCATCGTACGCATGCCTCCGAAAAGCCAGATCCTTTAAACCAGTCACAACAAGATGAAATATATCTTTATGATGACAAAGCCTTACAAGAAGACTTTGTCACAGTTACAAATGGCATATCAGAAACACACTTAAGTATTGGCGGTATTACCTGTGCGGCCTGCATATGGTTAATTGAGCGAGAAAGTAATAATATCATAGGAATTGATCGATTAACGATCAATCACACAAGTCATAGAGCGATATTGACATGGAATGATGACGTATGCTCTCTAAGCACCGTCTTACTTAAAATTCGTAAACTAGGTTATAAAGCTAGCCCTTATCAAGACGACCTCGCCAAGAGACAAGCCCAGCTAGAAAAACGAACGTCGATCTTCCGAATCGCAGTTGCTGGCATTGCCACCATGCAAAATATGATGTTCTCATTACCGCTTTATTTAGGTAATGCCGACAGTATAGACCCAGAATTTATAGCATTATTTCGCTGGGTCAGCCTGATCATGTGTACGCCTGTGGTGTTTTTTTCTGCATTACCCTTTTTGAAAGCAGCCCTACGCGACATTCAAACACGCCATTTAACAATGGATTTACCCGTCTCTATTGCCATTCTAGCGGCTTACGCCGCCAGTAGTTACATCACCTTATTTAGTAGCAGTAATCTCGAAAGTGACGTGTATTTTGATTCGGTTGCCATGTTCACATTCTTCCTCTTGCTTGGCCGCTTCTTTGAAATGCAAACACGACACAAGCATTTAAATAGTGATGCTGACTTTAATCAATTATTACCCGCAACAGCTCGCGTAAAAACAACTGAAGGAGAGATCAGTAAGCCCGCCCATAAAATTGAAATTGGCGATGTATTAATTATCCATCAAGGGCAAGTTGCTCCCGCTGACGGCATCATAATTGAAGGCCAATCTCATTTTGATGAGTCAGCGCTCACAGGTGAATTTTTACCCATTCACAAAAGTATTGGTCATGTCGTTAATGGTGGTACAGCAAACGTAGAAAATACAGTTTTAATCACAACAACCGCAACTCCAAAATATAGCCGAGTGGCCGCTATTATTCGTATGTTGGATCAAGCACAGCACGAAAAACCGCTTACAGTTCAACTCGCAGACATCGTTGCGAGTTATTTTGTCGCCTTTGTTTTACTTGCAGCCTCAGTCGCAGGTGTGTTTTGGTATTTTATTGAACCTGAAGCTGTTTTTCCTATCGTACTATCGATACTCGTGGTCACTTGCCCTTGCGCACTCTCTTTAGCCACCCCAACAGCTATGACAAGTGTTAATACATACTTACGTAGCAAAGGTTTATTGATGGTAAAAGGACATACACTTGAAGCAATGAACAGCATTACGGATATCATTTTTGATAAAACAGGGACATTAACTGAAGGAAAGCTTCAATTAAGCAACACGACTATTTATAACGGCATAAGTGAGAGCAAAGCAAAAATAGTAGCCGCTGCCTTAGAGCACCACTCAAGACACCCAATCGCCAATGCATTTAAATCTTATTTTAATGAAAAAGCGGATCAAGTTGAAACAACCCTTGGTTATGGTTTACAAGGCTCTTTCAACGGTAAAACCTATCGATTAGGTAATATTGCTTTTGCGCTCAACAATGCTTCACCGAGAGATAAAATACACGCATCATCAGACGTTCATATATTTTTAAGCATGCTTTCAGACGATCAGCAATATCAACTTTTAGCGCAATTTGAGTTAAGCGATACACTTCGAGCAGAAAGCATAGATTGCGTAGAAGTCTTTCAAGCACAGGGTTTTCAAGTACATATTTTAAGTGGCGACCACTTGAACTCAGTTCAACACATTGCTCACCTTCTAGGCATTAATCATATTAAAGCCGCCCAATCACCAGAGCAAAAGCTAAATTACGTACGCAAATTACAACAAGAAGGCAAGGAAGTCGCCATGGTGGGTGACGGTATTAATGACTTACCTGTCTTATCCGGCGCAAAATTGTCTATCGCGATGGGTGGTGCGAGTGATATTACAAAATTAAATTCTGACGCCGTATTACTCAATAGCCACATGAGCGTATTAAATTTGGCCTTTCAAAGTGCAAACAGGGCGCGTAAAATCATTAAACAGAACATGGCATGGGCGATAGGCTACAACTTACTAATGTTACCCTTGGCAGCAATGGGATTGGTTCCTCCCTACTTTGCCGCATTAGGCATGTCGCTGAGCTCGTTAGTCGTGGTATTTAATTCACTGCGGCTGAAGTCATAAACCTTTAAGACACAAACTTATGGAAATACTCTTTATCCTCATCCCTGTCTCAATCGCCTTTGTAGCGCTTGCTGTCTGGATTTTTGGCTGGGCGATTAAAAGTGGACAATATGATGATTTAGAAGGCCCTGCGCATAGCATCCTTTTTGACGATGATGCTGATATGATTCCAGACAGAAATAATAAACCTAAAACAAAAGCAACTAAAAACTCACCAAAGCCTTAAGAATGATATTCAACGATCCCGCCATTTTACTCTCAGCTTTTCTATTAGGCTTTTTAGGGTCTACCCATTGCTTAGGTATGTGCGGGGGTTTATCAAGCGCGCTAGGATTAAATACACAATCATCCTCCAAAACATCCAACTTTCCCACTTTATTACTTGCTTATAATATCGGAAGAATTTTCAGTTATTGTCTCGCAGGTTTAATTGTAGGTGCCGCCGGTTTCTGGGTAAGCCAGCAACTAGCGACCTTTACGTTGCTGCGATATTTAGCGGGTGTTATGTTAATACTGATGGGGCTTTATCTTGCACAATGGTTTAACGGCATTGCGTTTACAGAAAAGTTGGGTAGTAAACTTTGGCCTTTTATTCAACCTTTTGGCAAACGATTTATGCCGGTTAACTCAATTCGAGATGCACTTTGCATTGGTATGGTTTGGGGCTGGTTGCCGTGCGGGTTAGTATATTCCGCGCTCATTTGGGCGAGTTTAGAAGCAAGTGTCAGTGGCGCCATGCTAATTATGTTATGTTTTGGTATTGGTACGCTACCCGCTATGCTAGCGACGGGCTACTTTGCTAAAGAGCTTGGCAAGTTCCTCAAACAACGCTGGTTTCGCTCCTGTGCGGGTTTAATGATGATTATCGTCGGTATTTACTCACTGCCGGTCGTACAATTATCTATTCAACGAGCGTTTCACTAGTCTTGATCACTTAGTATACAAAGAAGTTTATAGCTCTCGGACAAACGCAATACCCCCCCAACACTTCGCATAACACCTGTTGGGGTTCGCTCCTCTCACCCCAACCTTTTAAATACATTTAACGATGCTAACGAGGCGAAACCTCTAAAATTTGTACCATGCTATCTTCACTTTTTGGGCGAGATGAAGAAACGGTTTGATTTAAATCGTACTCATAAGGCTTACGCTCGCCACTTCGATCAATGTCTAAAGTTTCAAAATCAAAAAGCTTGGTATCCGCCAATTGCGACGGCGCAACATTCTGTAAAGAACCAAAGATTGACTCAATACGTGATGGATGCTCTAGCTCCCAATCATGCAGCATTTTTTTAATGTTCTGACGCTGTAGATTCTCTTGTGAACCACATAAGTTACAAGGAATAATCGGATATGCCATTAAATCAGAGAACGCCTCAATATCTCGCTCGCGACAATAAGCTAAGGGACGTATGACGACATTTCGCTTGTCATCAGATAATAGCTTTGGCGGCATTGCGGACAGTCGAGAACCATAAAACATGTTCAGAAACATTGTTTGAATAATGTCATCTTTATGGTGGCCTAAGGCTATTTTGTTCGCATTTATATCTTCGGCAAACGCATACAACGTTCCGCGCCTTAAGCGCGAGCATAAACCACAGGTTGTTTTGCCTTCAGGTATTTTTGATTTTACAATTGAATACGTATCACGATCAACGATGTAATACTCAATCCCTAACTGCTCCAGATACTCAGGCAAAATATGCTCAGGAAAGCCTGGTTGTTTTTGGTCAAGATTCACCGCAATCAAATCAAATTTAATCGGCGCATGTTTTTGTAAGCTCATTAAAACATGCAGCATCGTATAGCTATCTTTGCCGCCTGATAGGCACACCATGATTCGGTCGCCGTCTTCAATCATATTAAAGTCCGCGATTGCCCGCCCGGCACCTCCGCGCAACTTCTTTTGTAATTTATTAAATTCTAACTTCTCAGCGCCAGCAAAAGCCTGCATAACTACCTCTAAAACATCACTTCAATATAGCTACAACATAAAATGCAGCAAAAAATTTGGTGAGTATTATAGCGAATTAATGACTAAGACGATAATCTAAGACAAACACCTGAAAAAGAAAGCATTACAATGGATGAGATCGATCAGATAACGCACACAATTTCTACCTTTCTAGATGAGAATAACCTATGTACCGAGCATGAAATTCTTAGTAAGCTAAAAACAGATAAGATAAGCCCTTTCGACCAACTAAACCTTCAGCACAGTAAAGATTTGTTCTGCGCGCATTTTCTTACCATGCACGCCCTCTACCAGCTACAAAACGACTACCTGAGTAAACAACAATACTACCTTGATATTAAGTCTATCAAAATATCACGTCGCCCTTATTTTTCAGATACGACAACAAATGATTCAACTCCCCTTCTTACCTCACATGACCCACTTAAAGAGTATTATTTAGATATCAGCCATTATTTTGAAACAAGTGAAAGCGAAGTCAATGAATTACTAAATTCATTCTGGAAAAAATACCTCGCGCAAGGCGATAAACAACAAGCCCTTAATACCTTGGAACTACCAGTAGATTCAAACTACGCAAGCATTAAAAAGCAATACAGATTACTGGCACAAAAGCATCACCCCGATAAAGGTGGCTGCGGCAAACACTTTGCCAAAATAAATGCGGCGAAAAGTATTTTAGATAC
>JBLHVH010000242.1:0-5161 GCA_047628385.1 Oleiphilaceae bacterium
TATCAGTTCAGTTATCAGTTCAGTTATCTTTCATTATGACTGAGTTTTATTTTCGGCGAACTAAAAAATAGCAGCCAAGTAAAAAGGGTACAGCACTTTGCCATGAAATGGTATTTAGCCAATCGAGCGCACGTGGTGTTGCGACCACAAAACCAGCAATAATAAACGCAAAACCAATCAACCAATCTTTAGATTGGCTTCGTTTTTGTTTCAGCTCATTATGAAGCGCTAGGGTGTTTTGCTCTCTTTGTTTACCAAAGTTATCAAGGTGCTTGATTTGGTTCATGGCATCAAATAAAAGTTTAGGTATTTCGGGCGACTGCTCTAACCATTCCGGTAAATGCTGTTTTACATTCTTCCAAACACTGGGAGGCGCCATACGCTGCTTCATCCAATTTTCTAAATAAGGTTGTGCGGTATTCCATAAGTCTAGGTCAGGGTAGAGCTGTCGTCCAAGTCCTTCTATATTCAACAAGGTTTTTTGGAGTAAGACTAATTGGGGTTGAACTTCCATGTTAAAGCGGCGAGCAGTCTGAAATAATCGAAGCAAAAACTGACCAAAAGAAATATCTTTAAGCGGCCGCTCAAAAATTGGTTCACATACGGTACGAATGGCTGATTCAAATTCATCAACGCGAGTATCTTCGGGTACCCAGCCTGATGAAACGTGTAGTTCAGCAACAAGACGGTAGTCTCTGTTGAAAAATGCCAGTAGATTACGCGCGAGGTAATTTTGATCTTCTTGGGTAAGCGTACCCACAATACCAAAATCTATGGCGATATATTGAGGGTTATGCGTGTGTTCCGCAGAAACAAAAATATTACCAGGGTGCATGTCAGCATGAAAGAAGCTATCCCTGAATACTTGAGTGAAAAATATTTCAACCCCGCGTTCTGCTAATTTTTTCAGATCTACACCTGACGCTTTTAGCTGTTCAACGTCAGCCACAGGCATACCGTAAATTCGTTCCATTACCAGTACGTCGTGATTGGTGTACTCCCAAAATATTTCCGGAATATAGATGAGTTCAGAGTTTGAAAAGTTACGGCGTAGTTGAGAGGCATTAGCCGCTTCACGCTGCAGGTCTAGCTCATCGTAAATGGTCTTTTGATAGTCCTTTACAATGTCAACTGGGTGTAGACGTTTACCGTCATCCCAGTAGTTCTCAAGCAGTGTCGCAAGCACTAGCATTAAGGCGATATCTTGGCTAATCGTATTTTCTATATTGGGACGAATGACTTTAACGACGACTGCTTTACCGTTCTTTAGTCGGGCGCTATGAACTTGCGCAATGGATGCAGAAGCAAGAGGCTCAATACTGAACTCTGAGAATAGTTGATCGGTACTTTGTTTGAGCGCCTGTTCAATAATTTGTTTTGCTTGAATGCCCGGGAATGGCGCGACATTATCTTGAAGTTCTTTGAGCGCGTCAGCAATATCGTCAGGAAGTAGGTCTCTTCGGGTCGAGAGTATTTGTCCAAACTTAATAAAAATAGGCCCCAGTGTTTCTAGGGCTAAGCGAATCCGTTCACCACGAGAGAGTTTTGGTTTTGGGAAAAAATGCCAAGGCGCTAAGAAAAACAATATTCGAGCAGGGAGTGGAAGATGGGCAAGCGGGATAAATTCATCTAAACGATATCGGCTGACCACCCATAAAATAACAAAAATGCGTCTAAGTTTGGTAATTAAAAAAAGTTTTGACACGTGTTATTTTCCAATCCGTCAAGGTATGAGTTAATAGGATGCGTTAAATTTCTTATGAATCGTCAGTTGTTTTAAGGGCTTGTTTCAAACGGGCCTCTAAACGGTCAGTTGCGAGACGTAACTGATCAATGGTTTCAAATTGAGCTTTAGCCAGTGCTTTGCTTGGAATTAGACGTACTTCATATTTTATAAATTCTTCTAAGTCACTGATAAAAGATTGGCTTAATTTTTTTCCAAAAGACAAACTTTGGCGTAAAGACGAACCAAAAATGTGGGCGGGTGCATCGCCAATAAATGAAGCTAAAATACCTTCCCAATCAATATTGACTGAAGCCATAAAGCCCTGAATTTGTTGTGCTCGAACAGCATCGCCACTCAAAGTGACTTCTTTATTCCTAAATAACGCAGTTTTGTCTTTGGTGCTCGCAAGTTTAATGAGAGAGAATGCGCGACCACTTAAGCAAACGGATGATATATCTTGAGGAGGGAGAATGACTACTTTGCCATCTATTGAACCAAAAAATAAAACTTGTTTTGGTGCCGTGATAGCAACTTCAAATATACATCCTTGCAAAAGATTCAGTTTTTTTTGTGCAGCAGGGTCCATTGAGAGTGCTAGATTAATCGCCTTTTCAATGGTAGGAGCTGCCTTTTGAATAAGAGTCGGGTCAATAAAACTCATTTAAGGTTTTATTCCAGTGTGTAATGCGACAATGCCACCAGACATATTATGGTAACGGCAGTTCACAAAGCCTGCATTTTCCATCATTCCTTTGAGTGTTTCTTGGTCTGGGTGCATACGAATCGACTCTGCCAAATATTGGTAGCTGGTACTGTCATTGGTGATGAGTTTGCCCATAAACGGTAATGCAGTGAAGGAGTACTTATCATAAATGGTACTTAACATTGGGTTTGCGGGTTTTGAAAATTCTAAAACCAAAAGGCGACCACCGGGCTTTAATACCCTCGCCATTGACGCGAGCGCTTTATCTTTATCGGTTACGTTTCGTAGGCCGAAAGCAATACTCACACAGTTGAAGTAGTTATCTGGAAAGGGCAGCGCTTCAGCATTGGCTTGAACAAACTCGATATTACTACCGTAGCCACGGTCTAATAGTCGGTCGCGTCCCACGTTTAGCATAGACGAATTAATGTCGGCCAATACTACTTGACCTTGATCACCCACACGTTTTGAAAACTGCATGGTGAGGTCACCGGTACCACCGGCGATGTCTAAAACTTTGTAACCTGGGCGAACACCACTAGACTCTATAGTTAAACGTTTCCAGAGTCGATGAATACCCAGCGACATTAAATCATTCATCACATCATATTTGCTGGCAACCGAGTGAAAAACATCCGCGACTTTGTTCGCTTTGTCTTGCGCTTTTACGTCTTGAAAACCAAAATGTGTAACGGTGTCGGTATCTTGGGTTGCTTGCGTTGTATTGGTGGTAGGTTCGCTTGTCATGAAGTAGTCTCTACAGATTCATTATAGACGCTATTCTAACCTTGGTAGGCGAGGAAAACTATGCCGTGATGCTTTAAAAATTTATTCTTAAAGCTAAAAATTGACTCAAAGTGAGTAGTTTTGTTGTATGGGCCCGTTTCGCGTTAATATGTGTGAGTTGTTGAATAAAATGAGAAAGCATTATGTCTGAAATTAGAGTTAACCGTACCCATAGCCTAACCATTGAAAAAGCCAGAGCTTTAGCCGAAGAGCTTGTTGTCAATTTAGCGCAAGAATTTGGCGTAAAATATCATTGGGAAGATGAGACTGTTAAATTTAAAGGTGCCGGTGCAAAGGGCCATATGACGGTACTTACTGACAGTGTAGAGCTCAAAATGGAGTTAGGTTTTATGCTTAGGCCATTTAAAGGGAAAATCGAAAGTTCAATTAAACGGCGCTTAGATGAAGTGTGTGATTAATACACGATTGACTTGTTAAGTATAAAAGAGGATTGTTTGTGATGGTTATACGAAGAGTTGTCGTCTACTTTTAGGTTTGTGATAAGCGCTTTATTAAATATAAAAACAAGAGAATATGCATGCCAAATCCTGATATTTCAAATACAGATATAATATCGTTTCGTCAGTTTGTCTCTAAGTTACCTGTTTTTCTAACGGGTATTCCTGATCGTGCCAAAGGCATGTATATCGCTAGTCGAAAAAATAGCGATAAGCCCGTAGGGTTAGCCGTGTGTCTTGAAAAAGCCACGAAGCGGAATCCAAACGGTGTTGCACTGATATTTGAAGACCGAGAACTAAGCTACAAAGAGTTTAATGCTTGGGTCAATCGTTTTGCCGATAGTCTTGCGAAAATGGGAGCAAAAAAGGGCGATGTCATTGCGGTATTTATTGAAAATCGGCCTGAGCTATTAGCTTGCATTGCTGCGATTTCTAAAATTGGTGGTGTGAGTGCATTACTCAATACCTCTCAGCGCGGTGGTGTGCTAAAGCATAGTATCGAGTTGGTGAAACCTACTTGTATTATTGTCGGCGAAGAATTGTTTTCAGCGGCAAGGGATGTCGAAGAGGTATTGCCTAAAGGTAAGAATGCTAAGCTATATTTGTCAGATTGCGATACGTTGTCTGACAAAACATCGGCCCCAGCGGGTTGGATAGATTTTGCAGAAAAAGCGCGTTCAGCTTATTCCCAAAACCCGATATCGAGTAAAGACCAACGCGCCGCGGAACCTTTTTGTTATTTTTATACCTCAGGAACAACAGGTTTGCCTAAAGCCGCCATATTGACGCACGGTCGTTTTATGAAAGCTTATGGTGGTGTTGGTTTAGCAAGTATTCAATTAAAACCCAGTGATAGAGCTTTTGTTACTTTACCCTTTTATCACGGCACAGCTTTAATTATAGGTTGGGGGAGTGTGCTGGCAGGTGCTGCAGGCTTAGTGATGGCGCGTCAGTTTTCCGCAAGTAAGTTTTGGCCAGAAATACGACGAACAGGCGTAACGGCCTTTTGTTATGTTGGCGAGCTATGTCGATATCTATTGGCGCAAGCGCCAAGTGTTAATGACCAAAACCATCAGGTTCGCATGATGTTTGGTAATGGCCTACGGCCTAACTTATGGCGAGAATTTAAATCGCGTTTTAATATACCTAGAGTGATGGAGTTTTACGGCTCCAGCGAAGGTAATATTGGCTTTTTGAATCTATTTAACCATGATTGTACGGTTGGATTTACCACTATCCCTTATGCCATTGTTGAATATGACCTCGATCTCGATGACGTTACTCGTCAAAAAAATGGATTTCTACAAAAAGTAAAAAAAGGTCAATCCGGCCTGTTACTTGGCGAGATCACAGATAAAAGCCCTTTTGATGGTTATACCGACCCTGAAAAAACAGAAAAATCAATATTGAGAGATGTTTTTAAGCTCGGTGATGCCTGGTTTAATACCGGCGACTTAATGCGTGATCAAGGTTATTTACATGCTCAGT
>JBLHVH010000243.1:0-5122 GCA_047628385.1 Oleiphilaceae bacterium
GGACCTTCAACAGGGCCTTGCGAAGATGCACCGTCATTATTCGACTCAGCAGCACAGGCTGGTGTACTAAAACCCTTTGACCTTCTATGTCTGCATAATGCTGCTTTATGTTTTGAGCAATTACAGCTAGAAAACAAACTTTTTGTTAACCTTACCAATGAAATGCTAATTGCCAGTAGTGGAAAATTAAAGGAACAAGTCGGCGCACTCATTTCAAAAAACGAAGTACCTCCGTCGAGAATCGTCCTAGAAATTGATGAATCCAACGCAAGTAAAAATATAAAAGAGCTGCTTATTGCTGCTCACTTTTTTCAAGAACAAGGTTTTGAAATAGCGATCGATAATTTAGGTTCTACTGGTGCATCACAATCGCTATGGTCCGAACTAAAACCTGATTACGTAAAAATTGACCGTAGTTTCATTCAAAATATAAACGGAAGTACAGCAAAACAAGACGTTGTGCGAGCAATCATAGCCATTGCCCATTCTGTTAACTCAATTGTCATAGCCGAAGGCGTTGAGACAGAGGCTGAACTTGAAACACTTAAGGCTCTTGGAATTCCAATAGTACAAGGCTATTTAATACAAAGACCTGAGCTTTCTCCTTTATGCCCAAATTTAACACCTTTTAAATCTAAAACGAGTGGCCAGCAGTCTACACAAAAAATCAATTTAGCCTGTGACCTAGTTGTATCGAAAGAGAAAGTGGATTCAGAAGATTTAATTAAAGATGTTTTAAAGATTTTTGAAGACAAGGTTTTCGTAAGTTCATTAGCCGTTACTGAAAATGACAGAATTATAGGCATGGTGCATCGCGCTTCATTTTTAGCCAAACTCACTACTCGGCAGCGAAGAGATGTTTTAATCAACAAGCCTATCTCGAGTGAGATGGATAGCCAATTTCTGAATATCGACGCTCACTTACGCCTAGAACAGGTTAGCCGACTAGTAACCGCTAAGGCGCGAATTCATGCTGAACACGATTTTGTCATCACGAGTCAAAACAAGTTTTTGGGAATTGGCACCGTGATGGATTTACTGAGAAGAATTACTCAGATACATACTGAACCCAACAGTCATAAAAATTTACTCACCATGCTTCCAGGAAATATTCCTTTAGGCGACTGTGTGAATGAACTATTAAATAAAAATAGTGACTTCACCATAATTCTTTTAGACCTTACAAATTTCAAAACCTTTAATAATCATTACAGCCATGCTAAAGGTGATGAACTGCTGATTATCTTTTCAGATTTATTACGAAAACATATTGATGGTGAATCAGACTTTGCTAGCCACATTGGCGGTGATGATTTTGTAGCCATCATTAAAAATGGCAACTGGAAAGGTGTTCTAAGCGCATTAATGACAGAGTTCAATCATAAAGTAATCAGTTTTTACACAAAAGAAGACCAGAAACTTGGCGGAATACAAAGCACTGATCATTTTGGCGATGAACATTTTTTCGATTTTGTAACCGTAACTGCTGGCGCAATGACGATAACTGATGAATATTTTGACTCTTTTCAATCACTATTAACAAATATTATAAAATTAAAGCAAAGAACTAAACGTCACAACAAACTCAGCATTGCACATCAGTATAAAAACAAAATTAACCTTTACTCATTCAATGATGCGGAGTTTGAAAAAATCATCTCAGAAACAATTGAAATTGAATAGACCTAAGATCTTAAATTGAATAGACCTAAGACTTTTCATGCAATTTTGCTACACGCTTATTTTTTGTTTTCAGTTTAAGCTCTTCGCTAACTTGGTCAAGCCAAAATACCGTATCAATATAGGATAAAAAACGTTTAAGATATGCTGGTGAAAGGGATTGCATTGTCGATAAGGAACGAATGGCGAGCATATGAGGGTTTATAGGCCCTGGGTTATCCGGGCCTTCTTTGATCGCTTGTTTTACTAATTTTTCTGAATTAAGTGTTTCTTGAGACTTCCTAAATAAGCGCGTCGCTTTGAGCTCCCTTCTTTGCAAACCAACATTAGCTTTATTACCCGTGTAGGTTTTAAACACATCATCTTCTTGGCTTTGAAGTAATTCTAGAAAAGAAACCGAACCCTGGTTTTCATCACACTCAGCTTCTTCGATCAACAGGTTTGTGAGTGTGCTTAAAGTACTCTCTCCACTACTGCGAATCAGTCGATCTTCAAGTTTTGTTAACATACTGACGTTATAATGTTGTTCTAACTGATCCACGTCAGTGCTTGATTCTGGAAAGCTCATATTAATCCGACGACTGAGCACGTTCGTTTTTTCAGCAGCTATCATCAAGTCAGTTTTATAACTTGCTATCAATTTATGTATTTTTTCTATCAAAATTATGGCTACAGTACTTCTTTGTTTCATCGCTCTATCATAAATAGATAGGATAAGCTGAAAGCGTGATTCATCGAAAAAATTATCACCCCGATCTAGCATCAAAGCTATTTCAACACCACAGTCATCATTGCTTGCATCAGTCATTACTAACCGGTTCCAAAGTTCTAGCGGCAAGGGGGACGGGGGCCATTTCTACTCGGCGATTTTTTGACCTGCCTTCAGGGCTTTCATTCGACACAGTTGGATTTTGAGATCCAAACGCGGCAGCAAAAACCATCGAATTTGGCATGCCCTCTTCAATCAGAGTGCGAGTGACAGTTAAGGCTCTCTGAGCAGAAAGCTCCCAATTATCTAGGTACTGATTGTTCCCTTTCTGAATCGGTAGATCATCCGTAAAACCACTGACCATAAGCAACTGCTCACGATCATTAAGATAAACGGTAAGTGGCCTAACTAATGTTTTAAGTAACTCACGACCCAGTGGCTGCAGCTGGTCCGAATTAGAAGCAAAGAGAACACTGCCACTAATCCCAATTCGCCCATCCTGTAATGTAATTCTGCCTGTCGCTAAAGGGTCTGACAACGCTTCCTCCAGAGCCATTCGTCGTTGCTCTTCAGCTTGGCGCTTTGCCACTTCCTCTTCTAGAGATTGGGCTATTTCAAGCTGAAAACCTAACGCCCATACTAGGAGTAATACAAACACTCCAACAAGGCCCGACATTAAGTCACCAAAGATTGCCCAAATGGGTGGCTCACCCGATAAGCTATCTTCAAGCTCTTCCATTATGCCACCTCAACATGGGCTGATTTTTTTTTGCTTTTAGTATCCAGCTGGCTTAACTGATCGATGATTACTTGCTGAGATGACATGCTGTGGTCAATAATTTCACGCGCTTGTGCAATGTAATAAGCCATTTGCTCATCACTTTTATTCGTAGAAGTATTTAGTGATTCTTCAATGCGAGATAGGTTTTCAATCAAACAGCCAGTAGATTGATTAAAGAGCTGTACAGAATGGCTAAACGCATCACCTAAACTTGCCATTTCAACCGCACTACCTGAAAAGTTATCCGATATTATGGTTAACTTATCAACCTCAGATTCGATATGTTGCGTAAAATGACTGCCGACATCTTTCAACATGCTTGATGATGAATTTACAAGCTTTTCAACTGCGTCACGCTGGCCAATAGAGTTTTGTTCCAAGGAAACAAACAACGCGTCTAATGACTCAATAATTTGTGCTCGTTCCTCAAGTAAGGTGTTATCTCGCTCAATATTATTTGAAATTTCACGCCGTAAATGACTAATAACTTCGGCTGCAGCTTTAGGGGTTTCAGATGCAGTTTCAATCAACCGAGTCATCGGTGCTTCTAAGGCATTTCCTAAAACAGCTAATTGAGTAGCGACAGTCATTTCAAGTTTAACTAATTGATCAGTGGCTTGAATGCCACGCGTTTGTTCTGCCTCTACCAGCAATTTAAGCTCTGTACTAACCATAGAAACAACATCTTTTATACGTATTTCATAGCTGTTCAGCCATTCAGACTCTGTTTGCACTCTTGTGGCCACCAGTTCTTCTGAGGTTTTTAGCATTTGAGATATTTCTGACATTATTGCTTTGGTAGTCGACTTTGAATCACCCACGACTTCAGACACAACTAACTGTAACGTTTCAGATAAGCGCTCGTGCAAACTAATAGATGCGTTTGTCGAGGTCTCCCAGTTAGCCATCAGTGAAGAAGAGACCGATGCTAATTGGTTCACCATACCTTCTAGGTTTATCTTCTGAAGTGAATTAACCTGCTTTAACTCATCCGAGAATGTAATGGTTGTTTTTTCTAGTAGCTTGTTTACTCTATCTTGGTTGGTTTCTAACGACTCACGCCATACTATAAAACGCTTGTCGTTATCATTTGCTTGTGCGAGCAATAAAAACTGACTACTTTTCTCAAAAGACTCAAGCAGTGAAGTACTCTTTAGTTGAAATGAATCATTAAAAGAGCCTAAAGCACCATTCAATTTAGACACAAGGTCCTGATTAGAACGTTCATGCTGTATAATCCCTGTTTTCCAAGAAGCGCTAGCTTCATTTGAAGCGGTCAAAACTTGCATAGAAATGGCATCTAGTTGTGTCTTTGTCGTTTCTGTAAGATTTTCATGCGTACGACTTACATTTTCAGCAATACAAACTGAAATATCCTGAATTGCATCTTTAAAAATGGGTAGTACTGCTTCACTTGTTATTCTACCGCTCTCACTGATACTTTCTTTAAGTGACTCGCCGACAGAAGTGGCTAGATGCATATAGCTTTGCTTTACGGAGTCATGGAAAACTTCTTGATCTGTAACAAGTTTTATACCAAGGTCAGCTCCCATCTTCTCAATTTGTAGCGTTAATAATTCAATTTTGTCAACTACTTCTGGAAATGCTTGAGCCTGACTTTGTAGCGCCTTATATGTTTCTTGGCGATTAAAAGATAGCGAAAACGTTCGTAGAGAAGAAGATATGTTTGAATCCAAAACTCGCGTTGCCAACATCCTATCTCGACGGCTTAAGGTCGATAGCAGCCCAAGCATGGCTGAAGCAGCAACACCCGCTACAGAAGTACCAAAAGCTAAACCAAGTCCCTTAATCGGCGCTGCTAAGCCTGCCCTAACTGCTTGTAATTCAGTTGTTCCCTCTAAAGCAATAACAGCGCCTTGCAACGTATCAACCATTCCCGCAAAGGTACCTAGTAAGCCAAGCATAACAAGCAAACCTACAAGATAAGGGCT
>JBLHVH010000244.1:0-5100 GCA_047628385.1 Oleiphilaceae bacterium
CCTAAAATTATAATAAAAAAGAAAATGACATGAGTTGGGATGTTAATTGGCATTGACGATTTTCTTTTTTATTAAGTGTGTGAGTTAGGGAGTCGTCGCGAGACTACGTTCGTATTATAAGCGAACTACCCGTCATTTCCGCTGGGATGGGGAGTTCCATTAAGTCTAGCAGCGAAGGCGCAATATCACTCAGTTTTCCATCGTCTTTTAAGGTGAGGGGTATATCACCAATGTAAACAAGAGGTACGGGTAATGTTGTATGTGATGTGTGAGCTTGACCTGTTTCATTATTTTGCATCTGTTCAGCATTACCATGATCTGCTGTCACAAGGCAGTGCCCGTTTACTTCATTGATCGCTTGGTTAACATGTTCTAGGCATTTATCTAGGCACTCGGCAGCTTTTATTGCAGCATCGAGCTTGCCTGTATGACCCACCATGTCGCCGTTCGCAAAATTACAAACAACTAAGTCATATTGCTGGCTTTTGATAGCCGATACCAATTTTTCAGTCACTTCAAAAGCGCTCATTTCGGGCTTAAGATCATAAGTTGCTACATCTGGAGAGGGTATGAGTTCGCGCGTTTCACCTTCAAATAGTGCTTCGCGCCCGCCACTAAAAAAGAAAGTAACATGTGCATATTTTTCTGTTTCAGCGATGCGTAGTTGTGTTTTTCCAAGATGTTCCATGTACTCACCCAAGCAGTTTGGGAGTGAAAAGGGGCGGTAAGCGCAACTAGCGTCGATGTCTGCTGAGTATTCGGTCAACATAACGAAATCAGCTAAGGCTGGCTTTTTTTCTTGTGTAAATTCAGTGAAGTCACTATCAACAAAGCAGCGAGTAAGTTCGCGTGCACGGTCGGCCCTAAAATTCATGAATATAACCGCGTCACCATCATTAATAAAGGCGCTTGACTGCTCTGAAGTACCGAGTGTTGTTGCGGTAACAAACTCATCATTTTCGTCTCGTTCATAGGCCATGCTTAAGCCTTCAATTGCAGTATTAGCATGGTGTTCAGCTTTACCTGACGTTAGTAGGTCATAGGCCATTTGGACACGGTCCCAGCGGTTGTCTCTATCCATCGCATAGTATCGACCAATTAACGTCGCAATACGACCAAGCCCTAATGTTTTAAGTTGTTTGTCTATTTTTGATAAGGAAGGTTCTGCGCTTCTTGGTGGCGTGTCTCGACCATCTAAAAAGGCATGTACGTAGATTTCTTTGGCACCTTTTTGTGCCGCTAATGAAATGGCCGCTTCGATGTGGTCTTCATGGCTATGCACGCCGCCTGGTGATACTAGCCCTAAAAGGTGGACCGCTTTATTTTGAGAGACGGCACTATCAATTGCTTTATTTAGCGCAGGGTTTTCTTGGAAGGTGTTGTCGGAAATATCTTTTGTGATACGCGTGAAATTTTGATAAACAATTCGACCCGCCCCTAGGTTCATATGGCCAACTTCTGAATTACCCATTTGTCCTTCGGGTAAGCCAACCGCCATGCCTGATGTTTGAATGAGGTTGTGAGGGCGATCACGCCAGAGCTGATCCCAAAAAGGAGTCTTAGCTTGAAGGATCGCATTTGATTCGACTTTCTCACTATAGCCCCACCCATCTAAAATTATTAAGGCAGTTGTCTTTTTTGTCAGATTAGCTTGCGTCATACTCAGATTGATGTCCGTATTGAATAATAATAAAACGATTTTAACGTGAATTTGTGGTGATGGCGACTGTTATGGAGGGAGAGTCAGCTCACGTTACTAATTCTTTAGGTTTTTAGCGGAAGACCACCAAATTTCATTGCTATTAAGCGGGGGGTGCCTTGTGTATAATGCGCAGCATTTAAAATTTTGAGCATATAGAAGAATGGATCAATTAATTGAGTTTGTAACAAATCACATCGAGCTATCAGGTATATTTATTGCGCTGCTAGTCGCTTTATGGTTTTCAGAAAAGTCGCGCTCAGGTCGCTCGATTAGCCCGCAAGAAACAACGCTTATGTTAAATCGAGAAGAAGCCGTTATTGTGGATGTGAGAGACAAAAAAGACTACAGCGAAGGACGTATTGCAGGTTCGCTTCATATTCCATTTGCAAGCTTGAAAGAGCGTAGTTCTGAACTTGAACAATACAAAGAAAAACAAATCGTATTGGTCGATAAAATGGGACAGCACTCCGGAATGGCAGGCAAGACGCTTCAGGCTGAAGGTTTTGAAAACGTTTGTCGCATGTCGGGCGGTATTTCAGAATGGAAGAATAGTAATATGCCGCTAATTAAAAAGTGAGTTTAATGATATGAGTCAGCCTGAAATAGTAATGTATTCCTCTCGTTTTTGTCCTTTTTGTGTCAGAGCAAAAGCTTTATTCACAAAAAAGAAACTTACCATCAATGAGATTTTAGTAGATCAGCAGCCTGAGGTCCGTCGAAAAATGATGGCTGAAAGTGGGCAACATACAGTGCCTCAGATATGGATTGGTGGTCAGCATATTGGCGGTTGTGATGAGCTATTAGCTTTAGACCGGGCAAATAAGTTAGAGCCACTTTTAGCTGTTTAATGTTGATGTAGGTTAATTTTATGCGCTCGGATTTAAAAAAAGAGCGCTAAGTCCTCGCAATTTTTAATGTCAGCGCCTAATATTTCTTTTTAATTAATAACAAACACATCTATAGGATCGATAATGGCCGATAACGAAGCATCTTCAAAAAGCACGCAAGCAAATCAAGAACAAGGCCAAGCAGGCTTCGCGTTACAGCGAATTTATGTAAAAGATCTTTCTTTTGAGTCACCAAACTCACCACAAGTATTTCAGAAGCAGTGGAAGCCTGAAGTAAAGATGGATTTATCTACTAAGCACAAAAAAATAGCTGAAAACCTTTATGAAGTGGTTATTTCAGTAACGTTGACCGTTTCTGTAGAAAGCATGACTGCTTATATTGTCGAGGTGCAGCAAGCAGGTATTTTTGCAGTACAAGGTATTGAAGGTACGCAATTAGCACAGGCATTGAATGCATTTTGCCCTAACCTACTATTTCCATATTTACGTGAAACGATTGATACAACGGTTGTTAAGGGTAGTTTCCCTGCAATGATGTTGGCGCCCGTTAATTTTGACGCTATTTTTGCTCAAGCAGTGATGCAAAAGCAAAAAGAAGCCGCAGAGCAAGCCGGTGAATCAACAGAACATTGAGTAAATAGTTTTAAAATTAAAAAAACAGCGCCTTTGGCGCTGTTTTTTTATATGAGCTCAGAAAATCTCAGTATGGTATGACCACTTAGAGTTGCTGATTCCGACCCCTGTATTGATAGTAATAGGTATGAAATGTTAGATATTGCATTATTTGAGCCTCAAATCGCCCCAAATACTGGGAACATCATAAGATTGGTGGCTAACAACGGTTTTCGTTTGCACTTAATTGAGCCGATGGGCTTTGACCTAGATGAGAAGAAGCTTCGCCGGGCAGGCCTTGATTATGGCGATATGGCCCACGTAACGGTACATACTGATTACTGGTCTTTTAAAGAGAAGTTTCAAGCGAGGAGAATGATTGCGTGTACTACGAAGGGGCGTGGTAGTCATGCTGCAATGAAGTACCAGCTTGATGATATCTTGCTGTTTGGGGCTGAAACCCATGGTTTATCGCCGGAAGTGATGGCAGATATTGCTGAGGCTAATCGCGTTAAAATTCCAATGAAGCATGGAAATCGTAGTTTGAACCTTTCAAATGCTGTAGCGATTATTAGTTATGAGGCATGGCGTCAGCATGATTTTATAGGCGCTGGTGAATAACTAGACATTATATTTCTAAGCTAAAGTTGTCATGCTAAGGTAAGTGGTTGAAAAAACTCTTTATACGTAGGTTTCTTTCAAGGTCTATTTGGTTGCCAATTTCTTTGCCGGGGGTATCTGGGAGGATTATGCCTTGTTCGATAAGTGATTTAGCACTAACTAACTGAGCGTGTTTGAGCGCTTGCAGGAATAAGTTTGCTTGAGGGTAGTCGGTCTCTTCAAAGCCTGTTCGACCTCTTGCATCGGCTTCGCAACAGAGTAATACCTTTTTAAAGCGATCAGGCCGTCTAAATGCATCGCACTGCTTTAAAACTTTTAGAATTGTTGAACTTTTTAACTCTGTTACTTTATGTATGTGCGTATGAAACTCACTGACGAGCTGGGCAAGTTCACTATAGTTGTGGGGTGCTTTTAAGCGCCGACATAATTTTTTGATTGGCTTAAGGCCTTTTTTCTCATGACCGTAATGATGAGGAAGGTTGTCTTTGGGGCTTAAGGCTTTACCGAGATCATGTATTAGGCTGGCAAAACGCACGTCAGAATCCTTGCTGAGTCTGCAGGCTGCTTTTAATGACATTAGTGAGTGAATACCGCAATCAATTTCGGGGTGATATTTAGGTGGCTGAGGGATGCCGAATAGTGCATCAATTTCTGGAAATAGAGTAAGTAAGCTACCAACCTTTTGCAATGTCTCGAAATAAATCCAGGCAGAATCCTCTCTTAAGGCTCGTTCTGTTTCTTGCCAGACCCTTTCTGCGACTAAATGTTTAGTCTCGCCGCTTTCTTCCATGGTTTGCATGAGTCGCAGTGTTTCGCTGGCAATATGAAAACCTAGTGGTTCAAATCTAGCGGCAAATCTAGCAACGCGTAAAATTCTGAGAGGATCTTCTGTAAATGCTTGTGATACATGTCTGAGGGTTTTTGACTTGATATCTGCTTGCCCGTTATAGGGGTCAATTATTTTATTTTCAGGACCTGTTGCCATGGCATTAATGGTGAGGTCGCGACGAAGTAGGTCGTCTTCTAGGCTTACTTCAGATGATGTGTGACACTCAAAGCCCTGATAGCCGTGTCCCTTTTTGCGTTCGGTTCGTGCTAAGGCGTACTCTTCTTTTGTAATAGGATGAAGAAATACAGGGAAATCTGCGCCAACTTGAGCATAGTTTAATTGAAGCATTTCTGTTGGTGTTGCGCCGACAACAACCCAATCTTTGTCTTTAACTTTTAGCCCGAGAAGTTGATCTCGGACTGCGCCGCCTACCAGATAAATTTTCATCAATAGTTAAAAAGTTAAACCAAAGCCGAACGTAGCGCCAA
>JBLHVH010000245.1:0-5074 GCA_047628385.1 Oleiphilaceae bacterium
GCGCAGCGCCTCGGCACTTCTCGGTGGTAGAATGCACTTATCGTTAAGGTTTTATCTTTAGTCTATCTGGTCAGCTTTACTATCCTAAGTGTAAAAAAGAACTTAAACACAAAGTCAAAAGAAATTTACCACCGAGAAAAACCGAGGCGCTACGCTACACAGAGAAGATATTAACTACTTTTAAATAATGTTGAGCGCTGGGACTCACTTCGTTCATCCACAGCCTATTACGATAGTACTAATGCACTTAAGTAAGTGCTATTCATCTTATCGTATATAAATTAGTACTTAAGCTAAAGGCCAACTCTCTATTTCCATATATCGTACGCCACTCTTCATTGAGATTGAATGGTATAAAGTGACTTGATCGTAGTCTAAATTGAACGCGGGTTTTACGGTTGGATAGCTTGGTTGCTGAATTTTTTTACTCAGTGTCAGATGCGGCCGATAAGCCTTTTTATCTTTTTGAGCGCCAAAATTTCTACCAACATTTTGTAGCTTATGCGCAAGTGTTGTTAAGTTATCAGGCCAGGTTTCTGGCCCAATCCATAAAATCCCGGGCTTTGCCCAAAAGCCGGTATCGGTCAATTTTAAACTATCTGCTTTAAACGCTTTTGATTTAATGAGTTCATCTGCTCTGGTACATAAAATCTCTATATCGCTTTCACGAATATGCCCGGTAAATGCAAGGGTAATGTGAAAGTTAGCGGAGGGCACTGCTTGACTTGAAGGCGGCATGTTATGCGTTCGCCATTGGTCAATCTGCAGTTTTAGTGTTACATCTAGTGGCAAAGCAAAAAAAACACGCATAATGGCGTCTTCCTTATAATAGCGAATGCGGTATGTCTCTTAAGTTTAGAGGTTTGTTTTTTAGTTGTAAATTTTAGACAAAAAAACCCACATCAATGCGTGGGCTTTTGCTTAACGCTGTTTGTTTAAAAATCTTCCCATTCATCGGTGTTTGAAAATGATGCCGCACCGTCATTGCCTTTACTGCCTTTACCACTTTTACTGCTTTTATGCTTGGCTGAGGGCGTTGGAACGGAGGCTGGTGATGATTTGTACTTAATGACCGGTTCTTGCTTGCTAGAGAAAGAGGAGGCACTAGCGCCACCACCTTGTCTCATATTAAAGAAACTGATCATATTATTCATATTTTTAGACTCTTCTGACATTGCACGGCTCGCTGCAGAGGACTCTTCTACTAAAGCTGCATTTTGCTGTGTCATTTCATCCATTTGCGTAATGGCTTGGTTGATTTGACTGATACCACTATTTTGTTCATTGGCTGCGGTATTTACGTCGTTGATCATGGAAGCTACATTATCAACTGCCTGAACAATTTCAGTTAGCATTTGCCCCGATTGGTTTACTAAAGCAGAGCCAGATTCAACCTTGTTAACACTGTCGCGAATCAAATCTTTTATTTCTTTCGCCGCAGCGGCAGAGCGCTGTGACAAGGTACGTACTTCACCGGCCACAACCGCAAAACCTCGGCCTTGTTCGCCTGCTCTTGCGGCTTCAACCGCTGCGTTAAGTGCGAGTAAGTTGGTTTGGAAAGCGATTTCATCGATGACACTAATAATGTCATTAATTTTATTACTCGAATCAAGTATTTCAGACATCGCAACAACGGCGCCTTGTACAACTTTACCCCCTTGTACGGCTTTGTTTTTAGCGTCATTAGCGAGCGTGTTAGATTTCATTGCACTTTCAGAAGTTTGTTTAACGGTGGCGGTAATTTCTTCCATGCTTGACGCAGTTTCTTCTAAAGAGCTTGCTTGTGACTCTGTACGTCGACTTAAGTCATCCGAACCCTGAGCCACTTCTGTCGCTGAGGTTTCAACGGTTCGTGAAGAAGATTGTATCTTGGTCAAAACTTCAGAAAGTTTAGTGACGCTGTTGTTTGCATTTATTTTAATGCGGTTAAACTCACCGCGATACTCACTCACAATCGTCTTAGTTAAATCGCCGTTCGACATGCCTTCAAATATATCACCCACATCGCTAATAAACACTTCGGTGCTAGTCATTAGTATATTCAAACCTTCACTTAAGCCTTTGAAAAAACCGGTTTTGCTATCGGTTTCTAAGCGCTGGCTTAAGTCGCCATTGTTGGCGGCGCTGATGAGTGAATTCATTTCATCTTCTATATTTACTTGCGCTGTACGGTCGCTCCACTCAATAACTGTGCCTAAGCGTTCATTTTGTGTGTCGAAAGTTGGGGTGGCGATTAGGTCGAAAGTGCGTGAACCTATTTTAATGTCAGTTTTGTAAGTGTTTCGAAGGTCTTTAAGTATATTGCGTTGTTGCACAGGGTCTTTGTGGAAAATATCGAGGCTCATACCCATAAGATTGTTTGCATTGAAACTTGGAATATCTGATTTCATATCGCTTTCAGCAATACGCATCATGTTTTGGACCGCTGCATTGGTATAGTTAATATTGAGTCCAGTATCGGTCATCATTACGTTGGTTGCGCATACATCCAATGCTAGTTTGATACTTGCATTTTCATCGGCTAAAATCGTTGCAGCTTTTTCTTTTGCCAATCTATCTGTTCTATCTTCCCATTCAACTACGGTTCCGATACGTTCATTAGTGTTGCTGAATATAGGGGTAGAAGTAAGCCCAAATATGCGACCACCTAAGTTAATCTGTTCATTATGCGTGCTACGCAAATCTTTAAGTATGCCACGTTGATGCGCTGGGTTTTTATAAAAAGTATCGATATTTGTTCCAATTAAAGTATTGGCATCAAATTTCGGAAGATCTTTCTTTAAATCGGCTTCGGCAGTTTTCATCATTGAAAGCACCGAGGCGTTCATATAAATAATATCTAAATTATCATCTGCGACCATTATATTGGTATTACAAACATCCAGCGCAGACTTTATTCTAGAAGTCTCAGTTGCAATGGTATGGTCTAAAGTGGCACGGTTGAGTAGGTTTTCGCGCATTATTTTCATTGCATATAGTAAGCTGCTTGAATCAGTTGGATTAATGTCGACTTCCGCTTCTAGGTCGCCATCGGCAATTCGGTTAGCAACTTCAGTGGCGTAAGTTGGCTCACCACCAATCTGTCGACCCAAGTTTCGAATCAGCAATATTGCACCCACGATACCTAAAAGTAATGCGATAATGGTGCCGATGGTAAGAATGTTTGTCGTGTTGGCAGCATTTTCGTGTTGTTCGTTGGTTCTAATTTTGACTAATAGGCGTTCTTTTTCTACGAAGTCGTTCATCAGCCCACGCATTTTGTCCATATATTTTTTGCCGATCCCTTTTGCCATGAAATCAGGTATATCGGTAGCGGGCGCTTTGCCATCATTCACATCTTGTCGGATAGCCATCGATACACTCACATGAGTGTTTTGCCAGTCTTGTTTAAGGCGCTCCAATTTTTTGAGAACGGCGGATTCAGGGGGGGTGTCTGACACTAATTCGTAACCATGATCCATGAGTTTACCGAAATGTTCTTTGCCAGCATGATACGGTTCTAAAAAATCTTGATCGCCGGTCAGTAAATAACCGCGTAAGCCTGTTTCCATATCAACCAGCGACGCGATAATTTCATCGCCAGTCTCGAGGATCTCGTGTGTATGGTTAAGTAATTCATCGATTTTTAAGAGTTTAGTAAGGTTAGTGCTGACGGTGGTTGCCATAATGACAAGTAACAGAAGTGGAAGCGCAAAGCCTGTGGTTAATTTCCATTTTAATGTCATGTTGTTAAAAAAGTTCATAAATAGTACCTGCGACCAGTATGTTGTTTAATTAATGTTTTTAAGTGGTGATGCGCCAGTAGCGTAATAAGCTAACTATTATTTGCATACATTTTGAAAAATATATCGTTTGCGTTGGTGGCCGAATTCTTTTGTTTCTGTTTGCGGGTTAGCAATATGTTTTATCTTAAAATTAGTCTTTTTTACAATATAGTATAAAAATTTAAAATCACCTCTTTTTATAACCCGTAAATAGTTAAACTTTAGCGAGACGAATGCGGGTTGATGCGGTAGAATTTTGTACAAATATTTATTCATATTTTTATGTATAGATAGATACAACGGAATGCAGTGATGGGACGAACGAGCCCAGCAATAATTTGGAGCAGATATGTTAAAAAAAGGGTTGTTGGTGGCTTTATTAATGAGCCAGTGCACGGCGAGTTATGCCTTAGATTTATATGCGGGTATCGATGCAAATTATATTTTTAGTGAGGTTGAAGAAGGCGATGCAAGTGCCGAATTTAATCCTGTCGCGTTGAGTGGACGATTTGGTGCATATATTGAAAAGGGTGTAGGTATTGAACTCTATGGTATGACAGGTACTAAGGATGAAGACCTCGATATCGATTTAAGTATAAATTATATGGTGGGTTTGGCCGCTCGCTTTGAAACGCCAGAGTCGGAAGGTGGCAAAATATATTTTTTATTAGGTTATGGCATCACTGAACTAGATATGGACCGCAGTGGTTCAGGAGAGCCTGGCACCGCTACGTTTCATGACTTTAGCTACGGTGGTGGTGTTGAGTTTCGTTTAGGTAGTTCAGAAAACCTGTTTATAAATTTACAGGGCGTTCGATATTACGCGCAAGATGACATTACAATAGATGGGGCTAGTCTTGGTTTGCGTCTTCAATTTTAAACCGCTGTAAGCGATCTCAGAATATTAAAAAGGATAAAGAAATGTTGGAGCAAATCGAGATATTTACTCAAAAATTCAAAGCATGTAGCGCGTTGTTATTGGTATTACTGGTGTCATTGATGGGCTTGACTGCTTGTGGCGGCAGCGATGGCGATGAAGCGTTTAGAGAAGCGGTAAAAGTGAATGATTTGAATATTACCTTAATCACTATTAGCTCTCCTAATACGATTAATTCTCCCGGTACTATTCAAATAGGTGCAGAGGAAGCTTTTACTGCAATGGCTACAATAGATTCAGGCGCCTCTGCTGCGATAGATATTACTAATCAAGTTAGGTGGACAAGTTCGGACTCAAGTGTCATTAGTATTAACTCGTCTGGCCGAGCAATAGCTATTAATGACGGTACGGTAGAAATTAGAGCTGAGCTAGC
>JBLHVH010000246.1:0-5051 GCA_047628385.1 Oleiphilaceae bacterium
CTTGAGTCTTCAGAAGACGATATGATCGATGAAGCTGAAGAACTCGCTGATCTAGACTTATTAAATAACACCATTAGAACAGGGAAGTATGAAAATCAAGAGTACACCGATGTATTGAATGATTTAGTGTCAGAGCATAACGAACAATTCAAATTACTTGTAGAAAACTACAAGTTGTTTAAGGACGTTCAGTCAGCATATGAAAAAGCCGAAAAAATAACACTTGAAAATAGTAAGCTTATTGTTGATAAAATCAAAAACCTGGTTGTGATTGAAACGACTAGTGCCTCAGATACAGCCTCAAACGTTTATAAAGCCATACTCGCCTCTATTGGTATTGGTGTATTGCTTGCGATCATAGCGACTATTTTCTCGATTATTAAAGTTGTCAGTCCTCTTAAGGTTTTAACAGAGGTCGCTGCTCGTATATCTGGTGGAGATCTCGATGCAGAAGTTAAAAGCGGTCGTAATGATGAGGTTGGAGATTTAGCTAATAACTTCGACTCGATGCGCATTCAGATTCGTAAGAAATTAAAAGACTTGGCGGAGATTAACCAAACAGGTGAAATAATTGTTAGCGCGGTTAATCAGGAAGAGGCTTTGCAAAAAGCTTTAGAAACAATGTTTCATAAAACCTTAGTTCAAAAAGCGTCTGTTTATTTATTTGATGATAATAATAGACTGACATTAAAAACATGCCTGCCCGAAATTTCAGACGTTCCTCCCCACGAAGCAATAACCTTTGACCCGGGTCAAGGTATAGCAGGCATTTCTGTCAAAGAGAAGCGCATTGTTTTCATTAAAAATACGGACGAAAGCGATCTTTTTATTAAAAATATTGATTCCGAATTACCTAAGTCTTTATTATGTGTGCCTTTATTGGATGGCGATAATGCCTTAGGTGTGATGAACTTTTCTGGTGAAGTTGGTACTGTAAATTTTGAAGAAAGCGATTTTGAATTTGCCGAATCCATAGCTCGATCCGTTACGATTACGATAAAAAATATAAATATGCGTGAAGTAATCGAAGATCAAAATAGAAATCTCGAACATAAAGTTGAAGAGCGTACGCTTGAATTGCAAGAAAAAACAAACGATATATTGAGCATGATGGAAAACATGCATCAAGGTTTGTTTACTGTCATGGATGAAGGCGTCATACATCATGAGTACGCATCTTTTTTAGAAACTATTTTTGAAAGAAGTGATATTGCCGGCACTAACTTTATGAACTTACTTTTCTCAAAGTCCAAGCTTGGTAATGACCAACTAGATCAGGTTAGTACGGGTATTGACGCCATTATCGGTGAAGACGCTATGATGTGGGAGTTTAATTCGCATCTCCTCCTAAATGAGTATTCTATTTATTTAGATGAGGCTGAAAAAATTATTGCGGTAGAGTGGGATCCCATCATATATGACGATGTGATCGTTAAAGTCATGGTTACGGTTCGTGATATTACTGAGTTGAAAGCGCTAGAGCGTGAAGCGGAAGGTAAAAAGCGTGAACTAGAAATTATCAGTCAAATCATAAGTGTTGACCAAGAGAAATTTTCTGAATTTATCAAAACTGCTTATCAGTTCTTAGGCGAAAATGCTGAGTTAATTGAAAAGAGCGTACAAAAAGATCCTGAAGTGTTGTCCTTATTGTTTCGAAACATGCACACAATTAAAGGCAATGCGCGAACTTATGGTTTGTCTACGATTACTAACCAGGTACATGATGCCGAAAACACTTATGATTCGCTGAGAACTGACGAAACAGTAGTCTGGGATCAAAATCAGTTATCAAGTGAGTTAAACCTAGTTAAGTCGATTATTGAGGAATATGTACATGTTTGTGAAAATGTACTTAGCAGAGATATAACAAACCAAAGTGAAGAGCGTTCTTACAGTATCAAGAGTACCGAGCTTGCTAAAATAATACACCTAATTGACTCTCTAGATGAAACTCAAGGTCTTGGACCAGATAACTTAGCTAAGGTTAGTCAGGTTAAATCAATTATGAGTCACTTAAATTCAATCACATTTTGTGATGCAATTTCAGATACTTGCCTCTCTCTTAACTCAATCGCTGAACAATTAAATAAAAGTCAACCAAAAATATTATTTACAGGTGGTGAAATACCCGTCAGTAAGGAAAGTACAAATCTGCTTAATAATGTCTTTGCACATATATTAAGAAACTCTATGGATCATGGTATAGAAACGCCTGACAAGAGATTAGCTGCAGGAAAAGAAGAGCATGGGACTATATCTATTGATGTTAAAGATCAAAATAACGCACTTGAAATTCACGTTAAAGATGACGGCCAGGGACTTAACCTCGAAAAATTACGAGAAATGGGTGAAAAAAGTGGTTTGTTAAAAGATGGAGAGTCACCTTCGCTCGACCAGTTAGCATCATTAATATTTGAGTCTGGAGTGTCCACTAAAACGGATGTTACGTCTATTTCTGGAAGAGGGGTAGGCATGGATGCTGTTAAGAAGTTTATTGAGGAGAAGGGCGGTTCAGTCTCGATACAAACTGAAGATGCAATCGACGACAGTGTATTTATAAATTTTGAAACTGTTATTAAATTACCCCACGACATAGTCTAGTCTGGTTTGGTTATATTTTATAAATTTAAGCTTAATCAATACTAAGTTAGCTATTGATTAAGCTTATTCTTACCTACATTTTTTTAAATTTTAATCGCTTATTTCGTTCTTATCGAAAAAATAATATTCATTCTTTTATATTTCTGTGCATTTCCAGATTATCAACTATTCTTTTTAAAATACATGGCGTGATTCACATCCATGGATGGTTAGTAAATTTAATAGGTAGGTATAATAATGACAAAAGCAAAACTCCTTCGTAAATTATCATCAGCAATTTCTTTTAGTATTATTACGAGTAGCTTGGCGTTTAGCAATCAGGCACTTGCGGACAAACAAGCAGCAAAAAAATGGGTTTCTGACGAATTTCAACCTTCTACATTAACAAAGGATGAACAACTCTTAGAAATGGAATGGTTTATTAATGCCGCAAAACCATTTAAAGGCATGGATATAAAGGTTCTTTCCGAAATTATTGCGACTCATGAATATGAGTCTGGCACCTTAGCTAAAGCGTTTTCTGAAATAACAGGCATTAATCTCACGCATGAAATGATTCCTGAGGGCGAAGTGGTCAGAACACTTGAAAAACAAATGTATACCGGTGAAAACCTTTATGATGCTTATATAAATGATTCTGATCTTATTGGTACCCATGCTCGATATGGCCAGGTAGTTTCATTGACCGACTATATGGTAGGAGATGGTAAAAGTGTGACCTTACCTACGCTTGATCTTAACGACTTTATAGGCCTTGATTTTACGACAGGGATGGATGGCAAGTTATATCAATTGCCCGATCAACAATTTGCGAACCTTTATTGGTTTCGTTACGACCTATTCCAACGCCCCGAGATAAAAGCAAAATTTAAAGAGGCCTATGGATATGACCTAGGCGTTCCAGTTAATTGGTCTGCTTATGAAGATATTGCTGAGTTTTTTACGGAGAAAGTAGGTGAAATTGACGGCAAAAAAATCTATGGACATATGGATTATGGAAAAAAAGATGCCTCACTTGGCTGGCGCTTTACAGATGCTTGGCTCTCAATGGCTGGTGCAGGAGATAAAGGCTTACCGAACGGTTCACCTGTCGATGAATGGGGCATTCGAGTAGAAGATTGTCACCCCGTTGGCTCATCTATCACTAGAGGCGGAGCTACAAATGGCCCTGCTGCGGTTTATAGTGTGGCTAAATATATCGAATGGTTAGAAAAATATGCGCCTCCAGGTTCCAGAGAAATGAACTTTGGTGAGGCTGGAGCCATCCCTAAAAATGGTAACGTGGCTCAACAAATTTTCTGGTATACGGCCTTTACTTCTTCTATGACTGAAAAAGGTCTGCCTGTTGTTAATGATGATGGTACGCCTAAATGGCGAATGGCTCCTTCTCCTCGTGGCGCTTATTGGGAAGAAGGACAAAAATTGGGCTATCAAGATGCTGGTTCATGGACATTACTTAAAAGCACACCAGAAGACCGAAGAAAAGCAGCATGGCTTTATGCTCAGTTTGTGGTATCAAAAACCATATCATTGAAGAAAACATTGGTTGGTTTAACGCCTATTCGAGAGTCTGATATTCAGTCTCAAGAGATGACAGATGCTGCTCCAAAGCTAGGCGGTTTAGTTGAATTCTATCGCAGTCCAGCACGTAAACAGTGGACGCCTACTGGCAATAATGTTCCAGATTACCCTAAGTTAGCGTCACTTTGGTGGAAAAACATTGGTGATGCTTCATCAGGTAAAAAAACGCCACAGCAAGCAATGGATGCACTAGCAAAAGCACAAGATAAGGTTTTAAAGAAAATTCAGAAGTCTGATATTCAAAAGATTTGTGCGCCTAAAATGGCTAAAAGGAAAGACCTTAAAGGAGCTGAGTACTGGCTTGCGCAACCTGGCGCGCCTAAAGCCAAGCTTGTTAACGAAAAACCTAAACCAATCACTATCGCTTATGATGAGCTAATAAAAAGTTGGTCGGATAATTAATAGTTTTTATTGTTTTTAATTATGCAAAGGTAGCGCAGCTACCTTTTTTAGTTTTTTAGGGGGATTGATGCGCTTAACAGTTGGTATAAAAATCGGAGGGGGGTTTTTTCTAGTTACCTTAATGTTAATTATAGCCGGTGGTATTGGTTTTAATGGAGCGCTTAAATTAGGCGGCGCTGTGGATTACTTTGCTAAACAGGCTTGGTCATCTGGGACTGCTGCATCTCAATTCACTTCGTCAATACAAAAGCAGGCAACAATACTAGAAAAAATGTCAGCGGGTGTAACGCCATTAGCAGACGAAGAAATAAACGCATTAGCGTTAGCAAATAAACAAGCCGAAAATGCCATCGAACAGATTACCGTCGCAGGTATTGTGACTCCAGCTGAGACAGATAACTTACGATCGCTTTATAGTAAATACCAAAGCTTTCAAAAACAATTAATTCATGAACACTCAAATTATG
>JBLHVH010000247.1:0-5047 GCA_047628385.1 Oleiphilaceae bacterium
TACTTTTGATTCTAGTAGATCAACGGAGAAGTGACTTATTCTGCCATAAAGGCGCCTCTTTGGGCTAGAGACAATATGCCTAATTGTCTTGATTTCGCTGGATAGCAAAGTGCTGGTTAAGGAGCTAACCTGTGTGAAAATTAAAACTGCCTTAGCTTAAAATCTGAGTAGTTTTTGACAGTAAACATATAAAGAATTCACGTAGCGCAACGTTCTGATTTTGTATTTAGTGTTTTCACACAGGTTGGAATTAAAGCGATGTATGGACTCCACTACCTCACTTAAGTAGTGGTAGTGTCGACAAAAACAAAGGAGTCCATACAATGAAAAATACTAACGTAATTGGTATTGATTTAGCAAAAGATGTTATCCAAGTCTGTAAAATTAGCAAAGAGGGTGAATTAATATCGAATAAAGCAATGAGCCCCAAAAAGTTAAAAGAGTTGTTAGCAAAATAAAACCATTCAGTTGTTGCTATGGAAGGTTGTGTTAGTTGTCATTACTGGTAACGGGAAAATCGTATTAGCAGGCTTTACTTGTTAAGTAATTTAAAAATAAATACGGTTTAGAAAGGAATAGAAAGAAAATAGAAAGGAATTCTACAACGAAAACATAGCATAAAGGGTAAGACCAACCTGCTGAAAACCTGTAAGGAACGCAAGCCCATTGAGGCTACCAAAGCGAAAAGGACGGTAAATGCGCAAACATCGAAGGCTGGAGGGTAGCTCCCCCAAAAAGAAGCCGTATATACGCAAGCTGTTTACATTTTATGCAAAGGTTGCCGTTATAAAATAGGTGGAGTCCATATACGATCCTTATATTGGTAATGGTAAAACGCTAATGTTAGCGCTGATAAGTAATAGTCATATCTGGTGTGATTTGTATATGCCTATAAAATTTATTATGTATAAATGCTACCGATTCCCTTCAGGTATAATTAAGTACGTGCTTTGAGTTTTAATCTCGTTTCAACCTTTGTCTGCATTAATGCAATTAATTGAGCTCTCTAACACCCACAAGATAATACCCTTAAAATTAGTTAAAAATGCACGACATTTTCTAATATAATATAGGTCGTTTTTGTCGCAAATTCAGTCATTAAAAGATAAAAAAACTTGAAATAATTCTAAATATTTTGAATATTAAAAAAGGATAGCTTTTATTTTTTCGAAGGCTAAAATTCAACATCAAAAAGAAACATTTAGTGCTCCTTTCTAGTGGCTCTCTGACGTTCTGAAAGTTAGTGCTTTGTGCTCATAGCTAGGGATTTGTGAACCTAGGGAAAGTGAGTACTTTTTTTCTCAATAACTTTGGTTAGTGATTCTTCGCTTCAGGGTAATTTGGCCAGGCCCTCAAAATGCGAGCTAAGGAGTTAAAGCGTTACATATTCAGGAGGAGATAAACCGCTTGTTCCCAGCAAGAGCGATACTTTTGATCAATCTATTAGCCGCTTACAATGCAGGGTCTTGTCAATTAATAACTGTTTAGGGTAGAGTGTTGACTAAAAATACATTTATATATCCATACACTGCGAATCCAATCTTTATAAAGCTTTGGAACACATTGTAAAGTTCAAGCGAATACCTAAAATAATACATTTTTCACTGAATTTATTGCAAAGGCAGATATTCAGCCTCAGATGGTGAAATTGCACAAGTACCCGCCCTGGGTACAGGTTTTTTTGATATTAATATTTCAAATTTTTTAAGCTAAAGGTCACCTTTATGATTGTAGAACATGACATTGTTTTCACTAAAACTCAAAAAAAGATGCGTGATTGTTGGTATGCATGTATTCAGATGCTTTGTTCTAGTGAGGCCGGTTCAAAAACGAAACCCAAAGGGCCGAATACTAAAGCTCACCGTGATAAATTCTTTTTAGGTCGAGCGCTCGACTTTCAATCTCGAGAGGGAGGGGAGATTATGAGTGAGAACGGGTTGATCGATATTACTGAGAAAATAGACTTGAATAATATCGACACCTTGGTCACTAACCTTCAGACATATGGGCCGATTATGGTTGGAGGTAAGTTTGGTGGCAACAATACGATAGGGCACTTTATTGTTATTTCGGGTTGCGATACCGCTACTGGATGCGTTTCCATTTACGACCCTTGGTGGGGTAAGGGAAAAGATACCAAACCGTGGGCTTATATTGGTCAGCATACCTGGTGGAGTCTGGGAACTCTAGGGTCATTTATCGCGCATGATTCAGGCGATTTTTTTGACCAACCAACGCGCGCTCACAGTTAGTTATTCTTAGATATAAGTCAAAGTGGTGGCGAGTATTAACATAATAGGTCAGCCGCAACAAAAATTGTGGCGCTACTAATGCCAAATAGATAGAGCTGTGTAGATCGCTGACGTATTGTCAGCGCTTCTAACTCACAGTTAGCTATAGCGAGCTTGCCAATGTTTCAATCCAAAAAGCTAGGTTTGTGACCGTTAGCGATTCTAATTTGTCAGTCCCAATCACATGAGGATCATAGGCAAGGCGTTACAAGCTAGAAACTCAAAAAACCTATAGCTTTGGGCCTGAAAGCAATACCTGTTGCCTTCTTTATAATCTGAGCTAAATTAGCTTTACGTGAAGTGCAGCTAAAGAAGGGAGACTATAATTTTCTGAATTACCCAATACCACGCTGGCTATCTTGTGGCTTATTCTTTATTTCTTTGATGTAGTAATAAGTGATACTTACAACAAAGCTTAAAAGATACTATGTTTTATTCCCCTATATAACTAGATGTGTAGACTGAAAAACTCAGAGGTTGTTGAAAAGGTATCGTCAGCAAATTTATTGAGACTGACCCCTCTAAGCTGTGCGATAACGGCCGCGATATGCTTTAAGCAATAAGGCTCGTTGCGCCCACCTTTTGGTTTAGGCCTCAGGTCGCGAGGTGTTAAATATGGGGCGTCGGTTTCTATCATTAATCTTGAAGCGGGTATGTTTTTAACCAGTTCTCGCAACTCGATGCCCCTTCGTTCGTCGCATACCCATCCTGTAATTCCAATATGACAATCCAAATCTAAATAGTTAAAAAGTGCTTTCTTATTCCCAGTAAAACAGTGTACAACCGCCCCTTTAAGGTGGTCACGATAGGCTTTTAGAATGTCGATAAAACGATCATGTGCATCGCGCTCGTGAAGAAATACTGGTTTGCCCAGTTCTGCAGCCAGCCCAAGTTGTGATTCGAAACACGCTTCTTGTTGAGGTCTCGGTGAAAAATCGCGGTTAAAGTCTAGGCCGCATTCTCCAATAGCTACTACGGCAGAATATTCAGCTAAATTACGAATATGGTTGCGGCTAGATTCATTCCAACTTTTAGCGTCGTGTGGGTGAACGCCTGCGGTGCAGCTTAGCAAGGAACGGTTTGTTTCTGCTAAGTCTGCTACCTGTTCGCTTGAATGTTCCGAGGTGCCTGTTAATACGATATGCTGCACCCCGGCTGTTTCTGCTCGTTCTAACACTTCATTTAAATCATGCGCGAACCGCTTGTTTGTGAGGTTCGCGCCGATATCGATGAACTGAGGTCGTATCTGTAAATCATTTTCTTTCATGTACAGTTTATTTCCTGAACTTAGCATTTATAATTCGGATGCCAATATATTATGACAAATACATTCTTTGCGCATTACTATATTAAAACGCAATTGATTAAGTGACTTAATCTCGCACTTTTGAGTAAAAATATGACAGTAAGTTATTTGACTCTCATAATTTTAATAATGAGAATCAGAGTAGAATTTACTACCCTTAATGTCTACTTAATGCCTACTTAATGTCACTTTCGGGAATTTTATGAAATATGACCGAAAAACCTATATCGACTTTACATCATTCGTTGTATCTGATCGTTCCATGATCTGGTATTACATAAAGAATTTTACTAAACCTTTTTTATGGAATGAGTTCAAGGATCTCACCCCATATAAATTAGGGCTAGTACGGAGTGTCATATTACACAATGAAATTACGTTTAAAGATGAGGTGGAGGAACAAAGTAACTTTCCTGATTATGCACTACTACATATTTAGGCAATACTGACGGTCGAAGTCACTATTATTAAATTCGCTGAGGCGCCAACCGGCGTCGATGAACTTGGTCTGTCCTCAACCAGCCCAGCAGTAGCAAATGCTATTTTGGTAATAAGCGGCAAACGCATTACAGAACTGCTATTGTCTAAATCTAGTTTAGAGTTTGTTTAAGCGGATTTATAACAAGGTATGCACCATAATTTCAGGCGCCTAACTCGGTTGAAAATAGGAGAGGGGAGTTCGATATTGACAGTCGTATAGCCTTTGTCGAAGCTCGTAGAATGACAAGTACTCTTACCGCAGTAAATATCAGAAATGGTATTTAAAAAGGTTTCATCATGACAGCAATTTTCTATTAACGCCTTCACAGAGAAAGTCACATTTGAGAAGCGAAAGTTTTAAAATTAAACTAAAAAAAGTATTTTAGAAAAGCAATTGAACCCTTGTTGGGGCTAAGCTTCATCGGTTTTTGGATGTTATTAATAAGTAGGCTGTATTTAATTAAAAAACTAAAAGGTGAACCAATAGGTTCACCTTTTAGTCAACTGCAGAGTCGTTGATGCAAAGCGACTTACTTAGAGCTTCTTAAGCAGAAAGTACATTTTGTACTGCTGGCATAAGCTGACTCTTACGAGATATTATACCCGGCAAATACATCAATTTGTCTTCGCTTGCTTCGCCATAAGCTGTAGCCGCAAGTTTCGCTTCAGCATCTGAATAAATAACTAAGTGAGAATTTTTAGTTTTAGTATCAACAATTGCGAAGAAGATGAAATCTAAACCTTGTTTGGATTTTTCGCCTTCCATTTCAGATAACAGGTCTGCTTTACGTTCAAGTAGCTGTTCTGGTAATAATGTTTCAGCAACACCAAACCCAACTTTCTTGCCATTAATTACGTAGTGCTTAAAGTCACCTTTTAATACATTGTATGTAGATACATCAGCTAGATCTGATTTAGCTTCCATCATAGCTTGGCCAAAAGCATATAGATCTACGATGCCTGCTATTTT
>JBLHVH010000248.1:0-5038 GCA_047628385.1 Oleiphilaceae bacterium
CTGACAAAACATTTTTCAGCGGCTCTGCCAAAATGCCGTTCTTGAGATAGGGTAACAATGTAACGAAGTTCAGTTAAGGTCATAGCACTCTTATTCTTTTGGTTTTATACTTTAATTTCATAGTAGTAATCATATATCGTTTTAAGAAAAACCATAGTATTTTCTTATCGAAACTAAAATCATATCCTCCACGAAAGGAAAGTTCAATGTCAGCTAAACGCATACTTATTGTCGGCTGTGGAAAAATTGGATTACGCGTCGCGACTTTACTAAGTAAATCGCATCACGTCTGGGGCCTTAACCGCAGCATTCATAGTAAAGGCGTTCAAAGTGTAGACAGTGAAAACACATCTCACATTCAATTTATTACCGCAGATGTTTGCAAACCTGAGAGTTTAAATAGCCAGTTACCAGAACATTTAGATTATATTATTTACTGCATCGCCCCCACAGAACGTAATGAGGCTGCATATCGCGAAGTATATTTAACAGGCTTAAAAAATGTAATTTCGGCACTGCCAAATCCAGATTTTTTGAAGCGTTTATATTTCATATCAAGCACCAGTGTTTACCACCAAGACGACCACTCTTTAGTCGATGAAACGAGCGCAACATTGCCCATTAGTTTCTCCGGCCGCGTATTATTAGAAGCAGAAGCTTATTGTAATCAGTTACCTATCTCCTCAACGATTATACGTTTCAGTGGGATTTATGGCGCAAATCGTAGCCGATTAATAGAACAAGTTAACATGCATAACGCTAAACTAAGCGCGAATACCCGCCTAACGAATCGAATTCATGAAGATGATTGTGTTGGTTTTATTCTTCATTTAATTCAGCAAAATATACAAGGAAATATAAACGAGCCGGTTTATTTGGCCAGTGATAGTGAGCCGGTAGATTTAAATGAAGTGATTAAATTTTTAGCAAAAATATTAGGCCATGAACTAACAGCAGAAACATCAAATGATGCTGAAAAACGCCGAGCTGGTAATAAAAAATGCAGTAATCAGAAAATGCTAGATAGCGGCTACCAACTTCATTTTCCAAGCTATCGAGAAGGCTATCTGGAAATGGTAGAACAATCATAGAGCAGGCGCTCTAAGGCTGCATACCGGAGCACTCTTGGGTCGGCATCTATATTACTGAACCCTAGGAGAAAGATCAGACTCCCGACCAACAAACCTCGGAAATGACAGGGTGGTTGGTTACCTACTAACCAACCACCATAACGGCATCCATTTCTACTTCGGCACCTTTTGGTAAGGATGCAACACCTACTGCAGCTCTTGCAGGGTAAGGCGTTTGAAAATAAGTCGCCATGACTTCATTTATTGATGCGAAATTACTTAAATCAGTTAAAAATATATTAAGTTTTACAATATCTTGAAGGCTACCACCCGACGCCTCACACACTGCTTTCAAGTTTTCAAAGACCTGAATAATTTGCTTTTCTATCTCGCCACCAATCAAGGTCATGGTTTCAGGGTCTAGTGGAATCTGGCCCGATAGATAAACTGTATCGCCTACTTTGACCGCTTGAGAGTATGTACCAATAGCTTCAGGTGCCTGATCTGTTTGAATAATCGATTTATTACTCATCTAATTTCCTTTCGCGCAATATAGTATTATTTAAACGATTTAGTTTAGTTATTAGTCAATGACTCGATTTAAGCGTATCACTGCTTTTAAGGCTCGAATACGTTTAATCACCCGTGCCAAATGACGACGACCCTGTACATGTAACACCACACTTACAATGCTCATTTTAGCATTTTGCTCATCTACGCCGATACTTTCAAGGTTACCTTCAGCACGCGTAATCGCCGCCGCTAATTCAGCAATAATACCTCGTTGACGCTCAAGCTCTACACGTAATTCGACCGTAAATTCATCCGTTATATCCTTGACCCAAGACAAGTGCATATGCGCATTACTTAACGAAAGATTTAATGATTTTTCACAGCCCTCTGAGTGAATCACCAACCCTTTTTTAGTATCCGGTATTCCGATAATAGGGTCACCCGGAATGGGATAACAACAATTAGCAAATGAAAGTGTCATACCTTCAGTGCCTTGAATCATCATTCTTTGTTTATTTGGCTCCGGCACCTCGTTGTCATCATCGTCATTAATGACTACATTACTATCTGATAGCAACTGGCGTGCAATAATATAGGGCATGCGCAAACCAAGACCAATATTTCGCAATAAGTTATCTAGCGAATCTAGCTGATTATGAGCAAGCACCTTATCAATCTGTTTTTCACTTACATCTTCGAATGTAGCATTTTGTCCAGCCAACGACCGCTCTAATAGTGTGCGACCTAAGCCTAAGCTTTCTGCTTCACGCTGTTGTTTCAAGAAGTGCCTGATACTACTTTTTGCCTTACCCGTCGTCACTATGTTGAGCCATGCAGAGCTTGGTTTCGCACCAGGAGCCGTTACAATTTCGACTGTTTGTCCACTCTCTAACGGCTCACTTAAGGAAGATAGCTGCTTATTCACCCGGCACGCAACACACGCATTACCAATATCAGTATGAATACTATAAGCGAAGTCGATGGGAGTGGCACCTGCGGGTAGCTCTTTAATTCGTCCTTTTGGCGTAAATACATAAATTTCATCAGGAAATAAATCTATCTTAACGTTCTCAATAAACTCCATGGAGTCATTCGCACGCTCACGCATTTCATTCAAGCCCCTCAGCCAGCGATCTATCCTTACTTGCCCTGCCAAAGTAACCTTGGACTCATCTTTATATTCCCAATGCGCCGCAATACCAAAGTTGGCAAACTCTTCCATTTCTTGCGTTCGGATTTGAATTTCAATATTTACATGCAGGCCAAAAAGAGTGGTGTGTAAAGATTGATAACCATTCACTTTAGGGACGGCAATATAGTCTTTAAAGCGAAAAGGGAGGGGTTTATAAAGACTATGCGCTGCACCAAGAATTCGATAACAGTCGTCTTCTGAGTCTGCAATAATCCGAAAGGCATAAACATCCATAATTTCATGAAAAGACTTATGCTGGTATTTCATTTTTTTATAAATACTATTGAGATGTTTTTCCCTGCCAACGATTTGACCTTTTAAGCCTCGTTCATTCAACCGCTCCTCTAACCGAACCTGAATATCCTCAATAATTTCATTATGGTTACCCCGTAATTTTTTTACGGCCTTACCTATATATTTAGAACGCATCGGGTAGAGCGCAGCAAAACCTAAATCTTCTAGCTCTATCCGAATGCTATTGATACCTAGCCGGTTCGCAATCGGCGCATAAATATCTAAGGTTTCGGTTGCAATACGTCGCCTTTTCTCGGCATGCAAAGGCCCTAATGTACGCATATTATGAAGACGGTCGGCAAGCTTAACTAAAATCACCCGAATGTCTTTCGCCATCGCAAGTGCCATTTTTTGAAAGTTATTCGCTTGGGCTTCTGCTTTCGTTTTAAACTCTATTTGCGTTAATTTACTAACGCCATCCACTAACTCCGACACCGCTTCACCAAACTCTGCAGCTAAATCTTCCTTGGTAGTCTCCGTATCTTCTATTACATCGTGTAATAAGGCAGCCATTAAAGTTTGATGGTCCATATGAAGACCCGCTAAAATTTTTGCGACCGCTAAGGGGTGAATAATATAAGGTTCACCACTGCGTCGAAACTGCCCTTCATGTGCCTTTTTGGCGCATTCATAGGCACGCGACACCATATGGATTTTTTCTTCATCCAAGTAGCTTAATAAAGATTTAGCTAGAGCTTCCATCGTCGTTTCAATTTACCTATAGAGTTTAGATACAGCACTTGTACACTAAAAAAGAAAACACGTAAAAAAAGCAAAAAAAAAGCTGAACGTAAACATTCAGCTTTTTCGTTCTCCTCCCCATAGTAAGCGAGGTGGAGGGATTTTCAAGAGAAATTTTAGTTAGGACTCAAAAGAGACCCTTAAATAAGAATTCTCCTACCGAACAGCCTAAGCAAGCTCTTCTGCAATTAAAATATCTTTAGTCACAAAACCTTCAGCAATTTCTCTTAACGCAACAACCGTCGCTTTGTCATTTTCCCAATCAACAAACGCTTCTTTACCGCCATTAGCAAGCTGACGAGCTCTTTTCGTTGAAACCATGACTAATTCGAATCGGTTATCAACATTTTCCAAACAATCTTCAACAGTCACTCTAGCCATTAACTTGCTACCTTTAGAGAAATGATCTCGCTGCCTGTAAAGTCAGACAACCTAAAAAAGACCAAATATTATACAAGATTTGATTTAAACTGACAACAGTTCAGTTAAAACCTCTCTATATTTTACCGCTTGCCGGCTTGACTCAAGACGATTTACCGTAAAAATTGCGCAAATTTCTTGTTGAGCTTGCTCAAATTTATCATTCACAATTAAATAATTATACTCATTAAAATGGCTACTTTCAGATTCTGCCTCAGACATACGACGCGCAATAATTTCTTCACTATCTTGCCCGCGCCCCTCAAGCCTAGAACGAAGGGCTGCTTTAGAGGGTGGCAAAATAAAGATACTCAACGCTTCTGGCATAATTTTACGTACTTGCTGCGCGCCCTGCCAATCAATTTCCAGAATCACATCCTGCCCTGTCATTAAGCGCTGTTCAAGCCAGACGCGTGAGGTACCATAATAATTATCAAACACTTTCGCATGCTCTAAAAAATCACCTTCTGCAACGAGTACTTCAAACTTATCAACAGCTACAAAATGATAATTCACACCATCCTGCTCTCCTGGCCGTGCCGCTCGTGTCGTATGAGAAACGGATACTTCAACCTGCGAATCAGCCTCTAGCAATGCTGACACCAAACTTGTTTTCCCTGCCCCTGATGGCGCAGAAACAATATAAAGTCGGCCTATCGCCCCTGTTGTACTATTTTTACTCACGTTTTTTCCTTTTTAGCGTTTAAATCGATCTAGTTGATGTAAAACACCATTCTACATTCTGCCTGTTCTTAGTTCAAAAGCTACTATCGATGATAAAGTCCCACAATTCTTCACGCCACGCTAT
>JBLHVH010000249.1:0-5021 GCA_047628385.1 Oleiphilaceae bacterium
TCACGAATAATGGTCTTCAAATTTAAGTAGCTCCAAACTTTAAAAGTACCCAATAATACACACAACGACACTGAAAAGTGCCTTAACACCAAATAAAGCATAGTCGATACAGCGTCCCTCAGTTAGAATAGTTGAATTTATCCGTATCGAGATTTCTATGAGCCCGTTTTTAATTGCCCCCTCTATTCTATCTGCTGATTTTGCCCGTTTAGGCGAAGAAGTAGACCAAGTACTCGAAGCGGGTGCAGACATTGTGCACTTTGATGTGATGGATAACCATTATGTACCTAATTTAACCATTGGACCAATGGTTTGTAGTGCGTTAAGAAAACATGGTGTCACCGCCCCCATTGATGTTCATCTAATGGTAAAACCAGTCGATGATATGATTCGTAGTTTTATTGATGCTGGCGCAAGCTATATTACTTTTCATCCTGAAGCCTCTGAACATATTGACCGCTCCTTACAAATAATTCAGGATGCTGGCTGTAAAGCAGGTTTAGTTTTTAACCCGGCAACACCGCTGCATTACCTTGATCATGTTATGGATCGTCTAGACATGATTTTATTAATGTCAGTCAACCCTGGTTTTGGTGGACAAAAATTTATTCCTTCAACTTTGGCCAAATTAAAACAAGCGCGCAAAATTATTGATGCCAGTGGAAGAGATACCAACCATCCTATCCGTTTAGAAGTAGATGGCGGTGTGACAATTAATAACATTGCTGAAATTGCAGCCGCAGGGGCCGATACATTTGTCGCAGGCTCAGCCATTTTTAATACTGATGATTACCAAGCAACTATTAAACAAATGCGTACCGAGCTAGAAAAAGCGATATATACAGGTATTTAGAAAAAATTGATTCACTGGTTTAGCTACGGTAATCTAGTCAGCTAAGTTAGTGTTTTTTAACCTACCAAAAAGAGAGATCGTTCGGTGTTTGCACCTACTAACATAATCTTTACACGACAGTCTTTCCAAGGCTGTTGGCGAAGCTAGATCAACCAGTGAGCTTTATGCTCCTTCACTGTAGGTTTTTGCAGCCAAAAATCGCTGCCTGCACTCTAGCCTTATTAATGTAATGATTTAGGAATGACCATGACACCCGAACAATTTTCCGTCTTAGCACAGCAAGGCTATAACCGTATCCCTGTTATGCGTGAAGTTTTAGCCGATTTGGACACACCTCTCAGCACTTATTTAAAGCTCGCTAACGAACCTTACTCTTATTTATTAGAATCCGTGCATGGTGGTGAAAAGTGGGGCCGTTACTCAATCATCGGTTTACCCTGCAAGCAAATTCTCAAAGTATTTGGCAGTAATATTACGATCGAAGAAGATGACAATATTATAGAACAACTCGAAAGCAGCGACCCGTTAGATTTCATTGAAAAATATCAAGCACGCTTTAAGGTACCCGAACTAGATGGACTGCCGCGATTCAATGGCGGTTTGGTGGGTTACTTTGCCTATGACACAGTTCGTTATATCGAACCTAAATTAGCCACAAGTTGCCCAGAAGATCCGCTTGGCACTCCCGATATATTATTAATGGTATCAGATCAGCTTGTTGTGTTTGACAACCTCAGTGGCAAGCTGATGTTGATCTATCATGCCGACCCAAGTATTGATGATGCTTTTCAGCTTGCTCAAACTGTTTTAGATCTATTGGTACATCGATTACGCACCGAGACCTGCGCTCAGCCAAGCAACCAAAGCGCAGCTAAAGACATACAAGAGTCTGACTTTATCTCTGGTTTTTCTGAACAAAATTTTAAAGCCGGCGTCTCAAAGATAAAAGAATATGTACTGTCCGGCGACGTCATGCAAGCTGTTCTTTCTCAACGCATGTCTATTCCTTTTGAAACAGAACCGCTAGATTTATACCGATCTTTACGTTGTTTGAACCCTTCGCCATATATGTACTTCTTAAATTTAAAAGACTTTCATATTGTCGGCTCATCTCCTGAAATTTTAGCACGCGTTGAAGATGGCGAAGTCACTGTTCGTCCCATCGCAGGCACTCGAAAACGTGGCGTAGATGAGGCGCATGACATCGCGCTCGAAAAAGACTTACTGGCAGACCCGAAAGAGTTAGCCGAGCATTTAATGCTAATTGATTTAGGCCGTAACGACGCTGGGCGTGTTAGTCAAACTGGCACCGTTAAACTCACAGACAAAATGATCGTTGAGCGATACTCGCACGTTATGCATATCGTATCTAACGTAACAGGAAAACTTAAGCCAAACACCTCAGCCATTGATGTGCTTCGCGCTACATTTCCGGCAGGCACCCTAAGTGGCGCACCCAAAATTAGGGCAATGGAGATTATTGATGAGTTGGAACCCGTAAAACGCGGCGTATATGGAGGCGCTGTTGGTTACCTTTCTTGGAATGGCAATATGGATACGGCTATCGCTATCCGAACGGCCGTTATTAAAGATAAGGTGCTACATATTCAAGCCGGTGCAGGTGTTGTTGCTGACTCAGTGCCACAAAATGAATGGGATGAAACTATGAATAAGGGTCGCGCTGTGTTCAGAGCTGTTGCAATGGCAACCCAAGGCTTAGACGCACTCAAGTAGAAACAGGAGAATAAAATGCTATTAATGATTGATAATTACGACTCCTTTACCTACAACGTGGTTCAATATTTAGGTGAACTTGGAGCCGATGTACATGTTTTTCGAAATGATGACATCACCATTGAACAAATAGAAAAGTTAGCTCCTGAAAAAATTGTGATTTCACCTGGTCCCTGTACGCCAGATCATGCTGGCGTCTCGTTAACGGTGATTGAGCACTTTAAAGGCCGCATTCCAATTTTAGGTATTTGCTTAGGCCATCAAAGTATTGGCCAAGCCTTTGGCGGCGAAATTGTTCGTGCAGAACATGTCATGCACGGTAAAACGTCCCCCATGCACCACAATAATAAAGGAGTGTTCAAAGGTTTGAACATGCCTTTTACGGCCACTCGATATCACTCTTTGGTGGTTTGCAAAGACAAACTACCCGATTGTTTAGAAGTTACCGCTTGGACAGAAAACGAAGACGGTAGCATGGAGGAAATAATGGGTATTCGTCATAAAGAGATGGATATTGAAGGTGTGCAGTTTCACCCCGAATCTATTCTCAGTGAGCATGGTCATGACCTGCTTAAGAACTTCTTAAACAGATAAGAATAAACTGATACATTTTTCATAACAACACGCAACAACACAAGGATACATCATGGATATCACACAAGCATTATCAAAGGTGGTGACGGGTGAACATTTAAGCACTGAGGAAATGAAGTTGGTCATGAAGCAAATTATGACCGGCCAAGCCAGCGATGCACAAATTGGCGGATTTCTTGTTGCGCTGCGTATGAAAGGTGAATCCATTGACGAAATTACAGGCGCCACCCAAGTGATGCGTGAGTTATCGACTAAGGTCAATGTATCTGGTGACTATTTAGTGGATACCTGCGGTACCGGTGGCGATGGTGCTAATTTATTTAATGTCTCAACAGCTAGCGCATTTGTTGTGGCTGCTGCAGGCGGAAGCGTTGCAAAACATGGAAATCGAAGTATCTCAAGCAGCACCGGAAGCGCTGACGTACTAGAAGCGGCAGGTATTAATTTAGCGATCACCCCCGAAGAAGTTCAACGTTGTATTGATGAAATAGGGGTTGGTTTTATGTTTGCCCCCGCTCACCATAGCGCAATGAAACACGCGATTGGCCCGCGCAAGCAAATGGCTATTCGAACTATTTTCAATATGTTGGGCCCTATGACTAACCCTGCAGGCGTTAGTAAACAAGTGATCGGCGTATTTAGTAAAGATTTATGCCGCCCAATGGCGGAAGTATTAAGCCGTTTAGGGAGTGAACACGTGTTAGTCGTTCATGCTTCTGACGGTTTAGACGAAATCACCTTATCGGGTGAAACCTTCGTTGCTGAACTGAAAGATGGCCAAATAAAAGAATACACCGTCCTGCCAAGTGATTTTGGTTTTGAAACCCAATCACTGGAAGGTTTAAGTGTTGATAGCGCCAAGGAGAGCTTAGCGCTTATTAAAGCTGCTTTAGGTAAATCGCAAAATGAAGCCGCTCAAAAAGCAAGAGCCATTATTACATTAAACGCTGGCGCAGCAATTTATGCATCTGGTTTAGCTGACTCTTTAGATGAAGGTATTCAGCGAGCGGCAGATGCGATCGGTAGCGGTTTAGCATTAGCTAAGCTTGCAGATCTTGCTAACTTTACCCACGTTTTTTCGAATTAAACCAACCCAGCAAAGTGAATTTATCATGTCTCAGGTAATGTTTGGCCCTTCTGCTTCTGCAGACTCAACCCCTACGATTTTAAAAAAGATCATTGCCCGAAAATGGCAAGAGATTAAACAACGAAATCGAACGTTAAGCTTGGCAAATTGTAAAGCTCAAGCATTTGACCAAGACATTGCGCGAGGCTTTGTACAGAGTATTGAAAATAAATTGGCTAAAAACTTACCCGCCATTATTGCTGAAATTAAAAAAGCGTCTCCGAGTAAAGGCGTAATTCGTGAAAACTTTATCCCCCAAGAAATTGCTGAAAGCTATGAAGCGGCTGGTGCAGCTTGCCTATCTGTTTTAACCGACCATGATTTTTTTCAAGGCCATGAAGATTACTTACAAGAAGCACGTGCTGCGAGCTCATTACCCATTATTCGAAAAGATTTCATGGTCGACCCTTATCAAATATACGAAAGCCGAGTATTAAATGCTGACTGTGTATTATTAATTGCCGCATGTTTAACAAAAGACCAAATGCAAGAGCTCGCTGGCATTGCTCAAGAGATTGGTTTAGATGTGTTAGTCGAGGTGCATAACGAAGCAGAGTTACACCAAGCGCTTACATTGAATACCAAACTACTTGGCATCAATAACAGAGATTTACATAGTTTCGATGTATCGCTCAATAACACCTTTGATTTGCTAGACCAAATTCCAGAAAGCAAGATTGTCGTGACAGAAAGCGGTATTCATACCCCAGAAGA
>JBLHVH010000250.1:0-5019 GCA_047628385.1 Oleiphilaceae bacterium
CAGCATTAGCAGGAATGACCAGTACTGGGAATTTTGATTTATCCGCAGGTTCCAAGTGGGGAAACCGTACCTACTCACAAGCTTATAGTGAATATTTCAAACAATATAAAGTTCTCGTGATGCAGTTGGTTGAAGCGACACAAAGCTATCATATGGTGCATGAGGAGTATGGCCAAATATCACAAGAGCTATTGAGTGTTCTAAAAGTATTTGTACAAAGTGGTGATACGGTTATCGAAGCCGAAGTATCGGGTATTGCAGAGATTCAAGCTAGTACAGAAACGATGATGATGGTCGCGATTATTATTGGCGCTATTATCGCGATTATTTTTGCTATGTTGCTGCTGCGTTCTATCTTAAGACCCTTGGAAGAAATTACGGTGCGTTTAAGAGATATTGCCAGAGGTGATGGAGATCTAACCAAGCGAATCAAAATGGATTCTCAAGATGAATTGGGTGTATTAGCTGAAGAGTTCGATTACTTTGTTGGGAATGTTCACGACCTTGTTACTCAAGTCACCCAGCGTTGTAAAAGTATGAATACCTCCATGAATAGTATGCAGTCAATTTCAGAGGATACCGCTCAAAAAGTAGCCGACCAGCAAGAGCAAACAGATCTTGTCGCAACCGCTATTACTGAAATGGCAGCGACGGGAAAAGATGTCGCTAGCAACACAGAAATCGCCGCTAATTCAGCTGCCGAAGCCGATAGTTTTGGACAAAAAGCTCAGTCTGTTGTGAGTGAATCGATTGAAACTATTTCAAGTTTATCGGGTGAGATAGAAGAAGCTGTGCAGGTTATTAGTAGTCTTGAAACAGATGTCGGGCAGATTATTAGTGTTTTAGATGTTATTGTGGGCATTGCAGAACAAACCAATTTACTTGCCTTAAATGCCGCAATTGAAGCAGCAAGAGCCGGAGAGCAGGGGCGAGGGTTTGCTGTGGTTGCCGATGAAGTACGAGGTTTGGCAGGGCGCACGCAACAAAGTACAGAAGAAATTCAAATCATGATTGATCGATTAAAGAGTAGTTCTCATAAAGCGGTTGAAGCCATGCAATTGAGTAGTTCTCGCAGTGAAATATCTGTTTCTCAAAGTGAAGAGGTGAGAAGTTCACTGGATCAGATTTCAGTTTCAGTAGCGAAAATTAATGAGATTAACCAGCTGGTTGCGAGTGCTTCAGAAGAGCAATCTTGTGTGGGGGAAGAAATGAATATTAACATTCAGCGCATTGTTGATGTTGCTCACCACACCACACAAGGTATGAAAGAAACTTCAGCCACGTGTACCCAAGCGCAGCAGCACAATGAAGAGTTAATGGCGCTGGTGAACCGCTTTAAAATATAAGTAATATCGCTCAGTGTCGTTGCGAGTATTAATGTGAAAATCGAGCGCGATATACGCTGGTAAGTTGCCCAGTGTATATCTTAAATAACCGAATAACACATCATTGTATCCTATGGCATGAGTCATAGATTATACACTGTCACGCCCACTCTCCAGTAGCTTTTTAGCTGCTTCAATGCCTAATTGTGCATGCACATACACAGCCATCGCTAGGTCACGAACGTCAAAGCAAAAATATTAATGTCAGTGAGGTGTGTCCGGCCTTGTTCATCACCAATTTACTTGAGGCAATGAATAAACAGGAATCCTTAGTGACCAAATTGATGAAAAATCATGCGTCACCGCTGACGATATTTATCGTGGTATAGAGAAAAAAGAATGCCTATTAATTACTAATACAAAAACCCCTACTGCGACAATATGTCACTTCTCCAAACCTAAATGCCCCTATACACTTTTTGACAACATTAGAGAGTTATATAAACAGGCAGCAGGTATTCGCAGTGAAAAAAATAAAATACGGGTTTTTAGGGATCAGTTTACTCGTGGTAAATTCAGTAAATGTAAAGGCTGAAACCACACATGATACGAATCAAACTGACTCAAATCTAAATAATAATACCCACCAACTCGATACCATTAGTGTTACCGCGAACAGAGATGAAGAAGCAACCCTCGATGTTTCTGCCAGTATTAGTGTCATTGACCAACAAACCATTGAACTCGATCAACCTCACTATCAAAAAGACTTACTCAATGCTGTCTCAGGCGTACGTGTGACGCAAACAGGGTCATCGTTAGGGCATATGACCAGTATTAGAATGCCACTGAATACCGGATCATATTATTTGTTTTTACAAGATGGTATACCGGTGCAATCCTCCGGTTTTTTTAACCATAACGGTTTAGCTTATACCAATTTTACCTCAGCCGGTTCAGCGGAAGTATTAAAAGGCGCGGGTACCGCACTTTACGGCTCAGATGCTATTGCGGGCACGATTAACGTGATGTCAAAAGACCCGTCTCAAGGTCAAGGGGTGACCATTAACTCAAATATTGGCAGTGATGGTTTTTATAAGCTTGGCTTTAACGCTGGCCATCAATACAGTAACGACGCCAGCATTGGCATGTCGATCTCTCAGAGTGAAAGCGACGGCTGGCGCGATCATTCGCGGTCTAAACGCACCGAAGCAAATATTACCCATTTCACTACTTTAGATGACCGAAACGCCTTTAAAACTATTATATCGCTTAATTCATCAGAAGCTGACATGGCAGGCAGCCTTATCGGGCTAGATGCGCTAAAAGATAATCCAGAGTCCGTGGGCGATATCCAAGCAGCGCTTGATTCAGGCCTAGAAATACAACGTAAGTTTGATTTTGCCCGTATCAGTACCGAATGGACACATTACCTTAATGACAGTATAGAGCTTAGTACCATTGGCTATCTTCGAAAAAATCGTAATCAATATACCGCTACGTGGGAAAAAAACCTGCCTAAAAATGACAGTAAAACAAGTACTTTAGGTTTGATGTTTAAAGCGGACATAGACGAAGACTATGTGCGTTGGACCATGGGGGCAGATGTTGAAGCAACGAAAGCAAACCGCACGTATCAACAGCTATTTGATTACGTGCCCAGCGGATTTGGTTCGGCCGTTCCCGCCGGTGATATTTATGACTACGATGTCGAATATTTTGCTTTCTCACCTTATGTGCAAACGGAGTTCGACTTATCCGATAAGTTTCAAATCAGTGGCGGATTACGATATGACACCAGTAAATATGACTACGATAACAATTTGGCCGACGGGCAATATGCAAGTTCTAATTATTCAAGACCTAGCAGTAATAATGACCCCAGCTTCAAGCACCTAAGTCCTAAATTAAGCGCAACTTACTTTCTTGATGCGCAGCAAAATGTTTATGCTCGGTTTGCCAATGGTTTTCGCATACCACAAGCCTCACGCCTTTATGCTTTGAAAACAAATAACATTGATTTTGACCTAGACCCCGAGGTGAGCGACACCTTTGAAATTGGCTACAAACTATCGTCCGACAAGCACCGCTTGGATGCGGCTATTTACTTTATGACGATTGATGACACCTTTACGCAACGAGAAAATATCGATGGTGACCGTTACTATGAAAATGGCGGTGAAACACAACACAAGGGCGTCGAATTAACGTGGTTGACCAAAATTAATGACCAGTTTTCAACACGTTTAGCGTACAGTTATTCAGAACATAAATATGTAAATGATGATGAGTATGGCAATAATGAACAGGCCGCTGCACCCAATAATTTAGCTAATTTAAGGTTTATATTTAGCCCTAAAAATGTAAAAGGTTTCAAAGCCATTGTTGAGTTTGAACATATTGGCGAATATTGGTTGGATAATCAAAATACTGAAACCTATAGTGGTTATACCGTTGGGCATTTGAAGGCGGATTATCAAATCACTAAACAGCTAAAGGTGAATGCTAAAATTAATAACATCAGTAATAAAATTTATGCGGAGAGTGCAAGCCTTAGCTATGGTAAAGAAAAATATACCCCCGGCTCACCTCGTCAAGTATTTGCTGGGCTTGAGTACAGCTTTCAATGAAAAAATATCTATTGATACTCCTCACCACGACACTGTTTTCAGTCCAAAGCAATGCAGCGATGACGATGAAAGGGGGTCATTCAGGGGCACAGGCAAGCCTAGTTCCCTCTTGCCTCGACGCCAAGGCGCTACCGTCACCACATTGTGGTCGAGTTCCGACGGCAATTTATAGTCAAACCGCTGAGCGTCATGGCATGCTCTATGTCGTGTTTAGCCAAAACTCGCATATCTATTTATCCACATCAAAAGATCAAGGTGAAAGCTATTCTTCACCTATCGCGATTAATCGTACCCCAGAACTGATGTATGACGACGGTGAAAATCGACCTAAAATCGTCTTAGGAAAAAGCCAAGAAATTTATGTGTCATGGACTCATAAAACCAAGGGTCGTTATTCAGGTGATGTGCGTTTTTCACGATCACTTGACGCAGGTGCCACCTTTGAAGAACCGGTTACCATCAACGCTGATCGCGCACTCATTAGTCATCGCTTTGATGCAATGAAGCTCGACCACCAAGGGCACCTCTATATTGTTTGGATCGATAAAAGAGATAAAGCAAAGGCGGAATCATTTGAACAGGCATACGATGGCTCATCACTCTATTATGCCGTCTCAAAAGATTCAGGCTCGAGCTTTCTACCGAACACAAAACGTATTGATAACAGCTGCGAATGTTGCCGTATCGCTATTGATACCGATAATAAAGGCAAGGTAGTGACCTTATGGCGACACGTTTACCCTGGAAATATTAGAGATCATGCGATTGCTTATTTAGAAGTAAACAATATAACAGGGCCGTCTGCATTAGCGCATGAAACAGCACTTCGGGCCACGAACGATCAATGGCAAATCGAAGGTTGCCCACATCATGGTCCAGACCTATCGATTGATGATGCAAATATTGCGCACATGGCGTGGTTTACCCAAGGCGAGAAACACAAAGGCTTAATGTATGGGCAGTTTGATTTAAACAACAATACAAGAGGGCTGACCTCATCAATTGACCAATCAACAGTTGCATCAAGACCCCAAGTTTATGTGCACAAACAAGCGGTATATTTA
>JBLHVH010000251.1:0-5007 GCA_047628385.1 Oleiphilaceae bacterium
TGAATGGAATAATCTATCCCTATGCCGAACGCAATACTCGCAATTACTGAAGAACCAATATCAATCGCGAACCCAAGTAAGCCCATAATTCCAAACATAGTCGCGAGCGTCATGCATAAAGGAATTAACGAGACGACTCCGGTAATTGACGATTTAAATACGAGACTAACAATCCCTAATACCAGTATTAACGAAGCTATCATACTAATTATTTGAGACTTTAAAACCTCATTCGCTGCTGCAACTGTCAGCGCGCCATAGCTTGTAAATACCAACTCAACATTGGCAGGCAATATTGGCTTAATAGCCTGCCCCAAAGACTGCATCAAACCTTCAATACTTGCTGAACTATCATCTTTCATACTGACGATTATTCGAGTTTCAGTATACGGCCCAACATTAACCACTGTCTCTAAATCACGCTCTGAACTTCCTTCTAATAGAAATAAGTACTGTCGCGTTAACGCGTCATTATAAATATCCAAAGGGGATTGATCATCATTCAAAGCGGTATGCATTTGATTTAAAAAGCCAAGCAATGAAACAGAATCGATAACATCTTCATGCTCATTCAAAAGCTCGTCAGCAACAGACATTGCCTTTAATACCTCTGAGTTCAATATCCCTTCAGACTCCGTCGCCCTAAACCAGACCGCAACAGGAATACTGCCGACCCCTTGTTGATTCATCACGGTATTATCAACGCGCACTAGTGTATCGGCATCAAAAGACTGAATACTCGCTTGGTCAACACGTAACATATTAATTCCTGTTAGCGATACCGTTATCGTCAGGATCATAACGACCCAGGCGAAGAGATTAGATTTCGTCAATAATGCGCTCGCAGCCAACGAAAAACGCTTAGATTTTTCAGTGTCGTTACTTAATTTTATGGGCCATTTTGTTAACAATAAAGGCAATAATGTGACCGACAAAATGAAGGCGATAATCACACTAATACCCACCATAATACCAAAGCTTCTCACATTGGTAATTTCTGTCATCGCGAGAGAAAAGAAGCCAACTGCCGTCGTGATAGAAGTAATCAACATCGGTCGAAATAATTTTTGAATACTTTTATGTACTTTGTCAGCATTACTTAAGGATGAAGGTGAGTTCACATCACTGATCACATGAACAGCATCTGTGACCGCAATGGTAATGATAAATATCGGGAGTACCGTGGTCATGATGTTTAAGGTGATACCTAAAACAGGCATAAACCCCATCGTCATAACAATTGAGGCAATTGCAATCACTAAACCATACACCGCCGCTAGCACCGACTTAAACGACACAACAAGTAAAACTAATACAAATAAAACTACAAAAGGAAAATAGAGCGCATTATCTCTTTCCATTACATCTGACATAGCGCCATTAACAATCGGTACACCCGCATAATGAGCTGTCGCAACAACATCAGCTTTTACGCGATTTAAATGCTCATCAACGCGTGCTTTTATTTTATCAATCAGATACTTATTTGCCTGTGTATGCTCCTCATTAACGGCTAACTCAACATGAATTGCCACAGAGTCGCCTAGCTTAGAAACAAGACCACCTGTCAGTAAGGCATTATCCAGTATGCGTGCTTTGTCTTGAGGGGACCAATGGTTATCTGGGCGTTCGTAATAGCTAGATTCAACTAATATTTCATCATCCATTTCATAAATATTATCGGCATTAACCAGCGACTTTATAGATTTAACAGGGAATACATATTCACCAAAAGCATCATTTAGTTTTAATGGGTCAGTAGTTCTTTGAAGGTGGTTATATAGATCAATGGCGCTTTTTTTTGTGGATAGAGTCTGGCTAATTTCATCTAAGCTAGGGTTATAAGATGCTTTATCATTTAATAACAACCATTGACTAAGTTTCTGATGATCAACCAGCTCAAGAAGGTCTAACTGTTGAATATCCGCACTAAGATTTTGCACAAGTTGCACCACCTTATTGTCAAATACAGTGCCTTCTTCAAGTTTTAGTAAAACAAGTACTACGTCTCCTGATCGTGTAAATATTGCCTTACTTTCAGCCTCCTCTTGCCGCTCTTCATGCTCTAAATCAAGAAAGTAAGGCGACGTATTTTTGATAATACCCGTTGCCATAATTGACTGAATAACGAGCGCAAGCACAATCACCATAAAAATACTACGCGAGTTTGACGATAGAAGCCTAGTTAAGTGTTGCGCCATTTAATATTCCTGAGATTTATTATGAATCTTTGTTTTGAATGATATAAAAACTGTTTGTTTCAACCGAATAGTCATACGAACTCAAGCAAAGGCGCCGAAAGATAACAGAATAATAAAGAAAATCATAAATATAATTCATGTTTATGTTTGATCTTTGACCAGCGTCAAAAATAGCCTATAAATTCAGTTAAATACACGTTATATACAGTACTATTTTTATATCTATCCCACTTAAATATTGGCTAATATTGATGAAATCTACTATCTATAATAGACATACTATTTTTTGTATTATTCATCTTCAGAGGGTTTATAAAATTGGATTTCAACGATTACCTAACCATATTAGTTAAAAACGAGGGTTCAGACTTATACCTAAGTACTGGCGCCCCTCCCTGCGCTAAATTCCATGGCAAACTTAAACCGATTGAAAAGACACCGTTAAGTCCCGGCACTATTAAAGACATTGCCTATACAATGATGGATAAAAAACAACAGTTAGAGTTTGAAGATGAGTTAGAAATGAACCTAGCGTATACCATTTCAGGTGTTGGCCGCTTCAGGGTGAATATTTTCAAACAACGAAATGAACTTTCAATCGTTGCCAGAAACATTGTCACTGTAATCCCTAAAGTAGACGACTTGGGACTTCCGCCCATATTAAAAGATATTATTATGGCCAAGCGTGGTTTAGTGCTGTTTGTTGGCGCAACGGGGTCTGGTAAATCAACGTCATTAGCCGCTTTAATTGACCACCGAAACACCAATAGCAGCGGCCATATAATCACCATAGAAGACCCTGTAGAGTTTATTCATAAGCATAAAAAAAGCATTATCAATCAACGGGAGGTAGGTGTAGATACGCGCAGTTTTGAACAAGCACTCAAAAACACCCTACGACAAGCGCCCGATGTGATATTAATTGGCGAGATTCGCGACAAAGAGACCATGGAGCATGCACTAGCTTTTGCTGAGACTGGTCATTTATGCATCTCTACTTTACATGCAAACAATGCCAACCAGGCGATTGACCGTATTATCAATTTTTTCTCAGAAGAACGCCGAAACCAACTATTAACTGATTTATCCCTCAACTTAAGAGCTTTCATATCTCAACGCTTAGTTGAAACGGTCGACAATAAAAGAGCCGCTGCAATCGAAATACTCCTGGGTACCCCCAGCATTAGTGAGTTAATAATGCGCGGGGAAATTGAAGGCATTAAAGAAATAATGCAAAAGTCCGAAAACCTTGGCATGCAAACCTTCGATACCGCATTATTCAGACTTTATATAGAAGGTAGAATCACCTTGGATGAAGCATTAAAAAATGCAGATTCAGCCAACAACTTACGACTAAGAATTAAACTTCACAGTAAAGATAATGGCCTTGAAGAAGTACAAGGTACAAGCACTTCGAGTGAAAACGATGAACAAAGTACTTCAAGTAGCAGTGGTGGTTTATCTTTAAGTCTTGAAGAGAAAGACGAAGACGAAGAAGAAAAACCACCTACTTTTGGCCCCGCTGAATTTTAGAAGACTAATTTCTGCCATACAGTTACACAGCCCTCTTTGTGGCAGATTTTACCAAACATGCCCCCATATAATGTAGAAAGTTATCGAGCAAAGTTACCTAGCACCAAAAACTGTCGAATTTGTCGCTGTACCTCATCGTTAAAACGCATCATTGCATGCCCACTATTCACTAATATAAAGTCATCCATTTCGGCTAACTTCATACTCTCAACTGAAACCGTGCCGTCATTGGGCTGTGGCAACCATGCACTCGGCCATAAACTCCAGTCACGATAAGCCGCGATGATGCCAACGGGCGCATCAATTTCTCCCAATTTAGAAATAATACCTTCCTGCTTTGTCGATAACGAAACACCCGCTGGACCGACCGCCCATTGATACCACCAAGTGTCACCAAATTTTTCACTCAATTCAGAGCCTTGGTTTGGAGGGCTCAACATCACGACTTTGCTTCCTGTTGGTAAGGTATGACTTTGTAAAAACTGCCTAATTAGAATCCCTCCCATCGAGTGCGAGACTAAATGAATTTTTTGAGCGCCCGTCTGACCACACTTTTGATAACTTTTTATTAAATACCCTTGAACTAATTCAGGAATTTTTTCTTGCGTGGAAGGGTAATCGACACTCACTGTTTGATAGCCATGTTCTTCAAGATCACTTGCAATACTTCTCATCGCAAAACCACTGCGCCAAAGCCCATGAACCAGCACTACACACTCTTTTTCTAGCAGTACATGCGCAAAAAATAAAGGCGATTCATGCCGTGTTGAGTTTACGGCGCAATTAACAAGTACTAAGCTAAGTACGACAGCAGTCATAGATTTATACAAGTGATGTATATTGATTAATTTTGACATAAAAATCGTATTTACCTTTTAAAAATAACCCGTAATCACCATATTAATCACCCACTACGAAATCAAGACATGACGTTAAAAATCTATCAACTTAGACCAGACAATTTTTGAGGCATACCAGCTTGAGAAAGACGAGCGAGCTAATTTGGCAAGATACGTAACATCAAACTTTATTTAAACTCATAGACCCGCTGAAAACAATCGAATCAGGCCTTGAGATATTCACAACGCTAAATGACTATGCTGAATACCATTTCGCTTTAGAAGAGCGATATATGATAAAACTTAACTACCCTCGAACTGACGAGCATATTAGTGCACATAACAAGTTTAGAGATGAATTTAAGGCAATGGCTCTTGGTCAACATAAATTTGATGAGCAAGTAAGGGAGTCCATCGCTTTATTCTTACGTGAA
>JBLHVH010000252.1:0-4984 GCA_047628385.1 Oleiphilaceae bacterium
CCTCTGGGAAAAACTAACTCACCTCTTCTTGCGTTACCATCTGTTTTACTGACCTTAAATGACATGAAACTCAATGTATAACTCCTAACATGTAGTATTAGTTTAAATTTATTTATTTATTTATTTATTTAGACACAGAAAGTAGCTGAGGGCTTAAAAACATAGCATCCCCATAACTAAAAAAACGATACTTTTCTTTAATTGCATGCGCATAAGCGCTCATCACATGATCTTTACCAGAGAAAGCTGATACAAGCATTAATAAGGTAGATTTTGGCAAGTGAAAATTGGTAATGAGAGCATCAACAGTTTTAAATTTATAACCAGGGAATATAAAAATATCTGTATCACCAATAAAAGGCTTAATCTGCCCAGACTGACTAGCAGACTCTAAACTCCGTAAACTAGTTGTCCCAACGCACACAACCCTCCCGCCCAATTTTTTAGTTACTTCTATAGCCTTAACTGTTTCTTCTTTCACATGAATCCACTCAGAGTGCATTACATGATCTTTTATTTGTTCAACTTTAACCGGTTGAAATGTACCCGCCCCGACATGAAGGGTTACAAACGTGGTATTTACACCTTTTTTCTTGAGGCTATCAATAATATTGTCATCAAAGTGAAGACCTGCTGTCGGCGCGGCAGCCGCACCAGGATTTTGCGCATAAACTGTTTGATACCGGGATTGATCTAATTCTTCATCCGACCGTTCAATATAAGGAGGTAAGGGTATATGCCCTAGCTTTTCGAGCAATGTAAATACATCAAATCCTGGTTGGTTATTGCCTTTAGATATCTGAAGGATAAATAAGGCACCTTGCCTGCCCTTCATCGTCAATTCAAGACCTTCTTCAAGTAGTATCTTACTCCCCTCTTTAGGAGACTTACTGGAACGAACATGAGCTAGAAATGTTATGTCATCAAGTCGACGCTCAAACAAAATCTCAAGCTTACCGCCCGTTTCTTTTTTCCCAAATAAACGCGCAGGAACCACTTTCGTATCATTAAACACCAACAAATCATTAGGCTTTAATAGCGCCATTATATCTGTAAAAAAGCCGTCTTTAATCGTACCATCACACCCATCAAGCGCTAGTAATCGACTATCTGTTCGATTAGGTTCAGGATAATTTGCTATCAAGCCGTCAGGCAATTCAAAATCAAAATCAGAAACATTCATAATGCAGAATCAATACTCACTTATATATGGGGCGTTTCACTTGAAACATCTGCATTTTGACCACGATTTCGCAGAAAATGATCCATTAAGACAATTGCCATCATTGCTTCTGCAATGGGTGTAGCGCGTATGCCAACACACGGATCATGTCGGCCATGTGTTACCACATCTATCGCATTTCCTTTGGCGTCTATGCTTTTGCCTGACAAACGAATACTTGAGGTCGGTTTTAAGGCTATGTGAGCAACAATATCTTGCCCTGTTGAGATACCACCTAGAATGCCTCCAGAGTTATTTGATAGAAAACCTTCTGGCGACATTTCATCGCGATGCTCCGTACCTTTTTGCTCAATACAGTCAAAACCTGCACCAATCTCTACCCCCTTCACCGCATTAATGCTCATCAAGGCATGCGCTAACTCCGCATCTAATCTATCGAAAACGGGCTCTCCTAGGCCGGCTGGAATTTTACTTGCAACAATAGATATTCTTGCACCAATTGAGTTTCCTTCTTTATTAAGCGCTTGCATGTAGGCTTCCATTTCTGGAATTTTGTCTGCGTCTGGGCAAAAGAAAGGATTTGAATCTACAATTGACCAATCAATTTTTTCGATTTTAATTGGGCCTAGTTGTGACAAGTAGCCTTTAACTTCTACGCCCAATTTTTGCTTGAGATATTTTTTAGCTATAGCCCCAGCAGCAACTCGCATAGCAGTTTCTCGTGCGGAAGAGCGACCACCGCCACGATAGTCGCGTAATCCATATTTCTGTGTATAAGTATAATCAGCATGAGAGGGACGAAAGGTGTCAACGATATTTGAATAGTCTTTAGATCGTTGGTCTGTGTTTTCAATCATCAAGCCTATAGAGGTGCCTGTCGTTTGCCCCTCAAACACACCAGAAAGTATTTTTACTTCATCGGCTTCTTTGCGCTGTGTGGTAAAGCGCGAAGTCCCCGGTTTACGTCGATCAAGATCAATCTGTAGATCTTCTTCACAGATTTCGATTCCTGGAGGACAACCATCAATAATGCAGCCAATGGCCTTGCCGTGGCTTTCGCCAAAAGAAGTAACTGTAAATAATTTACCAAAACTGTTGCCTGACATATTACAATCCGAATCAATACATAAAATGATTTAATTAATGTGCTGGCCAATACACGGCACAATACTTATATTTTTATTTCTAGTTTTTAATTACCCTTAGAAAGTAACGCTAACTCTGCCGCTTGCATCACAAAGACACCATGCCCTCCGAACTCAAACTCTATCCATGTAAATGGATGCTCAGGATAAGCAAGCTCTAACGCTTCACAGCTATTTCCAACTTCTACCACTAACAAGCCATCATCTTTGATGTAACGTGAGGCTTCAGATAATAATTGGCGTACAAAATCTAAACCATCTCTACCTGATACCAGCCCTAACTTAGGCTCTTTAGAAAACTCTTCCGGCATGTCTCTGAAATCTTTTTCATCCACATAAGGCGGATTAGAAACAATTAAATCATAACGTTTTTCTTGCTCTGATCCGAAAGCAGAAAAGACATCAGATTCCATTGTAATAACACGATTTTGTAAACCATAATTTTGAATATTCATATTGGCAACTTCTAACGCTGGCGCAGAAATATCAAGTAAGTCTACTTGAGCATTTTCAAACTCAAGTGCACAAGCAATTCCAATACAACCACTTCCCGTGCACAAATCCAATATATTAGAGGAGTGGTCATTCAACAAATTATCATTACTAACCCAAGGAGAGAAACGATCAAGTATAAGTTCAGCAATCGGAGAGCGGGGAATCAGAACACGATCATCAACATAGAACTTATGTTCACAAAACCATGCTTGATGCGTTAAATACGGAAGCGGTATACGCTCATTAACACGTGCATCTATAACACTTAAAAGTTTGTTTCGTTCATCGCAAGTAAGTTGACAGCCCCATAAATCATTGGAAAAATCCCAAGGTAAGTCGATAATTTGTAATACCAAACTGACAGATTCATCCCAGCTATTATCAGTACCGTGGCCAAAATAAACAGGTTCTTTATTTAACCGTGAATAGGTAAAACGAATAAAGTCAGCAATCGTGGCTAAAGATTCAGGCACAGCATTTACATCTCAGATGATTTAAAAAAACAATTATATAGAGAGAGCGCTTTACACGAAAGAAACTTTCGTAATAAAGTCAGCAAACAAAAGTTCGGTAACTTACGATGACATGCCTAAAAGGGCAGGAATACAGAATAAAACAGGCATTAGTACCTATCAGTCTAATTTTAAGTATTATTTTTTTCTGTGCCCGCTAAATGGCAATTTTTGATTGTTATAACAAGTATATTTGAAATCGAGTACCAGCTAAGCCTTTCGTTTCTTTACTACCAAATGGCTCAATATTTTTTACCATTATACGTTCAGCGTTTATATTAAACTGTTGACTAATTTCTATCTTAAAATTATTTAAAGACTTTTCGGTAGCATTCATTTCATCCAGTAATTTTTGACCTTTAGAGATATCATTAAACCCTACGATCCACATTGACAAAGCCTTATCACGCCTCAAAGCCTGCTTTATAAAAGCAACAGATTCTTCTTTCAAAAGACCTTTTTCGTAAGGCACTCCTTGCTGCCAAGTACTTAGCTGACTTAAGTTTTCAAGCGCTTTTATATTAGCAGGCTTCGGATTCTGACGTTTATCCAACACATAACTTAAATAAATATATTCTTGTTTTTTTCCATTCTTAGTAATATATATGGACACAAAATAGTTCTGCCCTTCAACACTTAAGCGACCAGCCAAATAATATTGTTCACTATCTCGCCCGTAAAGTAGCCTTTCATTAAAAATGCTGTTGGCCCAATAATTACTACTTCCACATGCTCTTTCCTCACATGAATACAAGACATCACCCTGCCCAACAAATAGCTGTTTATAATAAGAGAACGCCTTTTTACTTGAGCCTGATGCTTTAACTCTCAGTAGAAGGTTATTTCTTTCACCAGATAGCAATACTTCTTTTTCAATAAATAATGCATTACTTATTCGTTTTGGGGTACTTAACAAGAACTGATGTTCATCACCAGAGCTAATCTTTTGATATACCAGGTTTGCATGAGAATATAAAGAAATTGCTGAGTTAGAACTATCAGGGGTATCTGCCGAAACCAATCCTGAAAAAAAACATAGTAACAAAATAATTGGCAAAGTAAGCCCCTGTTTAAAATACAACATAAAATTACGAATACATGAATTCATGAACTAACTCCGCTGTGGCGGCAACATCGCCATCCATGTGAAAATGATGGCCACCAGAAACCAAATGCCGATCTAAAGCTTCACCACCTTGTTTTAAATAATCCAAACGCTTTGTTAACGCTTTATAATCTGTAAAATAGCCCTTATCTCCACAAATTAAGCGTATCGGACACTCTATTCCAGCAAAAACGGACTTAACCTGCGCTTCAGTAAAACGCATTAAAGTAGGCTCCAGCAGCCTTGGGTCAGAGGTCCAACTATATCCACCCTCAACTTTTTTAGTACCACGCTCTACCAGTAGAGATGCAGCTAACCTATCAACCTTCCCAACCCCCATCATTCTGACCGAACACGCTATGTCTTTGCTTGGATAAACCGTCATTTTTGATGATTTAAATAAACTCGCTCTAGCAATCGCCTTTCTTAATTGCGGTAAAACATCTCTGGTTTCATCCGTTAACGGCCCAAGACTGTCTAACAATAACAGTTTATCAATACGAGCTGGTAACGCGGCTGCAAGGAGAGAGCAAACTATGCCCCC
>JBLHVH010000253.1:0-4956 GCA_047628385.1 Oleiphilaceae bacterium
CTGCGATTTGAGCTGCGAGTACAGTGAAGTGTCAGCATCAATCAGCTCTCTTTCATGAGTTCACCCTGATCGACGCCTATAGACTGTTAATCACTAGTTTGGCCTAAATCAACTCACACAACCTCCAAAGACATCAAATAATCTACCCTGCGCGCAATTTAATTTGATTTCGAAGGCACTTTATTCACTTTACTGAACTAGATCTAGCAACTTTTCCCCGCTACAAACTTTATAATGCTTTGAATGTGACTAGCATTTGGGAAATACGCCTGACTATAGCGATAAAATAGACTTAATTCATCATGTGCGATTAAAGCCATGAGTTAAAATGGCTCGCATCTAAATAGCAGGAAAACAAGTAATGCAATCAGAAGTTCATTCCTTATTACAGCAAGGCAATCAATCTTTAAAGACTGGAAATTTGTCGAATGCAAAAAGCCTCTATTTAGATGTACTCAATCAAGCCCCTAATGAAAGTGATGCACACTTTGGCCTAGGTTGGATTGCATTTAAAGAAAAGAAAGCTGAAGACGCTTGCCAGTATTTAAAAAAAGCCAATGCACTACAACCCCTAAACAAGAATTACTTACGTGGCCTTACTGACCTATATATTCAAACTGGACAGCCTCAAGCGGCCATTGCGTTACTTCAACAGTACTTAAAATTGGAACCGACGCACGCAGACATTTACTTTAACTATGCCAACTTACTTGCACGCACTAAACAGACTGAACTTGCTATCGAAGCATTCCAACAGTGTATTAAATTAAGCCCTAATGAGCTTTCCCCTTATATGTCTTTGGGACAAATTTTCTACCATTTAATGCAGTATCGTGACGCTCAGGCGATCTATATAAGAGCACTAACACAAGGTTTAAAAAGTGCAGGCCTTTACCTGAATATTGCGAAATTACACAGTGATTTTGGTGAACTTGAACAAGCGAAAAGCATACTGTCAGAGGCCCTTTTACAGTATCCTGAAAATTTAGTATTTCCATATCGACTTGGTAGCTTAGACCCAGCAATATACACAATAGAATTGTTCAATCGCCTAAAGCGCCTTGAACAGCAAATATTGTCACCCGACAACCAGTTTTACCTCAACTGGCTGCTATCAAAATACGCAAGTACTGACAACAATGTTAGCTCTGAAATAAAACTATTAGTTGAAGCGCATAAAGTTTATAAAGGCATGACTAAATTCAGTTATGATTCGAATTTCTATCTAAAACATTTACCTACCATCACACGCCCTTCAACGACCAACCTTGAGGCCATACGCAGCGCTGAATCTAGTAAATTATCGCCTATCTTTATAGTCGGCATACCACGGTGCGGTTCGACCTTAATAGAAAATATTATTTGTTCTGGCCCTGAACATGTTCTCAAGGGAGAAGAACCAAGCGTCATCTTTAAAGCTGTGAACGACAACATTCAAAACGGCGATGACGAATTCTGGCCGAAGCTACAAAATGACGTTGAAGAGCACTATCAAAAATCTCAACTACTGAAAGACAACCTCCCTTTTACCGATAAATCTCTGGAAAATATATTTCTCATTGAGTTTATTCTTGCGCTTTATCCGAATGCGAAAATTATTCATTGCGAACGTAACCCTTTGGCGTCGATCATCTCAATTTTAAAAAATAATATGGTCTCCCTACCCTGGGCTCACGATGTGGATGAAATTTTCGAATATACTGATAATTGCTTAACTGCGATTGAAAAGTACACCCAAAAATACCCTGATAAAATTTACACAATAAAATATGAAGAATTTGTATTAAATCAAGAAGAAGAATCGAAAAAGTTAATGTCATTTTGTGATTTAACGTGGGATAAAAGCTGTCTTTCTTTTAATGAAACAAAAGGAATTATGAGTAAAACGGCTAGTCATATCCAAATTCGAGATAAGATAAATCAAAAGTCACTCTATTATTATCAAAATTACGCATCCCTTTTTGAGACTTACAAACAAAAATATTCATGGTTATCTTAAGTACATTTAAGGTACTTAAGCATGTTCCCCAGAGAGTCTTTAGACACTAGAGGGTAGTATGTCATTCAGCGCGCTAACACCTTAATTTTATTCTGATGTTCAAAAATAAAACAAGGGATACCGGCCTAAGGGCTCGCCGGTATGACCGTGAGCGGAGTATTCATAGATATAACTGGGTTCTTTGATTCTTGGCTTCGAGGCCAAGGAGAGCGAGCTGAATGGTCAACTTTTTGAAAGGCTTAAATGAAAAAAGACATGCTAAGCATGCCTTTCAAGGGATAAAAAAACCGAAATAACCTTATCGTAGATTAACGACCTAAAGACATGCCTTGCTTATGGTCGCTCTAGAATAGCGGTAACACCTTGTCCGCCTGCTGCACAAATTGAAATTAACCCTCGCCCCGAACCTTTTTCTTCAAGCATTTTCGCTAAGGTTGAAACGATACGCCCGCCGGTTGCGGCAAATGGGTGACCGACAGCAATCGAGCTACCATTCACGTTCAATTTTGTACGATCAATCGTGCCCCATTTTTTCTTGCGACCAAGACGCTCTTTACAAAATTTGTCATCATCTAGCGCAGCCAAAGTCGTTAACACCACACCAGCAAAAGCTTCATGAATTTCATAATAATCGAAATCCTGCAAGGTTAAGTTAGCACGTTCGAGCATCCTTGATATCGCATAGGTAGGCGCCATTAATAAGCCTTCTTTGGTGTCACTGTCTTTACCTAAAAAATCAACGGACGCGGTTTCATAAAAAGTGAGGTAGGCCTGAATAGGTAAATTATGCGCCTTCGCCCACGCTTCACTCGCAAATAACACCGCAGAAGCGCCATCGGTTAAACCAGAGCTATTACCGGCTGTTAACGTCCCATTGCCACTCTTCTTATCGAAAGCTGGCTTCAGTGCCGCCAAGCGCTCCATTGAAACATCAGGGCGCATTAAGTTGTCTTGTTCTAAGCCATTAAACGGCACGACTAAGTCATCAAAGAAACCACGTTCGTATGCTGCTGCTAAATTTTTCTGGCTGTTATAGGCAATTTCATCTTGCGCTTCACGCGTGGTGCCCCACTCCTTAACCGTTACCTCACAATGTTGACCCATAGACATTTTGGTGCGCGGTTCACCATTAGCGGGCACTAACGGAGTCAAATGCCTAGGTCGAATCTTAGCCACAAGTTTTAACTTATCTTTTGTGGTTTTTGCGCGATTCAAACCCAATAATATTTTACGCAAGCCTTCACTCACCGCGATTGGGGCATCAGACGTGGTATCTGACCCGCCCGCAATACCGCACTCAATTTGACCCAACGCAATTTTATTGGCCACGAGCATTGCCGCCTGCAAACCGGTGCCACAGGCCTGTTGAATATCTAAACATGGCGTATTCGCATTCAGTGCCGTACCCAACACACACTCACGTGTTAAGTTAAAATCACGACTATGCTTAATCACCGAGCCGGCAACAACCTCACCCAAACGCTCGCCCTGCAAGTTAAACTTATTCACAACACCATTAATGGCAGCCGTTAGCATATCCTGATTACTCGCATGCGAGTATGCCGTGTTTGAACGCGCAAAAGGAATACGTGAACCACCAATGATGGCAACTCTTCTAATTTGTTGTGTCATGAAATCACCTACTGTTGAGACCGAAAATACTAGTCTAATGATTTTATGGGCACTTCCATTGGCTCAAATGACAAATTTTGACTATCATCAAGCCATTATTTTATGCCAAAGCCTCTGATTTAATCATTAAACTGATCGATTCAGGCTAACTATTTAACATATAACCAAACTTCAAGGGGATTTATGGTATGGGTGATTTTTATGAAAAAATGCTTAAAACCGACACCGGCCGCAAAGTATTACAAGGGGTAGGTTTACCCACACCCGTCGCGCTAAAACGATTTCATGGACAGCCGGTTTTTTTTGAAGGTAATATTTTAATCGGTGCAACCTCAGGTGCGAGCGCATTAACAACACTCGCATCCACGTTGAAAGATGCAAAAGCACGAATTTTATTTCCTGCTAACGCGCATACAGCAAGTGATATTAAAATGGCCATTGAAAAATCAGGTCTAAAAGCACAGCAAACATGTTGTGATAAAGGCGCTGTGACAGAAAAATTTGATGCCCTCGTATTTGACGCAACCGGCCTTAAAACCACCCAAGACCTTAAAGCCCTCTATAATTTTTTTAGTCCAGTCATCCGCAACTTAAACAGTAATGGCCGCATTCTGATTCTTGGCCGACCTCACATGAAGTCTCAGTCAGCAGAACAAGCGGCGAGCATGCGCGCATTAGAAGGCTTTAGTCGCTCGCTCGGAAAAGAGATCAGTAAAAAATGTGCCACATCGCAAGTTGTTTACATTGAAAAAGGCGCAGAAGCTCTCGCTAATTCAGCGATTCGCTTCGTGCTGTCACCCAAGTCAGCCTATGTTGACGGACAAACGATTGAAGTAAGCAAGTCAGGAAAACCTGTACAGATTGACTGGCGCCGTCCTCTAGAAGGTAAGACAGCACTCGTCACAGGCGGCTCACGTGGTATTGGAAAATCCATTGCTGAAACACTCGCACGCGACGGCGCAAAAGTATTTGTATTAGATATTGAGCCTGCAAAAGATGAGCTTGAAAAAGTAGCGACTGCGATCAACGGCGCATCAATTGTGGCAGATATTACCGCTGAGATGACACCAAAATTAATTGCAGAAGCAGTTAAAGAGGTTAGAGGGCTCGATATTATCGTTCACAACGCAGGCGTGACACGAGACAAAATGCTTTCAAATATGCCTGAGCATTGGTGGGATATGACCTTAGACATTAACCTCACTGCCGAAGAAACCATCAACGACTACCTGTTAGAAAACGATATCCTCAATAACGGTGGCCGCATCGTATGCGTTTCATCGATGAATGGTATAGCCGGGCAAGCGGGTCAATCGAACTATGCG
>JBLHVH010000254.1:0-4917 GCA_047628385.1 Oleiphilaceae bacterium
TAACTATTAGTTTGTTACTGGCATTAGTTCCGGCAATTTCAGGCTTAGCCTTGTTGTCAATTGAAGTCACTGAAGGTCAATCATTCAGCTTTAGTTTTGAACGGTCTCATGTGTACTTTTTACTTTCTACCATTGGTTTTGCTTTTCATGTGATTCTAACGAATCGATACGGGCAAAAAATTGCGGCGATGCCGTTAGCGACTACCCAGCTCGCAGCAATAGGTTTAGTGGCTTGCATATCAGCCATTATGACAGAAAGCTGGCCTGCTGAAATACACCCGGTTTCTTGGTTTTGGTTGTTGTGTAGCGCTGTTATTGCGACAAGCTTACGTTTCGCTTTGCAGACTAAAGCATTAACCTATTTAAGACCAAGTAATGCGACGATGATTTTTATGCTGGAACCTGTTTGGGTTGCGATGCTAGGGGCGTTGTTTTTAACGGAAAGAATGACTGAAAATCAAATGTTAGGGTGTACGTTTATTTTTTCTGCGTTGATCGTTTATCGTGCACCCGCTTTTATTACGTTTTGGCGGCGTAAAAGTGAGATTTTGTGATCCCGTAATTACTATGTAATTAAGGTCTGAATATCTCACTTTACGTATAAAGATCAAATTGAATTAAAGTATTTCTATTTGATTTTTATACCTTTCACTAAAGCCAAATAGTGCGTGTGCCAAAACGCCACCGATGACATCACTGTATGCACTGATTGGGATGCCTTTTTTTACTGCAGACATAAAGTGATGAAGTGTGAAATTGATAATTTCCTGATCTTGACCTTTGTTGATACCATAGGCCGCTATAACGTTATGAATAATAAAAGGTGTTTGTGCACAGATATATTTTATTTTTGTGTCATTGTGATTGATCATTCTTAAGGGGATAAATAGTACATTTAGCTCTTGTGTTAAAGCAATTTGCATATCATAAATCATCGCGGCAATATGCGGTGATTTTTTGACATCCACCCCTATTTTTTCAGGACAAATTCCATCATCGATGATTTTGTTGATGTTTTTTGGGGTCGGATGGTTTGTTTCAAAATCTTTTACCTGACACTTTATTATGTAGTCGTTGTCTTCTTTTGTTAGTTCAGCAAGCGTGTTGGTATTACTAGGCTGACCATGTGATTCACCTATTTCTCTGTGTAAATGTGCGAGTTGTTGATATTTCGATTTTAGAAAGAGGCTATAGTTATTATTGAGGTTGGCGTTTTTGTCTAAATACATAGACATGTTAAGCATATATTCAGGTGCTAGGGCTGATCGATAAATACTAAAGCCATATTTTCCATCCATCAAATTATTGATTGGGCCAGCAGCGATGAATGTCGGCGCATTGATACCTAGCTTTTTTAGCTTTTCATTTTCAAGTACTTTTCTGACTACGTGATAAGGGCCATGATTGTATTCAATCGTTCCTAAGTTAGAAATATTGGTAAGTTCAGTAAAGCCCTCTTCTGTAATAAAACGCGAACCTCCTTCGTGCATCCCTTGTTTTTTTTGGTAGATAGAAAAGGTTTGAGTTAAGTCTGGATTACAGAGTTCAAAGTGAGTGTGGTCGTCAGCATCTGGTCTAATGAAGCCGATACCTCCGATGGTGTACGAGTATTCGGTTGAAGGGTCGTAAACAGCTAGGTTGCGTGAAATTTCACCTCTTGAAGGACGCTCGTTTAGAATAAATCCATTCTTAATCAGTTTTTTAATGTCGCCGGTGATGATCGTGTCTAAAAGAATTTGTTCTCTTGAATCTTTACTAAAAGGAATGAAGTCTTTTGAAATATTACCTTGTTCGTCTAGTCCATATTCTTGAGTAATGTCAAAAGTGTCACGTATTGACGTTAATCGATATGGTGAAAAGCGAATAATCTGAGGACTGCCATTAATTGTAATTTCAATGCTTTTCCCTTTTAGCGGGGGGTGTTTTTTTTTCTCAATGCTTTGGACGGTAGACATAATTTACTTATTCACATTTTTGTTTTGAATTTATATTCGCTTGATCTTACTATTTATTGAGGCTTATAGGTGTGACACGCAACACTTCATCGATAGTTGTTTGCCCTTTTGATATCTTATTAGCGCCACTTAAACGTAAAGAGTGCATACCTTCTTTTATGGCCTGTTTTCGAATGTCGTTTGATTGCCCATTTTCATGAATGTGTTCTTTAAGTGTTTCGGTTAAGGGCATTATTTCATAAACACCCGCGCGACCCCGGTAGCCTGTATTTCTGCACTCTAAACAACCTCCAGGCTGCATCGCACTGGTCGGTAATGGTGTTTTCCAAGGCTTAGTGAGCATTGTCCAATCTTCTTCTTCGAGTTGTTGAGGTACTTTACAAGCGGGGCATAAAGTTCGCACAAGGCGTTGTGCCATGATGCCATTCACTGTTGCGCGGATTAAATAAGGGGGAATACCGAGCTCCATTAAACGTGTAACTGCGCTAGGGGCATCATTGGTGTGTAGCGTTGAAAGTACTAAGTGGCCCGTAAGCGCCGCTTGAGTCGCCATTTCAGCCGTTTCCAAATCACGAATTTCACCAATCATGATTATGTCAGGGTCTTGTCGCATTAGAGCTTTAATACCTGTGGCGAAGTCTAAATCGATTGAACTTTGAATTTGCATTTGGTTAAACGCCGGTTCAATCATCTCTATAGGGTCTTCAATTGTGCTGACATTTACTTCTTCGGTAGCGAGTTCTCGTAGTGTTGAATAAAGTGTGGTGGTCTTGCCTGAGCCCGTAGGGCCGGTGACTAAAATGATACCATTTGGTTTGGTGATCATATCATTCCAACGGCGCAAATCTTCTGTTGAAAATCCTAAGTCAGCAAACGAACATTGAAGTACTTCGGGGTCAAAAATTCGCATGACTAGCTTTTCACCAAATGCCGTGGGCAAGGTAGATAGCCTTAACTCAATTTCCTTTTCAGCTTTATTTCGAGTTTTAATTCGTCCATCTTGAGGTTTACGTTTTTCAGCAACATTAAGTCGACCTAATATCTTTAAACGGCTTGTCACCGCGAGTCCAACTTTAGCCGGGAATTCGTAAACATTATGTAAAACGCCGTCAATTCTAAAACGTACTTGAGCAATGTCTCTACGAGGCTCAATATGTATGTCGCTGGCGCGCTGATCAAATGCATATTGGAGTAGCCAATCGACGATATTAACGATATGTTGATCGTTAGCGTCGGGGTTACTTTGGTTGCCTAGCTCCAGTAGCTGCTCAAAATTTTGGGTGTAACCTTTGTCGTCGGATTGAGCGCCTGCTTTATTGACGGAATGGGCGAGTTCATAAAATTCGACGGTAAATTTACGTAAATCATCAGGTTTAACTAAAACACGTTTAATATCTTTTTTGAGTACGTGTTTTAGGTCTGACTCCCAGTGGTCAATAAAGGGTTGATCGCTGGCGATAACAACATGTGACACGTGAATCTCTAAGGCAAGAATTTTATGTCGTTGTGCAAAAGCAAAAGACATGACTTCAGAAATTTTTTGAGGATCAATTTTTAACGGATCAATATGATAAAAATTTTGACCACTCCAGTTTGCTAACCAAGCCATTAGTACTTCAATGGTTATTAATAAACCCTTGCTGTCTTTTAGCTTTGCGTCCGCAATCATTTCGAGCGGGTGTTGTTTTGCCTGCTTTTGGCCTTTGGGGGTTTTGAATAAGATGTCAGCATCGCTTTCGGAAAGAATTTTATCATGGCGTAATTGCTTCACAATATCCGCTAAACTTAGCGGAACTGTTTTTGATGGCACCTGTATCATAAATTTATCTCTAATTTGTTACGCCACTGAACTTACTTTTAACTCTAAGGGGTTATTTACCCAATTCCACGGCCGAGAGTTCTTGCCCATTTAATATAAAACATAGCAGACAAAAACTGAGTAACCGTAAGAAATGTAATTAAATAATCTATATTTGCGCCTTTAGACAGAAAAGTTTCAACAACTGACTGGGTAAAATAAAAGAGCACAATAAAGCATAGCCAGATGAATGCCCTTAATTGATCCAGCAGTAGTCCCGGCAAAATGATGAGTAAAGGTATTAGTTTTATGAGGAGAGCGATCCAAGGTGATGTACCTTCAGGCAGCATGCTAGGTAAGCTGGTAATAATCATCATTAAAATAAGTAAAACATAGCAAGCTAAAGTAATGTTTCGGGCGATTATACTTTTGGTATCAAGTGGTGATTGCATTTTAAATCTCGAGTTTGGTACTAATGAGTTTTACAAAGGGCTAAAGCAAAATAGGCTAATCGTTTTCCCTGTGCTTGGCATAAATATACTTCATCTTCTGATAACTTTATTTTACCTTCTTCTGCAAAATGGCTCGGGCCATAAGGTGTGCCGCCAGTGCGAGTGTCGCTTAATGCGCGCTCAGTATAGGGCAAACCACATACCAGCATGCCATGATGAAGCAGTGGTAACATCATGGACGTCAAAGTCGTTTCTTGCCCTCCATGCATACTGCCTGTAGAAGTAAATACACAGGCGGGTTTACCTGCAAGTGCGCCAGACATCCAGAGCGAACTTGTGCTATCAATAAAGTATTTGAGTGGTGCAGCCATATTGCCGAAACGTGTAGGGCTGCCAAGTGCAATACCTGAGCAATGTTCCAAGTCTTCTAATGTACAAAAAATTGCCCCATCATCAGGAATGCTTGGCTCGGTAGCTTCTGTGTTGGGTGAAACGGCAGGTACGGTACGAACACGGGCTTCGATGCCGTGGGCCTGTTCTATTCCGCGCGCTATTTGCATTGCAAGTGCTTTAGTCGCACCGAGACGACTATAATAAAGTACTAATATATAAAGGTTCTGGTTTGAAGTAGATGTGGTTGTTGACATTAAAATAAATCCAGTACATTTTCAGGTGGGCGGCCAAGTACTGCATGGTTATTTTTGATTACAAT
>JBLHVH010000255.1:0-4892 GCA_047628385.1 Oleiphilaceae bacterium
CAAGCTCCGTCGACGTAGTTCTCCAAAGTTAGATACGTTTTCTATAACTTTTGTCATGTATGTAATGCTCACGGGCAAATACCCATACGGTAATAAGTTTGGAAATTGTCAGTCTACAAATGATTTTTATAGGTTTAACTATCATTCCGCCTGTGATATTAATCCAATGGTACCAAAGTGCATGGACGGCGTCTTGCAAAAAAAAGCACTGCAAATATCTCAAGACCTCCGTTATGATGCACTGTCAGAATTTATGTATGATCTTGAGTGTCCGAATGCTGGGTTTCAGGATAAATCACATTTTCCTACATCTGAAAGAAATCCATTAGTATTTTGGCAAGGTATTTTAGCCATTCTATTAGCCTTACAGATGGCGACTTGATGGTTTTGGCTTGGTTAATGATTTTACGTTTTAATAACGATGAATTGAACCATTTGTATTTACTTTGGTCATAGCGTTTGTCTACGAGAGCTAATGTTTTTTGCAAAGCTAATTAAAAACATGAATTTTAATAATTGATGTAATCAGTTCTACTTTATTTTTTATAGGAACAGCATGCTAGATACCCGTCCATTGCTTATGAATACTGACTTTCCTGCGTTGCGCAGAGGAAAGCTAGAAACATTGCAGTTAAATCTAGGTTACTTATGCAACTTAAGTTGTACGCATTGTCATGTGAATGCGGGGCCGACCCGAAAAGAATTAATGACGAGAGAAACGATCGATTTAGTGCTCGATTATGTAAAGAAACATGAGATTAAAACAATAGATTTAACAGGCGGCGCGCCTGAGATGAACCCCGAATTCAGATATTTGATTAAAGAAGCTAGAAGCTTGGGTGTTCACGTGATGGACCGTTGTAACCTAACTATATTACAAGAGCCAGGCTATGAAGGTCTGGCTGAATTTTTAGCTGAGTACGAAGTTGAAATTGTGGCATCTTTACCTTGTTATACCCAGGATAATGTTGATAAACAGCGTGGAAAAGGAGTTTTTGATGGCAGTATGTTAGCCTTACAAAGATTAAATCAGTTAGGCTACGGTAAAGGTCATGCTAATAGAAAATTAAGCCTTGTCTACAACCCTGTTGGTCCATACCTACCACCGCCACAAGATAAGCTTGAGGCTGACTATAAACGAGAATTAGCCGAGCATTTTGATATTCATTTTGACCAACTATTTACGATTACAAATATGCCAATCAGTCGATTCGGAAGTGTGTTGGTATCGAAAGGTGAATTTGAAAACTATATGCTATTACTCAAGTCTTCATACTCAAGTGAAAATTTAAAATCAGTTATGTGTAAAAGTATTCTTAGTGTGGATTGGGAGGGGTATGTTTATGACTGTGATTTCAATCAGATGTTAAACATACCCATTGAGTTAAAAGATAGTCAAATAGAATCGACACCTATCATTGCAAGCGATGCACCTAAAAGGCCACACCTATCAGAAATATTAAATGAAAATTTATTAGACTCAAATATAGCCATTGCAGACCATTGTTATGGCTGTACTGCAGGTCAGGGAAGTAGCTGTGGCGGTGCACTAGATTAATGATGGCAGTACGCGCACCATTTTTAAGCGTTATTATTCCTGTTTATAATGAAGGTGACCGCCTACTAACATTTATTCAGCATGTTTTAGTGCAAATGGGAAAAGAAAACCAAGTGATCGTGGTTGATGGTGGTAGCGACGACGGGAGTATTCAACAATTAAAGGTACAGTCTCAGGATCTAATTAATTTAGATGTTATCTCTGTTTCAAAAGGTAGAGCGCTTCAAATGAATGCGGGGGCAACGCTAGCGAAAGCAGACAATTTATTGTTTTTACATGCCGATACCGTATTACCAGATTCCGTTTTAACTCAATTATTCGACTTTTCAACTAGCACAAGTGAATGGGGAAGGTTTGATGTTCGGCTCGATAATAGTGCTTTACCGTATAAAATAATTTCTTGGTTCATTAATAATCGTTCTAAGCTCACGTCAATTGCGACTGGGGACCAGGCTATTTTTGTACGTCGCGATACTTTTGAAAAAATCAATGGCTATGCCGAACAGCTGTTAATGGAGGATATTGACTTAAGTGTTCGACTCAAAAAGAAATCAAAGCCATATTGTATTAATGCATTGGTTACCACTTCTGCAAGAAAGTGGGAAAGAGAAGGTGTATTAAATACAATTTGGCTTATGTGGAAGCTAAGAGCAGCCTATGCCTTTGGGGTAAGCCCAGAAAAACTAGAAAAGATTTATTATGACCGTTAAATTTCAGACCTAATATTTTATAGGTAGATTAGCGAGAGAAACATATAATATTGGCCTATAATATAAAGATTAAAATTCAGTATTATAGGTATGATCCAGTATATAAATATAGCATTCTTATACTGACCTTGGATATGCCAACATATGGATAGATTCGAATCAACTTGGCCAGTGCAGAGGAATTAAATATATATGTTGAAGTAAGTGAATTGATTTTAAATGAAGCTTACCAATCGTTAGGGATTGAAATTAATAATGAAAATGTTCCTACAGAACGGTCTTTTATACTAGCGAATAGCGGACAACTTGATGAATTATTTTTGAAACAGTACCAACTAGAAAACTAGTCTGCATACTCTAAGTTTAATCTATATCATGTCAGCCATAATTAATTCGCTTTAATGAGTTAACTAATCATGACCGTTCAAACCTTCGAAGATATCTCCCTTTATGTTTGTATTTCTGTTCTTATCTTGTATATGGGATATATCGTGTGGGACCTTGCAAAAAAGTCAAATGCTGGAAAATTTGGTACAGCGATTTTATTCTTTGCGCTTGGATTAGGTGTCCTAGGTTTTATTATTAAAACGGTCGTTGTTGAGTTCATGGGTGTATAAGCACGCTAAAAGTGAAATCGTTGCAATTCTTTTGAATTTCTAGTTATTTGTTATAAATCTCTCTTGCTCGACTTACCCCAAACCGATTCCGCCACACTAATAAAAGCCCTCGCTGCATTACTTAAACTTTTCTTTTGATAGCTCACCGCGCCTAGCTTTCTTGATACGGGTTTGTATTTAAGGGGGAGCACATAAAGTTCATCATCTATCATTGTATTAGGAAGCACAGACCAACCCATTCCTACCGAAGCCATCATTTTCATGGTCTCTAAATAATTTGTTGGAATGTTTGCAGATAACTTTAAATTGTTATCTTTGAATATCGTTTCGACAACGCGATACGTTAATGTGCTTTGCGAAGGTAATATCGCATTATGTTTGGCTAAGTTTTCAGGCGTTATAGATTCTAATTTACTCAATGGGTGGGTCTGACCACAAATAAAACTCATTGGGTCTTTCCACATCAAATGACAATTAAATTCTTTTTTAATTGTTTCAGATTGAGTCGCTTCTTCTGGGATTGTTATAAAAGCGATATCAGCTAAATTGTCTTTTAGAAGCGGATAGGCACTTTCAGAGTCGAGAAAATTTAACTTCAATTCTACATCAGGAAAGCGTTTACTGAATTTCTTAAGAATGAGTGGCAACCTATGTAGGCCGATATGATGGCTGGCAACAATTCGCAGATTGCCCGCTATTTTATCGTCAATGTTTCGTATCGCTAACTTTGCATTATCAATTTCATGAAGTACCGATAATGCATGAGGCAGAAGTACTTCACCCGCTTCCGTTAATGTTACCTCTCTTTGTAAACGCTCAAATAACTTAACGTTTAGTTGAGCTTCAAGGTTCTGAATACGTTTTGAAACAGCAGGTTGGGTAAGATGTAATTTTAATGCCGCCTTTGAAAACGACTTCTCATTAACTGTTGTCACAAAAGCGAGTAATGAGTCTATATCCATCTAGAGTGCGCTCAGTTCAGGTATTCCATATGGGAATAGTATTTATAAAAAATATGAATTTGTTTTATTTCAATCTGAAGCGTAGCATATACTTAGTGAATTTATAAAAGAAAATAGTTTTCTTAACGTTATGCCTATTGGAGAAAGAAATGGCTGGAAAAACCTTATATGACAAGTTGTGGGATGCCCACTTGGTCAAAAAACGTGAAGACGGGTCTTCAATCATTTATATAGACCGTCAATTACTACATGAGGTGACTTCTCCTCAAGCGTTTGAAGGTTTACGTGTAGCGGGTAGAAAGCCTTGGCGTCTTGATGCCAACCTTGCAACACCTGATCACAATGTGCAAACGACCGATCGATCTGGTGGCGTTCAGGCTATTGTCGATAAAGTCTCACGTATCCAAGTAACGACCTTAGATGATAATTGCGATGAATTTGGCGTACTGGAATTTAAAATGGGCGACTCTCGACAGGGAATTGTTCATGTTGTGGGGCCTGAGCAAGGCGCAACATTACCGGGCATGACGGTTGTTTGTGGCGACTCGCATACCTCTACACATGGTGCTTTTGGTGCGCTTGCACACGGTATCGGCACCTCTGAAGTTGAACATGTGTTGGCAACACAAACGCTTATACAGAAAAAAATGAAAAACATGTTGGTGCGTGTGAATGGCATGGTCAAGCAAGGCATTACTGGAAAAGATATTGTATTAGCCATTATTGGGAAGATAGGTACTGCAGGCGGCAATGGATGTGCCATCGAGTTTGGTGGAGCAGCCATTGAAGCACTTTCGATGGAAGGTCGAATGACCGTCTGCAATATGGCAATAGAAGCCGGAGCACGTGCAGGCATGATTGCTGTAGATCAAACAACGATAGACTATGTAAAAGGACGCCCATTTTCACCAAAAGGTGTGCAATGGGACGCGGCAGTAGCGAATTGGTCAGATCTAAACAGTGATGCCGATGCTGTATTTGATAAAGTTATTGACCTTGATGGCTCTGCAATTATACCGCAAGTGAGTTGGGGCACATCACCTGA
>JBLHVH010000256.1:0-4784 GCA_047628385.1 Oleiphilaceae bacterium
GGTCGTTTTGATGCGACAGATAATCGTGTGTTTTTACGATTATGTCCCCAACCATGAGGGATACTTATTACGCCTTCCATTATATCTTGAGTGACTTCTGTTTCTATTTCTATTTCACCTACGCGGCTGGTTACTTTTGCCATATCACCATTGTTAAGGTTTAGGCGCGCTGCATCCACGGGGTGAATCATCATCGTGCACCGGTTTTTACCTTTTACTAAGCGGTGACTGTTATGTAACCAAGAATTGTTCGAGCGAACATGGCGACGTCCGATAAGCAGAAGCTCACCTGTATTTTGCTCGGAATTCAATATTTCGGCGCGTTTACGTAGGCGACTCATATCTTTCAAAAAGGTTAAAGGTGCTAGCTGAATTCGCTTCTTAGGTGTGTAAAGTCTTTCGGGCAAGCAGGATTGTAAAGAGCCTAAATCGATACCATGCGGGTAATTCAATAAAGAACCGACGCATAAACCTTTGCTTAAGCCTCGATTAGGGCTTCCGTATGGACTTAAATCAAGCAGTTTGCGCAAAGGGTGTCTCGGCTCAACAAAACCTTGTAGCGCATCGGTTAACAGGTTTCCTAGTTGAGTAGTACCAGGAATTTGAGTTCCATAAGGACCTGTGCGTAAAATTATATCGAGTAAGCCGTCAGGGCCTAAGCGTTTTAGTACTTGGTATGATGCTTCTTCTTTTAGCTTAGAGGCCAAGTCATGGCCGCTTATCCGACGTTTTAGTTCGAGTAATATTTGCCAATCATGACGAGCGTGCTTACCAGCATCAAATAGTGCGGGAGAATATTTAGCTACATTTCTAACGCCTAATATATTAAAGACCAAGTCGTAATGAGATTGTTCTAATGGGCCGGTAGGTGGCAAAATGATATCGGCGTGGCGAGATGTTTCATTGAGATAAAAATCTATGGACACCATAAAATCGAGTGACTCAAAAGCTTTGTCTAAACGACGGCCGTTCGGGCTACTTAATAGTGGGTTTCCTGCTAAAACAATCATCGCTTTAACTTGCTTATCATCTTTTAACAGAATTTGATCTGCCATGGTGCTTGCAGGTAATTCTCCGCCAAACTCAGGTAAACCAGATTTACTTTGATAGCGGTTTGCATGGCCTTTTTGGCCAGATAATGCTGCTAATTCAACAATATCTGCAGCGGGCTTGGTAAACATTAAGCAGCCGCGTTCATCTAAGTGATTTGTGATAATGTTGATGACATAGGCGAGCCATGTCGCAAGCCCTCCAAACTCTTGTGTGGAAGTGCCCATTCGAGTAAAAAGGCAAGCTCTAGGTGTGCTGGCTAACTTACGTGCAAGTTCTTTTATTTTGAGTGTTTTGATACCCGTTATGGTACTAACGTTGGAGGCTGAATAGTCAGAACAAAGTAGTTGAATTTGAGCAATATCATCAAGGCGTGAATGTAAGCGGCCTTTCACGATAAGGTCCTCATTAAATAAAGTATGTAGTATTCCAAGCATTAAAAAGGCGTCAGTGCCAGGTTTGATAAATAAATGTTGGTCTGCAAACCTTGCTGTTTCTGTTTTGCGTGGGTCGATGACAATGACTTCACCACCACGTTTGGTAATATTCTTAAGGCGGGTTTGGTAGTCAGGTGCAGACATTAAGCTGCCGTTTGACGCCGCAGGATTACTACCAATTAAGATAAATAAATCCATGTGATCAATGTCAGGAATTGGAAATAATAATTGGTGGCCAAACATGGCAAGATTCACTTGCATATGAGGCAATTGATCATTGGAGGTCGCGGAAAACTTATTGTGGGTGTGCAATGCGTGCAAAAAGGGGGCCCCAAAAAGTATATTGCCATGGTGATGGGTGTTTGGGTTGCCTGAATAAGTGCCTACAGCATGACGGCCGTGCTCTTTTTGGGTGTCTTTAATTTTATTTGCAACAATGTCAAATGCGCGACCCCATGAAATTTCTTTCCAACCATCTTTGGTTTTAAGCTGAGGCGTTTTAAGGCGGTCAGGGTCTTCATGTATATCTTTAAGCGCAAGTGCTTTAGGGCAAATGTGTCCTTTGCTTAAAGGGTCGTTCGGGTCACCTTTTATGGACGTGATTTGTTGGTCTTCAACTTTGATGGCAATACCACACATAGCCTCGCATAAATTACAGGTTCTATAGTGAGTATATGAGAGATTGTTTTCCATTGAAGCCTCTAGTTTTTATTTTTTTGAATGCTTATTAAAACGGTATGCGCGAATACAAATTGTAATTTGATTATATTCAGGTTTCTTTTATGAAGTCCATCTTTTAACGAAGGCTTGTGTCAAATGAGTTTGCGAGATACTGTCTGCTCAGTTGTGATACTGAGACTTCAAAAAACGGTTGACCTGACTATAAAAAATATGAATAAAGAAATGTGAGTAAAAATACATGAGTACTAAGTGCATTGTAATAACCGGGGCTAGCGATGGTATCGGTAAGGCTTTGGCGTGGGAAATGGCTGCGCGTGGCTATAACTTAGGCTTAACTGCTCGACGTATCGAGTTATTAGAAATACTTAAGGATGACATTCAAGAAAAATATCCCGCAATTACGGTATTTGTCGACGCTATGGACGTTATTCAATATGACCAGCAAGAGGCCGTATTCGATGGCCTACATCAACAGTTAGGTAAAATTGATATTCTGGTAGCGAATGCTGGTATTGCGATTGCAGGAAAAACCGGCATTATTCCCTTGTCGGATCAGCTCTGTGTTATTAATACGAATTTAAATGGTGCAATTGCCACCGTCGACTCGGGTTTAAAAATATTCCGAAAGCAAGGTTATGGCCATCTTGTCGCCACGTCTTCTATTGCTGCCTTTAGAGGCTTGTCACGAAATGCCGTTTACTGTGCTTCTAAGTCTGGTCTAACTACCTTTATGGAAGCAGTGCGAGTAGAAACTTATAAGGAGAATATTGATGTTACGATTTTACATCCAGGTTATATCGATACTGCGATTAATCGAAGTCTAGCGAGTCGTCCGTTCGTCATTGATGTTGAAAGGGGGGCGACAATTTTTGCGAACCTAATTGAACGTAAAGTTGCTTCTTCAACCGTTCCTCAGTTCCCATGGAATATCGTCGGTTCATTATTGAAAGTACTGCCAACAAGCTTGATTGCAAAGATGTAGTGCAAAGCAACTGCACTCTATGACGAAAATCCTTTATAATCACCCATCATTTTTGGCTGTACAGATAACTGTCGTGATTTTAGCGAGGCCTCAATAGAGGAAATACTATGAATTTTTCATCTTTAGGCTTAGCGCCCGAAATCCAACAGGCAGTTGAAACCTGTGGTTATACTGATATGACGCCGGTACAGGTTCAGGCGATTATTCCTGCTCGTCGTGGCAAAGATATTTTAGCTAATGCGCAAACTGGAACCGGAAAAACGGCAGCGTTTGCCTTACCTATTCTACAACAAATGGTAGAAAAGCCCAAAGATACGGAGTCTGGTAGTCCTCGGGCGTTAATATTGGCACCCACCCGCGAATTAGCAGAACAGCTCGCGCAATCTATTGGTTCGTATGCACAGTTTTTACCACTGAGCGTAACGGCTTTATATGGCGGCGTAAAAATGGCTGGCCAAGAGAAAAAATTACGGGCTGGGGTCGATGTGCTCATTTCTACGCCAGGACGCTTGCTTGAGCACATTACGCAGTGCAATGTGAACTTATCAAACGTTGATTTTGTGGTACTTGATGAAGCCGATCGGATGTTGGATATGGGCTTCATTACAGATGTACTGGCAATACTGGATCCTATTCCGAAACATCGTCAAACATTATTATTTTCAGCGACCATTTCGTCTTCCGTGAATGAATTAGCGCATAAAATTTTAAATCAACATGTAGAAGTGCGTGTTGCAAAACAAAGTATGACGGCTGATACCGTCGAACACGTCATGTACCCGGTTGAAGAGAAACGTAAAATTGATCTCTTTATGGAGTTGCTTGATGAGCATAATTGGTTCCAAGTATTGGTGTTTACTAGCACTAAAAAACAAGCCGATAAGTTAATGGCTATTTTGAAACTGAATAAAATCGATGCAGCAGTGTGTCATGCTGATAAAAGCCAAGGGTCTCGTCGTCGGGCCTTAGCTGATTTTAAGTCAGCAAAAATTCAAGTATTGATTGCGACTGAAGTCGCCGCGAGAGGCATAGATATTCAAGGCTTGGAATACGTGGTGAACTATAATTTGCCATTCTTAGCGGAAGACTACGTGCATCGAATTGGTCGTACTGGCCGAGCCGGAACAAAAGGGCATGCAATTTCTTTTGTGAGTCGTGAAGAAGAGCGTTCACTGGATTTAATTGAGAAACTTATCAATAGCCGTGTTAAACGTATTAATCGTCCAGGGTTTGAGGTTGGGGATCGTAAATCACTCCTGAAAAATCTCGAGGAAACACCAAGACCGGGCCGCACCAATAAGGCGAGTCAGACCAAGATAATTCGTGAAAAAGTGACTGCAAGTAAAGGGCGAAGTAAGAAACGATAACGCTCTTATTATCCTATCAGGGCGTTGACGATTTAAATTTTTTGGTTCATTCCTTCAAATTTTGATAAAGTACGCCCCCTAATTTTCAAACCGGCATGGCGACGTTATAAATACGTTGTGACAGCGCTGGAATATAGTGGTGGTACTTCCGCCTTTTTAAGCAAATGAGGTTTATATGTCTAAGCAAGATTCTGTTGTGATCGTAAGCGGTGTTCGTACGCCTATGGGCGGTTTTCAAGGTAGTCTTTCAGCAGTAACAGCGCCTGA
>JBLHVH010000257.1:0-4766 GCA_047628385.1 Oleiphilaceae bacterium
CTGAGCAAGGTTACCACTACCTTTTGACTAGCTTAACTGATGACAGTGACTTGGCGTTTGCACAATTAAGTTATTATGCTAATGAGTTATTTACCTTGGGAGAGCAATTAGCCGTAACGATTAAAGACCATGATTTTGTTGCCTTTGCCCAGTAAAAACCTCCCTCACCTCATTTATTAGCACACCTAATGGGGGATGATTTTTCTAATGATGAGCTCTAAAAATGACAATCGCTGACATTATAATCGACCTAAATTAGCAAAAAATAGGGCTTTGACAACAGAGCAAACCAAGTAAATTACTCGGCATCAAAACATATAAAACATAGAAGTATTAGATAAACATTGAATCTACAAAAAAAGAATGATTGCCATTCACGAATTCGTATTTGTCTTACTCTTAAATTTAAGGTTTACCTACCGTAATGAAAGATTTTCTAAAATTTCAAACTGCATTTTTATGGCTCTGTTGTAGAAGGCTGTTGTCGCTGAATAGAAATTCTTTGCAAGCTCTATACAGCAAGGCTTGCAAAGGGTTTTCACATAAATACCAAATATGCTTACAGCCCTTTAGCTATAAGCCTTTGGCGAAGTGACAACAAGACTCTACAACTCTACAACAGAGCCATTTTTATATAGCAGTTTTTTGTGTTTATTTTTAATGTCTCCTCTTAATGCACAAGAAGATGATCCCTCTTTTAAAAATGCAGATGCTGGAATTATAGAAAAAATTGAAGTGTATGGTGTTCACCGTCGATTAAGTAGCTCTGGCGCACTAAAAGATAATATAGCCAAAACTGAATACTCACTGACGAGTTCATTGAAAATACCCAAGCTGCCAGTTTAGCTGACGCTATTCAAAATGCTATTGGCATTCGAGTTTCTAACGAGTGTTCAATGTGCGGTGCCAAGCGTGTAATGATTAACGGCATGAAAGGCGAGCACACTAATTGGCTTCCCACTGATGTCCGGTTTGACGGAAAAGTCTATCCAGAGCACTCTTGGAGGGAGTGGCTCGGTCAAGTTTTTTGAAAAGTTTTTCACCCTGATATGGGGAGAGAAGCGCTGTAATGTAGTAACCCATCCGTGCAGCCGATGGCGTCCAGGAGCCTTCAATAATGCCAGCCTCTAATTCCAATGGACAAATATTATCGCCGTCTGGGCCTCGATACAATGAGCGTTCAACCCTAACGGGTCCGGCACAAGTATTATAGGTTTTTTCCTCGCGAAGCACATGCCTGTATTGTTGGTCACCTTTAACAATTAATCTGGTTTGAATATCAAACTGCTTAAGACACTCACCTAAAAGGGAAGATTCAAGTTGATTCATCAGACACCTGATTTGAGCTTCAATTTGTTCAAAAGAACGGTCATTTATACCCGTTTCTTTTATGTTCGTCATAAAATTTAAAATAGGCTGAAAAGACACGTTTTGATTGTTCTGGTTTGGCGCAGGGTGGCATAATGGCATCGCGGCAGGCTCTTTGAACTAAGTATATGATTTGATAACTATATTATGATCTTCGAGTCTGCCCATTACGACCCCCTCAACAAAACATTTATCTAATACTGTTCAATTCTTTGATTTAAGTCTTTGATTTTGGTGTCAGAGATCGATCTACACCCTTTGTATGGTTCTGTCGCAAATAGAGGAAATAGTTTATAATCTAACGATTATTGATCACTTCTTATTCTTATGACCCTCAATTTTTCAGGCAGGCATTATCCAAAAGAAATCATTCTGCAGTCCCTTCGATACTATTTGACCTACAAGTTAAGTTATCGTGAAATAGAAGAAATATTTGCTGAGCGAAATATTCATTTTGACCACTCCACCTTAAATCGTTGGGTGATCAAATATAGCCCACAACTTGAAGCCAATTTTAGAACAAGAAAACGTACAGTGGCAGACTCGTGGCGAATGGATGAGACCTATATCAAAATTAAAGGGAGATGGGTTTACTATTATCGAGCGGTTGATAAACATGGCGCTATTGTTGATTTTTACTTGAGTGAAACACGTGATGAGCCTGCTACAAGAGCATTTTTTAATAAAGCACCGATAGTAGTGTTTTACCCAGTAAGGTCGTTATTGATAAAAGTGGAGCGAATATTGCGGCGCTTGATACGCTCAATGTTCAGCTTTGGTTGTCAGGATATATGCTATGTATGATTGAAGTGCTAACCGTAAAATACCTTAATAATATTGTCGAGCAGAGTCATCGAAAAGTGAAAAGTAAAATGCACCAATGCTTAGGATGGAAGTCTTGGGTTGGAGCAGAAGCGACATTAGGGGGTATTGAGCTTTGCTCGATGCTCAAGCAAGGACAGATGATTGACTCAGAAGATAAGGCAGTATGGGAGTAATTTTATTCGCTTGCAGCCTAGTTGTGTCTGAGGAAAGCGACACCTTCAATTACAGCGGCGGAATTTGAGTTTGCGACAGAACCCTACTCCTTATATGGAAAATAAAGATAAAAGACCAGAAAAAACAGATCTGCATTTAACGTATATGATGTTACAAAAATTACCTTTGCTATCTGATACAGCTAAATATTTAAAAGACAAAATGGCACCTGATTCGTAAGTTACCATTTTTCAAATTTCGATTACATTTAGATTGATTTTAAATTTCATTTCAAGGTATAAATTATGAATAAACTATTGAAGAACATCATTATGGCTAGTGTTGCTGTAGCAATCACAGGCTGTAGCTCTGCGTTAGAGCAAAAAATAGCAAAAAATGAAGCACATCAAGCAAGCAAAACCTGAAATTGATATTTTGCCTTCTTGGGTTTTAGATGTTCCTGCGCCAGATGCTACCGGTTACTACGCAATTGGTTACGGGGAAAGTAAGGTTATTTTCAAAGCTATTAAAAAATCAGTATTACAAGCTGAATTTCGATTAGCTAAAGTTATTAAACAAGAAATAAGTGGTAGTGAACGTGCGTATGAACAAGATAGTGGTGTAGGTACTGAACAAGGAAACTATCAAGTAAAAATTGATAAAATCGTTGACAGCGTATTCGTTGTCGGTTATTCACAAGTAGAACAAAAGGCCATAGCTATTGACGGAAAACATGCGGTTTATACCTTATTAAAAATGCCTTACGAGCAGTATAATAAAATACTTATTGCTCAGCGTTCTAAAGCCTTAAACAAAGACTCTGAAAAAGCGTTTGATGCCCTTCAAGAAAGACTTGAAAAACGCCAAAAGCAACGAGTTGCAGAAGATAATTTAAAACATAACCGCGAAATGGAAAAAATGGAATTGGAGCATAAGCTTACCCACCCCCTTGAACCCGTTAAAGTTGATGTTCCTAAAAGCGCGTCAGCTGAAAACTCGTTAGTTACCTTAGTTAAAGGCATATAATTATGATGTTTGTTAATCATCAAACGTTGGGATTGGGTGCAGGGTTAGCTGTCATTAAACATTTTGGCGCTTATTTACCTCAAACCTCCTTGATGTTTGCAATACCTCTTATGATGCTAGGGATTTTACTACCAGATATTGATACGCCTCATTCTTACCTTGGTCGTAGAGTTCCTTTTATTAGTTATCCTTTATTTAGGCTTTTTGGTCATAGAGGTATGACCCATAGCTTATTGTTTTCCCTAGGGATAATGTATTTTTTACATAACAGTGAGTTTGATTTTTCTTTTTGGATAGGTTTTGGTTGTTTGCTTCATCTATTAGCAGATATGTGTACTAAAAGTGGCGTACCTTTACTTTGGCCTTTACCTAAACGCTTTAATACTATTATTACGGTTTCCACGGGCGATGTAAGCGAATACTTTATTGCTTGGGCTGTATTTATAGTAGGTACTGGTTATTATTTTGATGTTCTTCCTTATATTCTAGCTTTTGCTTTGTAAAAACCCTTTCTACTTATACTTTAACTGGTAATTGCTTTTTCTGCTTGAGTGAGCAAGCAATTACCAGATCCCCCCTAATTGTTATCATAATTCCTACTAACTACTTAAAGGAATGGCTCTGTCGCAAACTCAAATTCCGCCAATGCCCACTATACCACCTAAAGTCATTAATAGTGACGAGGTAAACATAGCAGAAGCCTCACTAACAACAGCATTTTATCTGCAGGATGAGTGGTTAATTACCTTTGGCGCCCGTAATTATTGGGCAGAGAGTGGGTTAATCATGTCAACGCGCGGTTTAACCGCTGGTACTAGTAAGGATAGTGAGCTTGTTGGTTCTTTAGCCACCAACTATGCATTTACCGATGATCAAAGTATCCGCGGCTTAATTTCACAAGGTTACAGTTACCCTACTTTATTACAAATATCGATTGCCAATTTACCCGCATATGTATTTTATGACCATTGAGCCCTTAATAAAGATAATACTAATCTCACTAACTATGTGATCATTTCTACTGGTTAAAATAACCAACTACTTCGTTATTTATTTAATATTTAGAGCCGCTAGTTATTAAATAAATACCTTATATTTAGCTATTTTTCATCCGTCTAAAGTAGAACGCCTAATTAATAAAACTGGTATAACCTATTTTTTCTTACCAGTTATCATCTGATTGTGAAAGAAAAGGAATGTAATGAAAATGTTTAAACTTCCAAGACACAGCCCTGAATTGATTCATTCATTATTTCATTTGGTATAGGAGGTTTTTTTATTGGTAAATATTTAGTTAAATAACGGGGTAATTTTTCAGGGGATAAAGGTTTAGAAAAATAGTAGCCTTGCATGAAATGACAATTTTCATTTTGCAACCAACATAAAGTATTTTC
>JBLHVH010000258.1:0-4738 GCA_047628385.1 Oleiphilaceae bacterium
ATTTTAGGTTACTTACGTGACCAAAGTTTGGCCAAAGCGGACAATCTTATGTCCCAATAACATGTAACCCTTGCTCAAATAGAAACTTAACCATTAAGCTGTCGTAAAAACTCGTTTTCATACCTTAAAACCTTTATTCTATCGGTTTAAGATACCTATTTTGGTGATCTTTTTTTATTAGTCTTATTGTTGTTATTCATTTCTATGCCAGCCAAACAAAAAATATTAAAAGTTCGCCGTCACTATAACCAGTGGGTGGCGAACCAAACCATGGAAGATTATTCACTTCGATTTACTGCGCGTAAAGCGCGTAAAATGAGTATTAGTCGGGTAGGCAAAACAGCGTTAGGAGCGACTGCATTTCTAGCACTTGAAAGCATTGCGGCAGCGGTGACCCTGAGTTATGGCTTTGTGAACACGGTTGCGGCCATGTTTGCTGTGGCAGCAGTTTTTTTTATTACTGGTTTTCCGATCGCTTACTATTCAGCTAAGCATGGCTTGGACATTGATTTACTGACGCGTGGTGCTGGCTTTGGCTACTTAGGCTCTACGGTTACCTCGCTTATTTATGCTTCTTTTACGTTTATTTTCTTCGCTATTGAAGCTGCCATACTTGCTTCCGCCTTAAATGCTTTATTGGGTGTGCCTTTTTCTGTTGGTTACTTTATAAGTGCTGTCGCGGTCATTCCCATAGTAATGAAAGGCATTACCACTATCAGTCGGTTTCAGGTGGGTACTCAGACTTTATGGTTGGTACTTCAAGTCGCAGCCATTGTGACTGTTGTCTATTATGAGTTTGACCGTTTAGAAGACTGGACGGACTACACGCCAGCTGCACTGCCTCTCGCGAATGATTTTAACTGGTTACTTTTTGGCGCAGCAGCATCGGTATTTTTTGCATTGGTCGCCCAAATAGGGGAGCAAGTTGACTACCTTCGTTTTTTGCCAACAAAAAATGAAACGAATAAGCGAGAGTGGTGGTTTTGGTTGGTATTTGCTGGTCCAGGTTGGATTTTTATTGGTTTAATAAAAATGCTGTTTGGCTCTTTTATGGCCTATCTGGTGATTACAGAAGGGGCGAGTTATATCACCGCCAGTGATCCAACATATATGTATGAGCGGGTGTTTAATTACTTAACTCAGTCACCGACTTTGGCGTTAGTGCTTGCTGCTGTGATGGTGATTATTTCACAGATGAAAATTAATGTGACCAATGCCTATGCAGGCTCGATAGCATGGTCTAATTTCTTTTCAAGAGCCACGCATAGTCACCCAGGACGGGTTGTTTGGTTAGTTTTCAACGTCACCATCGCGTTAATTTTAATGGAACTGGGAATACATAAAGCGTTAGAAGCTATTTTAGGGGTTTTCGCGATTGTTGCCGTAAGTTGGTTAGGTTCCCTTTCTGCCGACTTACTGATAAATAAACCTTTGGGTTTAAGCCCATCTTTCGTGGAGTTCAAACGCGGCCATCTTTATGACATAAATCCTGTTGGGGTCGGGTCAATGTGTATCGCAACAACCTTGGGTATGCTGAGTTACCTGGGTGTTTTTGGCGAGCTAGCACGTAACTTGAGTCACTTTGTGAGCCTATTGGTTTGCTTTATTACTGTACCCGCGATTGCATGGGCGACTAAAGGAAAATATTACTTGGCTCGGCAGTCGCCAGAGCTAATACCATTGCTAGAAAAACAATCTAATGAACCTCTGACTGTAGGAAAATGTGACCCCTCAGTGACTAGGACTTATCAATCACTTAAATGCGGTGTCTGTGAAAATACCTTTGAAATAGAAGATATGAGTTATTGCAGTGTTTATGCTCAGCCAATTTGCTCTTTATGTTGTTCGCTCGATGTCCGTTGCTTGGATAGCTGTAAGCCTCATGCGCGATTATCACGACAACTAGCAAACTTCTTACGACGTTTTATTTCAGGCAAATCAGTTCGTATTGTGAACTCTAGATTAGGCCGTTTTATGGGCTTGTTGCTCATCACAAACCTGATTAATTTAGCCTTGCTGGCGCTAGTTTACGAACATATGAGGCCAACGGTACTGGCGGAACAGTTAGTGTTGCAGGAAAGTCTATTTACCTTGTTTTTTATCTTTTTAATTGTGAGTGGTGTGATCTCGTGGTTATTTTTACTTGCTCATGAAAGTAGAGTGGTCGCTCAAATGGAGTCTAATCGACAAACTCGAAAACTAATTCGTGAAATTGATGCACACCAGCAGACCGATATTGCGCTGCAGCAAGCTAAAGAGCATGCGGAAAAAGCGAATGATGCTAAAAGCCGTTACTTATCAGGCATTAGTCATGAGCTCAGAACACCGCTGCAGTCAATTTTAGGCTATGCCCAATTGTTATCAGATAAACCAGAAGTCACAGAGTTTCAAACTCGAGGTTTGAATATTATTCATCGAAGTGGGCAGTACTTGGCAGATCTTATTGAAGGCTTATTAGATATTTCAAAAATTGAAGCAGGCCGGCTAGATCTTTATCGTAATCGTATTCAGCTTCCTGAGTTACTTGAGCAACTCGCGACAATGTTCAAAATGCAGGCAAGTAATAAGGGTATTCAGTTGAATTATGTGGTGCATGATCGCTTGCCTAATGTCGTCATGGCAGATGAAAAGCGACTTCGTCAGATATTAATTAACCTGCTTTCAAATGCCGTTAAATATACTCAAAAAGGTGAAGTGAATTTTGAAGTAAACTATCGATCACAGGTGGCTGAATTTACGATTAGAGACACCGGGGCAGGCATTGATGAAGAACATCTATCTCGCATATTTGATCCATTTGAACGCGTTAGAAATATACACACGCCTAACGTGCAGGGGACCGGTCTAGGGTTAACCATTGTAAAGCTATTAACTGAAATTATGGGGGGCGAGTTAAAGGTAGATTCTACCATCGGTAAAGGTAGTGTGTTTACCGCTTGCCTCATGCTGCCATGGGTTAATGCTCAGGAAAAGAAAGCGTCTGTAAAAGTGAAAGTTGTGGGTTATGAAGGCTACCAGCGGACCATCTGTTTAGTTGATGACGACCCTGTATTGCGCGGTTTCTTATCCGATTTACTGATACCGCTTGGATTTATCACGCTAGAAGCGTTTGATGCAGAATCATGCTTAAACTTGGTTAGCCATGCTAAACCGGATTTATTCTTAATGGATGTCTCCATGCCAGGTAAAAGTGGCTTTGAATTAGCGAAAGACTTACGTGATCAAGGTATTCAAGTACCTATTCTTATGCTCTCGGCCAATGCCCATATACCTAATGATCTTCGTTCGAATAAAAATACTCAGGATGCAAAACCACTTGAGCATTCTTACTATAATGATTATTTAGTAAAGCCCATCAGTAATAGTGCTTTGCTTGATAAGCTCGCTGAGTATTTGAAATTAAACTGGATCACACAAGCAAATAATACTGATTTAGAGTCTGAATTTACGAGTGTATCTGGAGAACAAAATCAAACAAAAAAGTTTGAGATACCTGATCATCCTTTAGTTAGAGAACTTAAAGCGTATGCAGAAATGGGCTATCGTAAGGGGGTTGTGCAAACATTGGCACAAGTCAAAGAGGCTGAAATTATGAACGCTGAATTATTTAGATACTTAGAAGAATTGAACGCCAACTTTCAATTTGAACAGCTTGCGGCATGCTTGGAGCTTGAGAAAAAATGAACACACTTGTCCATCCTGATATTGTACTCGTGGTCGATGACTCACCCGATGCCTTAAGTTTGATTAATGACGCTCTAGAAGTCGAAGGATTAGACGTACTTGTTGCACTGGAAGGTCGGCAGGCGTTAACGATTGCAAAACGAATACGTCCTGATGTAATCCTACTTGATGCAGTAATGCCCGTAATGGACGGTTTTGAAACCTGCAAACAATTAAAGTTAAACTCAGACCTTGCTGATATCCCCGTTATTTTTATGACCGGTTTATCTGATACCGATGATATTGTAAAAGGACTCGAAGTCGGTGGTGTAGATTATTTAATTAAACCGATCAACCCAGCAGAATTAATTGCCAGAATGAAAGTGCATCTAAAAAATGCAAGGCTAACTAAAAGTGCGCAATCAGCCTTGGATAGTACCGGGCAACACCTGTTTACATCAACCAATGAAGGCGAAGTGCGTTGGGCGACACCACAAGCGTTGGCTTTATTTGCAAAAGCGAAGGTGGATGGACAAGAATTGAGTGGTAAGTTCGCGAACCAGTTATCTCATTGGTTATCAAAACCTTTAGAAACCGGTGAAACTTTGGTGCTGGAAGGTTTGGATTACCCATTATCCGTCCGTTTTTTAGGGCATCACAGTAGCGGTGATCGTTTAATTAAATTGATTGATGGTAATCGTCCAATTGAAGCTGCGTTACTCAGGATGAAGCTAGATTTGACGGACAGAGAGGCTGAAGTGTTGTTCTGGATTGCCAATGGTAAAACTAATCGTGATACCGCAGAGATACTCACTATGAGCCCACGAACAGTCAATAAACATCTAGAAATGATCTTTCCTAAACTAGGGGTTGAAAATAGAACGGCAGCAGCCGGTGTGGCGCTAAGAATTCTTGCCGAAAATGTTTAAGCCTGAAGCATAAATGTCTTTTTCAAATCTATAAATAATTAACTTTAGAGCTTTGATCAAAGTTTATTCTGACTAGCAACAAGACTCGAAAGTGAGATAACAAGACACTAGGAGCCTGACCGAGAACTGCGACCGTCACGAGGGAA
>JBLHVH010000259.1:0-4722 GCA_047628385.1 Oleiphilaceae bacterium
AATTATTTAAATAGTGGTTGAGGTTTATCCACCGCATATCCTTGTACATAATCCACACCCAGAGTTTTTAATGCATTCAGCGTCGCCTTATCTTCAACCCATTCTGCAATAGTTTCCATTTTCATAACGTGACCCACATCATTGACCGACTTGACCATAGCTAAATCTATAGGGTCTTGAGCACAATCTTTGACAAAACTACCATCGATTTTTAAGAAATCCACAGGCAGATTTTTCAAATAACCAAAAGAAGACATACCTGAACCAAAATCATCTAAAGCAAAACGACATCCCAATGCTTTTAGGTTACTGATAAAGCGTTTAGCTTGCAGTATATTTCTTATTGCAGATGTTTCTGTAATTTCGAAACAGAGTTTATTACACCAATGAGGATTGACTTCTAAAGTATTTTTGAGAAAAACTAAGAACTCCTCATTACTTAAAGATTGAGCAGAAATATTCATACTACAAAGTAGTAGCTCTTCAAGTTCATCAGGGTTTTGCTGAAAAAATTTAAGGGCCGAATTAAATACCCAACGGTCAATCTGGATCATCATGTCATATCGCTCTGCCGCAGGTAAGAATGCCCCCGGGCTAATAATTGTGCCATCGTCTTCCTGCAGGCGTAGCAAAAGCTCATAGTGCGCACCCGGTTGACTTTTACACAGTGGAAGTATGGTCTGTCGATAGAGTACAAAGCTGTCTTTTTCTAACGCCGCAGTAATTCGAGCCACCCAATGCATTTCTCCATGACGCCTCGATGTTTCTTCATCATCTTCGGTATACACATGTACTTGATTTCGACCTCCCTCTTTTGCCATATAACAGGCCACATCTGCGGTACTTAAAATATGACTGTGATTTTCTGTGTTTTTATCAATGACAACTAAGCCGATGCTAAGCCCCAAAGAAAAACTTTTGTCATTCCAGAGAAAGCGGAATTCATCCACCTGTTGTCGTAACATTTCGGCAGTATTTACTGCCTGAGGTAAAGCACAATTCATTAATAGGACACCAAACTCATCTCCACCTAATCGAGCCAACGTATCACTTGCTCGTATTCTTTCTTGTAGCAGTGAAGTCAATTGCATTAACAATTCATCACCAGCTAAATGCCCGCAAGTATCATTAACTACTTTGAACTGATCTAAATCAATGTAGAGTAAACTGTGTTGACAGTTATCCGTTCGAGCAATGGAGACGGCATGTTGTAGCCGTTCTTCAAATTCCATGCGATTAACCAAGCCAGTTAGGGAGTCATGTTTAGCTCTATGCTCTAATTCTTGCGTCATCAAGTGCATCTCGGTGATATCGTGTAAGATCAACACACTACCAATGGCCTCACCTCGTTTATTTTTAATCGGAGTTAAAGTGCATCGCAAACTGTATTGTTGTTCACTCAGTAATAAGCCCATTGTTGAACAGCTATGACCTGACATGGCCTTGTTGATACAATTTAATAATGCTTGTTTCATAGAGTGTTGGTCAGTAATATCCAATAAAGGCAATACCTCATACAGCAACTTTCCTTCTGCTTTATTTGACGACCATTGGGTAATAGTTTCTGCTACTGGGTTGAGATTGTTGATCTTACCGTTTATATCCATAGTGATCACTCCCTCACCAATTGACAATAAAGTAACCTGAAAGAACTCTTTTTCTCGATGTAAAGCGTCTTGAGCTTCGCTGAGTTGGTGATAACGTTGTTGTAACTCTGTACGAGCCCGCAACAATATAAACATACCCCAGAAAACGCTAATAGCAAGACTGAAAGCTAATAATGCTAGTATGATGGTATCCCAACGCCAAACCTGACTCTGATAACGGTCCAGTCGTAGCGCAATATCATAGCCAGGTGGTGACAATGCGACAGTTTGAGTTAAATGCACCTCTTTAGTATCATCGAGTAAGCTACGGTCAACCATTTGACCATCATGTGTGATCATGCTGATACCAAAATGTTGCAGTTTTTCATCAGTAAGTACTGTTTTAAACAAGCTTGGCACCGAATATACCCCCGCAAATAAGCCCATAAATTTATTGCCACGATAAACCGGTACCCATACTTCAAAAGCAGAGGGCCCCTGAATGGCGACAAATGGATGAGTGTACACCGGCAAACGTAACTCTTTCGCTAAACGAGATGCACGACGAGGCTCTTTAAGATCTATTTCAAGACCTATAATTTGCTGATTTCCTACCAAGGGCGCTACGTTACGAATAATAAATTGCTCGTCAATCCAAGTGATATTTATTAATTCTGGGTGAGTACTGACATAATCACTGACTCGGTGTTGAAATTCGACTTCCGTCAAGTTATCTGACGTTCGCGCTAAAGTTAAAAGTTGAATATAATCCAGACTGTCTTTTAGGCGATTACGAATATCAACCCGTATAATTTCAGCCTGTTCGAGTAACTCCTGACGATGTTGGTTGTTGATTGAATAGTAGCTTAAACCAGTGATAACAGCGCTAAGTAAAACAAAAGCTCCCGCCAATGCAATAGGCCCAGTCCAAGTTAACTTATGAATCGCTTGTCTGAAGAAATATATCAATAACACGATAATGATACAGACGATTAATACTATATATGATAGAAAGGTTGACGACTTAGTGTCAGTTTTCATTGCCAGTTGCCAAACACTGTTGGGGAGGCGAATATCAACCATTACCACCGCTTTTTCACTATCAGAAAATAAGTCATTATTCCCCCAAAATGCTGGCTGCCAAATATTGGCTACTCGTTTACGTATACCGATCTGCTCATCTCCCAAGCTAAGCAGATCGGTCTCTTGTAATAATTCATCCCAGTCCAAGATCAGAATGCTTAGTCCCCAGATTTTTGTTACCTGATTGACAGGGTTTTTTATATTAATCGGTTGACGAACAATTAAAGCTGATCCCCCTTGACGTAAGTTTAAAGGTCCAGCAATGGTTGCAGTATTACTCTGATACGCCAATAACACATCTGATTTTCGTTTTATATCACCGAGCAGGTCATGCCCTAATGCCGCTTCATTATTAGTCAATGGATAGATATGTGATATCACGCTATTACGAGCCAATTGCAGGCTTCGCAAACTGGGATCGCGCTTTAACATAGTCTGTGCAAGTATTTCAAAATGGGACTGATCAATTTGCGGTGAGACCCGCACATGAGATTCAAGTTCATCAAGCATAAAAAGCCTTGATTCTATTACGTCTTCAATAGTGTCTGCTGTTAACGATAATTTTTGCTTAAGAATACTATTACGTTCGTCAGTGATATTGGAAACGTAAATATTGCCAAGTATAAATAGCACCACGGCCATCAAAGAGAGGAAGAACAAAAAAGTAAATGACGCCTCCAAACGAAAAAGCCTCAACACATTAAGGCTTTTCTGAAATAGTTTTGGACAATTATATTGTTGCAACGGTCTCTCCAATGAACACAAAGAATAATTAAATATATTTTTGAATCTTATCCTTCTTTGTGAACCTTATCAAACTCCCTGATGGTTATTGTATTCGTTACAGTAATGAATAATTTACTCTCATCAGTATCGATGACAATGAGACGTCTAAATTAAAGTGGCAGAAAGAATAAAAAAAGCCCCACTCCGTAAAAACCAGGGCTTCATAATGCTTATACAGGCGATAGGGCTTGAACCGACACGTCTGCGACAAGTTTTTTGAAAATAACGTGCATTCAATAACACTAGCTGTAAGTCAAGTCCTATAAAGTACTTTAATAACATGCCAACCAAAAGTAGTCGTTTGCCTCCATCGTCTTTATCGATTTCAACACGTTTTACCGGTTGCGCTTGATAACGCTTCTTCTTCAACTCAAGCAATAATAGTTTAAGCTTTTTTTCCAAATTTTACGTAAAATCACTTACGCTCTGTCCGTCAATGCCGGCAGTGCCTCGATTTTTTTTCACTTGTTTGTAAGCCACATAAAGCACTTGTAGTGATAACATGCGCCCATAAAGACTAAAATGAACTCTCACATTATTGTCTCACATCACCTAGTTTTAGCGTCTTTTACCTCGGTTAGGTTTGTTTCATTATCGCGTTAAGCCTTCTAGCGAGAGAAATTTTCTTCTCTATTATTGCAATGTACTTAACGATTTTATTTATCTCTAATAAAGAGAAATAATTACTCCCCGTGCCCAGTTCCATCCTCAGCCTTGGTTTCACTCTTAGCCAATCAAGGAGACCTTGAGTTTCCTCTTGAATCTACGTCACTTATTTACAATAAGTTTAGATGCCAGGCTTCCCCAGTTACTGCACTGACTCCCAGATAGAAATTCCACCCTCAATCACAGTATTGGTCTGACTAATTATAGGGCATCGCGCTATTTAGGTCGCTTACCCACCAATACCGCCGAAACAGGTTACGGTTAGTTGTGTATCTCTATCTTTCTATGGCTTCCTTCAGACCCTACCATTAGCAAGTAACGCCCTTGCCATTCGGATTGTCTTCCCCTTAGTCAGGGTGACTCCACTATCTTTCAAGTAGACGGGTTTGCCAGCTTCGCTGGGCAAAATAAAAGCCAAGTGGTTGACACCACTTGGCTTTGACTGTTACGTTTTATTCCCTATACGTAACCAAGAATTAGATAACTCGCTACTGCTGCATCATTTGTTCTTGATCTTCACCTTCTTTCTCAATAACTTCTGGTATGAGATCTTCTCTGGATATGCCTAAGGCTAATGCCACTAATGAAGCCACATAAATAG
>JBLHVH010000260.1:0-4621 GCA_047628385.1 Oleiphilaceae bacterium
GATGGGGAGAGATTTGTGAGCTAAAAAATGTTTGTGTGAACAGGCGATCACCGCTTGCCAATATATTATTATCGTTAAGACTGTCCTTGTTATTTTACTTCATCCTTGATCTCCCATTTTATAGACTGGCTGTTACAGCGAGGAAGACCGCTGTAATTCAAAGCCTATGTCATGACGCACCTCAATACAAGTTGGTGTTGAACTTAGAAGGTAACCAATCAACTTAATTTGGCTACGAGTATGACCTCTATGTCTAACTTAATTAGCAGAACATATTTTAGTTAAAGAACCAGATACCTGACCCCTTGGCCTAGCCACGTTCACTAATATAAAAAAGAATTTCAGTTTTTAAAACGATTGCTCCCGACTCATCCTGAATTTCATGGGGTATGCTGACATCACCTTGTTTCAGAATACCCAGATCAAATGAACAAATTCCCGTCAATTTTCCCGTTGCTTTTTTTGTATACTTAACCGTCATTTCCTTTGGAATCCAACGCAACGTTGAAGGTATGGATGACTCCAATGCTAGCCCACCGGTTAATTCACTTAAAGTACACATTGCTCCAGCGTTAATTGAGCCAATATGATTGCGAATTGCCCGCCGATCATTTATTTCGACTCGACAATAGCCGGGGCGAAGTTCTTTAATGAGCGGTTTAATCGATGAAAAATAAGGCGCACGAAACGCCAACGCTTTACTGAAAATGTATTGACCAAAAGGCAGCTTTGACAGTTGCTTATATAAACTTAATGTACTCATTATGTGTATCCTGTTGGGTTAAATAATAGCAACTATCACTCAATTCTACGCCCAAATTAGGGAGGTGATTATTGATGGATTACAGCGGCATTATGCACAGTTCTTTTTCACAAAAGGCATGCACAACACCTTGTTTATCCACTAGATTAATCTCATAGTTTCGCGTTAGTTTCACCTTCGTTTGTAATTGGGTTTGAATGCCTTCAAGTTCTTGCTGACTGAGTCGAAAGCGGGCAAACAAGGTGGTCTTACCCGGCCGTTTAAAGTGAATGGAGGCCGTTCGATCAATTACTCGATATTTCCCGCCTAAGATTTTATACAACATGACACCATAGATAGGGTCTAAGGCACTGTATAAACCTCCGCCCCAGGTAATGCCCATGTGGTTTCTAGTCTTCCAGTTACTGGGTATTTTAATGTGCACTTCATCAAAACCTGGTGCTACATAGGTAATACGAGCCCCGCTGCGTCGATAAGCTGGGAATAAATTACCGCCCCAGCGCCACGCACGAGATTCAAACGATTCCGGCATGGGTCCAGGTGCAGCTGTATGTATAGATACGCTCATTGGGACGCCCTCCTATTGTTACTGAATTTCTAAAATTATTTTGCCCTTGGCACGTAAACTTCTGCTGTGGTCATGGGCTTGGCTAGCCTGCTGCAATGGAAAAATTTGATCGATAACAGGTTTAACACTGCCGACTGAAATTAACTTGGTAACTTGTTCAAGATCACTTGCATCTGATTTCACCATGACGACCACCGCTTTTTTACAGGCTTTAAAAAACAGTGATTGAATTTTTGTGGCCACCATCGCCTTTAAATTCTTAGGGCTCGGCACAGTGGATACATAGGTTCCAGCCGGATTCATTATGGGTGAACATTTACCGAGATCATGACGGCCGATGGTATCGAAAATAATATCGTAACGTGCATCGATTTTAAGAAAGTCTTGTTGCTGATAATCAATAACTTTTGTGGCACCCAAGTCGGTCACCATGGCGATATTTTTTTGGCTGCACACCGCAGTCACTTCGCCACCGAGTGCTTTGGCAATTTGTACAGCAAAGCTTCCCACACCTCCCGAGCCACCGATAATTAAAACCTTATGGCCTTTTTTAATGACAGCTTTTTGTACTAAGGCTTGCCACGCTGTGAGTGAACATAAAGGCACGCCCGCGGCTTCAGTATAAGAAGTATCGCTCGGAATAAGTGCCGTGTTTTTGGCTGGAGCAACCACCTCTTCGGCATAAGTTGCCAACCCTTCTGAGGGGTTTTTCATACCAAAGACTTTATCACCTACTTTAAAATCTTTTACCTTTGAACCGATTTCTACTATCTCGCCAGCAAAGTCACTGCCAAGAATGAGCGGTAAAGAAGGCACCAACATCTGCAACTGATATTTTCCGCTGCGGATCAACCAGTCTCTAGGGTTTACGCTTGTTGCATAGTTTTTAATGCGGATTTCATTGGCTTTAAGCCGAGGGCTTGGTTGTACGCCGTACTGCAATACATCACTTTTGCCATATTGGGTTTGGTAAATAGCTTTCATATGCTGTGAACTCCTATTTGATATATCAGTATCTGTGATCATGGATAAAGTTCGCTAACGAACTATGTCTATAAAAATGTAAATTCCGTTTTAGTAATTCTTTAAAGCCTTAGATAATAAACCAGTAAATTGCTGCTGCTCATCTTCCGAGAAGCCTTTATAGACTCTGCCATTCACATTCTCAGACAATGTTATAAAATCATCTTTGTGCGCTAAACTTTTGGGGGTAAGCCTCACCAACTTCACTCTTTGATCTTCTGTCGAAGTCGTCTTTTCAACATAACCAAGGCGAATCAACTTATCGACCAACTCCGTTGTAGACGACTTCTTTTTATTAATGCCTATCGACAAATCTTTTAGAGATAAGGCTTTCTCACGATATAAAGTAATTAGAATAGCGCCATGTGATGGCGCCAAACCAACCAAACCTAAACGCTTAAGCTCGCTCGTGACATGCTCGTAAGCACAATCTCGCAATTGAGCCGCTAAAAATACGATGCCATTTGTTCTTGGTGTCATAAAATTATCTCTCTTCAAAAACATAGATTCTAAATATCGCCCTAAGTGATGAAATGGATATTAGTTCGTTAGCGAACTTAATGCAAGAATTTTATTTCTGATAACTTTCTTCGGCTACATTATTGAGAAGATGCGCACTTATGTAACGCGGATTCAAATCTGAAGTGCATCATCCATTCCGGTAGAAGAAGAGGTTAGCTGAAGGTAAGCTCTCATTAATTTTCTCCGGCCAGAGATGAAGCAATGATGAGTAATTACCAACAGCTAACCTACGAGCAACGATGCCAGATTTCATCACTAAAGAAAATAGATTGCAGCCAAAGAGTAATCGGAGTACAAGTAATATAATCAACCTATAGAATATAATCAATCACCAATATATTCGATAAACTACTAGCGCCCACCCATCAAAAATCATAAACCTTGAAGTGGCATAGTTAATTTGGCCACCTACTTAGAAGTGTTATTATACATCTCATCAAACGTTAGGTGATACAAATGACAAAGAAAAAACGTCCAAATTACAGTCCAGAATTTCGATTAGAAACAGCTCAATTAGTTGTTGATAATGGGTATACCCACGAAGATGCAGCCAAAGCAATGGGGGTTGGTTATTCAACCATTAGTAAGTGGGTTAAACAGCTTAAAGAATAACGTAAAGGGATCAAACCCAAAGCAGCACCAATGACCGCTGAACAAATTGAAATAAGAGCACTCAAAAAAAGAATAGAACGTATTGAATTAGAGAAGGATATTTTAAAAAAGGCTACCGCTCTGTTGATGTCAGACTCCCTGAACAATTCTTATTAATTGAGAAACTCAATCAGAGCAATAAAAACAAATACCCTATTAGTAAGTTATGCGATGTATTTGAAGTACATCGCAGCAGTTATAAATATTGGGTAAGCAGGGATAATAATTTAAGCTCATCAGAAATAAAATTAAGAGCTGATGTTAAACACTTTCATGCACTTAGTGGTAGTTCAGCTGGTGCTAGGAGCATTGCGGATATGGTGACTAATGAAGGTTATCCTTTAAGTCGTTATCGAGCAGGAAGCCTAATGAATGAGCTGAAACTCGTTAGTTGCCAGCTACCTAAGCATAAATATAAAAAAGCGAATAAAGATCATGTAGCCATCCCAAATATACTCAAACGTCAATTCGCTGTTGTTGAGCCTAATACTTATTGGTGTGGAGATGTGACGTACATTTGGACGGGTAATCGTTGGTCTTATCTTGCTGTTGTCCTTGATTTATTTTCTAGAAAAATTATTTGCTGGGCGATCTCAAATTCACCTGATAGTGAGTTAACGATGCAAGCATTAATGATGGCATATGAGGGTAGAGGAAAGCCCAAAGGTGTCATATTTCATTCAGATCAAGGAACGCATTACACCAGCAGAAAATTTAGGCAAAGGCTGTGGCGTTATCAAATCACACAGAGTATGAGCCGTCGTGGTAATTGTTGGGATAATGCACCAATGGAGCGTTTTTTTAGAAGTTTGAAAACGGAATGGGTACCAACGATAGGGTATAAGAATTTTAATGAAGCTAAGCATGCGATCATTAATTACATCATAGATTATTATAATGAGACTAGGCCACATACGTAAAACTTAGGCTTAAGTCCAAACGAATCAGAAGGAAGATATGAGTTAAGCTACAAAACTGTGGCCAATATTACTTGACCACTTCACCTAAATAATGCAATAAAACCAACAGCCAATCAACGCTAAAGTTACTCTTTTCTTCCACTTTTCCAGAAAAAGCACAAACAAGGCCCTGTT
>JBLHVH010000261.1:0-4621 GCA_047628385.1 Oleiphilaceae bacterium
TTTGGTTTGGTTTGGTTAAATTAGCGTGCTTTGATGCCAATTAGTTTATTATTAATAAATGAGTCGATTTTACCACCCGTTCTTATCTTGGTCCTTCGTCATACCCCTAATTTTTATCCCAGACAGTCGTGCACATTTTTGGGTATAACGAAGAACGGCCAGCCAATACTTAAATTAGTGTCATTCAAAATAGGCGCCTCAATGATGAAATGAGAGGGTTCCAGCATCTTACTTGAGACTGGCCTGGAGCAAGATTTTTACGAAAACGCCTTCACAGTAGAACCGTACTGAACATAAAGTCTATTTCCAGTTTTATCAGGGAAGTATCTTACGCTTAACGCCCTAGCAGGCATTTCGAATTCATGTCTCGTCTCACCACTGTTTTATTGTACCCAAACAATTTTATTCACCTTAGTTCCGTCTTTACCCCCAACATAAAAGTAAATAATATTGCTTTCGAGTAAATTCATTCTATTGTGAGGAAATGTCATACAAGATTGTGCTGATACTTCACTAAATCACAAACATTTTTGCTATTAGTAATAGCTAGAGAAACACTCGTTTGTACTGATATAGTCCTTACTATGATGTCGTTTTTTTAGTGTACAAAGCACTTTCTTTGAGCTAACTATAAAGAAATAAAAAAGGCAGCGTAGGGATTATTACCAATTCATTATGATAATTAGGTTCTTATAGTTGAGTTAGATAATGTGTATTTTTTAGAAAAAACCGTCGAAATAAGTATTTTTGATATACTTAATTCTTAAACGACACTTGAAGTAATGCTTTAGATTTAAACAACATAATCGAACTAATAACACGTTACAGAGCGTTACTAGTTCGATTAATTTTACACGCCTTTAGCAAAATCCATTATTTCAAATCTCTCGCACAAACCAAGCTTTGGCAATGCATAACATGCTTTACTGAAAAACTTTGGAAACCATGCAATAAAGTCAGACTTATTTTCAAACCAGAATTCACCAAAATTCGGATCAAAAAATGTCGCATCGTGACCGACCCATGCAGCCATAGCGTGCCCGCCACCAGGACCCCAAATACCAATAGTTTTATAAGAACCATTGGTATTTAAATTATTTGCGATTGCGGCACCTAGTGAAGCTAAATGCGTTGACCTACCCGAACCAGACCGATTACCACCGATAACATTGGCGATATTCTCAGAGGGACCATTCATAAACTGCATCGGTTTAATCGATTTCCTTTGAAGAATACCTTTTGCTTTTAACCAGCGGATCGTGGCTTCTGTTTGATTAACAGTTGCTCCCTGCTGTGCATTTCCCACAATAGCGCCTCTATTCATTTCAGACCCAATAATGAATAATTGCATCAAATGCCTAATCTTCGATGAATCAATTGCACCACCTCCGCCTTGTAACCAGTTAGCTAAGTGGCCATCAAGTGCATGGCATTCGATCCACTTTGCTGAAAGCATCTCACAGATACCATCTTTGGTAATATTATTCTTACCAATAATAGATGCGACGGGGTCTTTAATTTGCGAAAATTTCCAGGTGCAATTCCCACCATTATTACTAGCTGATTGTCTCACGTTATAAATAATAGGCGTAAGAACTGCTCCCATAAAGTTTGGCATAGACTATCCTTTCCCTTGTAAATTATTTTTATACTTCCCAACGTTCACGAACAGTATATCTCGCTAAGTTATTATGAAGAAATAAATAATACATACATTGTTTTTACGTCAATTATAACTATCAAGTATCTACAATACTAAGGGCTTGCCACACTTCAAAAATTATGGGACTCACCAGCTAGTGTTATATCGTTATAGCATGCGTATTTTTTGTGGCCTAAGCTGCTTGCTCCGACACTTGAAGAAGAACCTTAACCTCAACAAAATCACTTTCACCTAGGCTTAGTTGCGAGCCTCACCTATAAGTTTCTCAACTAATGCTTGCTTTTCGAACATATATTTTTCATAAACGAGTCGTAATGCACACACTAGTTAGTAAAAACAATACAGACAACATTAAACTTATAGTTTTTCGAATAGGAACAAATCGAAGCATTGAGCTACCGTCAGTAGAGTAAAATCAATATCGTATATTTAATATAAAATTTACTTAACTATGATAGTCGAAAATCCTAACTTAGCCTGTCAAATCTGTCACTTAGAAAATATGTTACCTTCGCGGTATCGCGCATATTTAATGCTGATTCTAAGCTTGGGTAATAGGAAAAGATAATACTTCTTCAATCGAGCTCGCACCGACCTTAAGCATCAGTATTCGATCTAGACCAACCGCAACACCAGAGCAAGGAGGTAGTCCATGTTTCATCGCAGCAATCAGATGTTCATCAGAAGGAATTGTAGGCAAACCAATTTGACTTCGTTCACGATTATCTTGGGCAAAGCGCTTAGCTTGTTCGTCTGAATCGGTCAGTTCAAAATAACCATTCGCCAACTCCATACCATGAATATATAACTCAAAACGCTGGGCAATTAGATCACCTTGCAAAGATAAACCCACTTGCGCTAATGACGCTTGACTTGGCGGGTATTCATACAGGAAGCAAGGGCAGTCCAAACCCAGTTTAGGCTCAATACAAATACTAAGTATAAGGTTTAGATAATCATCTCGAGACATCTCAGGACCATAATACGCCGTAAGCGCTTGCGCTCTCGATGCAAGTTCATCATCCGAAATATGAAACGGATCAATATTCACATAGCGTAAAAAAGCATCACGATAGCTTAAACGCTCTGCCACAGTAGTGGCTAAAGTAGCCCCTAAAATTTCAGTCGTCAGCAGTTCAAGCTCTTGCATTAAGTCTTCAAGTTCAAATCCAGGCCGATACCATTCCAGCATCGTAAACTCAGGATTATGCTTTCTCCCTGTTTCGCCATTTCGGAATGTTTTACAGATTTGATAAATTGCACCACTTCCCGATGCAAGTAAACGTTTCATTGGAAATTCAGGCGATGTTTGCAGGTAATAAGGTAGTGCCTCAAGCCCAAGGTGAATTTTAACTTGCGCTTGAATACTTTCTAATTGCGGGTCTGTTGCAGTCGAAACACTTAATAAGGGCGTTTCTACCTCCAATACATCACGTGCTAAAAAAAAAGCGCGAATAAGCGTATAAAGCGCCGATCGTGCCTTTAAATTTGATTGTGAACAACTCGCACGCCATGTCATCATTGAGAACTAAATACCCACAACAAAATAGTTAATTACGCTTTAGCACGACTTACATATTCATTCGTTCGCGTATCTATTCTCAATATTTCACCAATATTCACAAAGAGCGGTACATTCACTGTCGCACCTGTTGAGAACGTTGCTGGCTTGGTACCACCTTGAGCGGTATCACCTTTTAGACCGGGGTCAGTTTCTACAACTTCCAATTCAATAAAATTAGGAGGCGTTACAATTAACGGCGCCCCATTATATAAGGTAACCACATAGGTTTCTTGTTCTTTCAACCATTTAGCACTCTCGGCAATGGCATTTTCATCCGCAGCATGCTGCTCGAATGAACCATCAGTCATCATGAAATGCCAAAATTCACCATCCGTGTAAAGGTACTCCATGTCATATTCCATGACATCCGCACCTTCAAGTGATTCGTTTGACTTGAAGGTGCGCTCCCAAATACGACCAGTACGCAAGTTCCGAAGCTTAGTACGACTAAATGCTTGACCTTTACCCGGTTTTACAAGTTCATTGGCAACCACTGAACATGGGTCACCATCCAACATTACTTTTAAACCTGAGCGCAAATCGCCGGTAGAATAATTAGCCATAATTTCTCACCTAATGGTCATGTATCTTTGTATTGCCTTATCCAGTCGTGGCAGTGTAAATTAGCCAACTCAAATAAGATCCATTCAATTTAAGGCGCACATGATACATCTATCCACCATTCCTGTCGAAGATAACACGGCAAAAGAGCCGAGCTGGAAAGAACTATTAAGCCAATCCAAGCTCACCACTCAAGCACTTCTTCAATTAGTCGGTTTAGAAAATCACCCACTCGCCTCAGGCTCAGCTGAATCACTATTTGAGTTACGCGCACCAAAATCTTACATCGAAAAAATTGAGCACGGCAACCCTAACGACCCCTTACTCTTGCAAATACTGCCTCAGCAAGCAGAATATAAACAAGTTGATGGTTTTTCTAGCGATCCACTCGATGAAGCAGAGTACTCACCCGTAAAAGGTTTAATCCACAAATATAAAAATAGAGTTTTACTTATTGCTAGTAGTACGTGCGTGATTAACTGTCGCTATTGTTTCAGACGAAGCTTTCCTTATTCTGAACATCGCCAATCTAAATCTGACTGGCAAGATGCGCTGAACTACATTAGAAAAAACCAGCAAGTGTCAGAAGTAATACTAAGCGGCGGCGACCCATTGATAAACAGTAATGAATACTTGTTCTGGTTATTAAAAGAGATTGATCAAATCGCCCATGTAAGCCGAATTAGAATTCATTCACGCTTAATTGTATCGTTACCTCAACGTATTGATTCTGTCTTCTTAAATTCGCTTGACCAGTTAAATAAGTCCATCATAATTGTGATGCACAGTAACCATGCCAATGAATTAGGCGATGAACTTGCTTTCGTCACGCA
>JBLHVH010000262.1:0-4456 GCA_047628385.1 Oleiphilaceae bacterium
TAGTGGCAGTTCAAGTCGCTTGATCAGACTTAAATAATATCAGATCTTCACCTCAAAGCAGACATCAAAAACACGCCGCATGATGCCAACTAAATTGATTAAATAGAAGAGTAATCTTAACCACCTGATGTCTGCAATTGGCACCAAACTGCCACTAATGAAGATATGCATTTCTGCAATTTGCTAATATCTCATTAATCTAGGAATAGGCAAACGGACAAACTTAAGTCACAATTAGCGGACAATCTTTGGTCCCACTAACATAGTGTTGGGATTCATTTCACTCACACACAACCTACTTTTTACCGGTACAAATGTTTAACATTTAAATAGTTCCCATTTACTTGAGTTGAACGGCTAAATGAGCGAAAAAACCTGACTGAGGGATCTATCGTCAGTAGGTCTGTACAAAATGAAACTAAGGTAGGAGCCACTAAAGGTTTATGCACTTTACTTTTTGGAGTCTTCCGTTAGCTTAGCGGTTACTTATAAAATTAGGCTAGCGGAAGTATAAAAACATTATTATAGAAGACGCTTCGCCCTATCAATGGTCAGTGAATGAAGACAGATAGGAGAAAAAATAGAAATAAGTAAGCGAGTACGAACCCGCTTTTCTTTCTAAAAAAGAATTTTCCTTAAATTGCTTACGTCTTTAAAGTAGGTTCTCACCATAATATACATCTGAAAGCGGTGTTACTTTTATGTCTTCGGTATTATCCATTGCTTCTAGAGCGGCTTTTATTACCGCAATATCTTCTTCAGTTGCTGAACCATAACGATCATTTGATGAAACATAACCTGCAACATCATGTTCACTACCGCCGCCATCAATAGTCAGATTTCTCTTCTCAACCAAATCAATGAGCGTATCATAAAATACATCGACTTCGCCGTCAGATATTTGGATTAATTTACATGAGAATTCAAATCCCTTGACGGCGAATTCATTTAGATAGTGCTTTTTTCTTTGTCTTTTATTCATTTTTTTTACCTTGAAAGCTTAGGAATAATGGTTTTGAACTTGGGGGCTATTCGTTGAGCCCTATACTAAACGAAACAGCCTAATAAACCGAGCGATAATACATAGAGTATAGGCAAGCTTTCGTTACCCTAAAACTCAACTAATGTGCCGACATTTAATAGATTTAAAATACCCTACTTACCCTTGATTCACTCTTTTTTCGCTGAACGGCTAAATGAGCGAAAAAACTTAACTAAGGGGTGGTTTAGTATGTTATCTAAAAACACCTGCTGAGCTATTTGTCTCAATGCATCGGCATACGTTGGGTAAGGATGGATCACGCCTTGAAGTTTGGCGAAATTTAAACCAAGCGTTTTCATCACCTGCACTTCAGCAATTAATTCACCCGCACGTTCACCAATAATATGCGCACCTACGACCTTTCCTTTTCGATTGGTAATGAGTTTAATCATCCCCATATCACCTGCTTTAGTTTTTGCGCGATCGAGTTTGTCAAAGTTATAACGGTAAACACGAATGGTATCACCGTGTTTTTCTCGCGCTTCAGCTTCCGTTAAGCCTGCACGTGCAAATTCAGGATCGGTAAAGGTTGCCCAAGCCACGTGCTCATAGTCAGCTTTACGATTAATCGGTAGCAAGGCATTCATCGTCGCAATTTTACCTTGAAAGTTTGCCATGTGACTCAGCAAATAAGGCCCTGCAACATCACCACAGGCATACACGCCTTTGGCTGTCGTTTGTAAATACTTGTCGACCTTTATACCCCTATCCGTTTCAATACCGGCGGCTTCAAGGTTTAGATCTGCGATATTTGGCGAACGTCCAAGTGCAACCAAAAGTGCTGCAGCTTCAAGTGTTGTCGCCTGCCCTTCTTTTTCAGTAAATACACGAATACCGGCTTCACTTTTCTCGAATTTGGTAGCCTTGGCTCCCAAATGAAACTTTACGCCTTCTGCCGTTAATTTTTTTCGAATGATCGCTGAAAATTCAGGCTCTTCACGGAACATCACTTCAGGCATCATTTCAACAACGGTTACGTCAACACCTAGCCGATTCATCGCTTGCGATAATTCCATACCGATCGCGCCAGCACCTAATACGATCATGGATGGAGGTAAGCATTCCTGCTCAAAAAAGTTGTCATTGGTTAAATAGTCGACGTCAGCCAAACCAGGAATTGGCGGCACCATCGGCGAAGACCCTGTGGCAATCATTATCTTTTTGCCTTGATAGTGTTCACCATTAACCGATATTACTTTTGCCGATACAAATTGCGCGGCACCTTGCACAAACACGGCTCCTGCCTTCTCAAGTACTTCTGGGGTCTCATGTTCGTAGATACCCTCGCTTATGCCTCTTACTCGCTTAAGGATTGCAGACGAATCAATATTAATCTCGGCAAACTTTTTAGCGATATGAACGTCCTTAGCTTCATTAATCAGCCCTTTGCTTGGTATACAGCCTGACCAAGTGCATTCACCACCGCTTTTATCTTTTTCAATAATAAGTACTTTTTTACCGAAGCCCAGCGCTGTAAATGCAGACGTCAGTCCGCCGGCTCCGGAGCCGATTACGATTAGATCGAATTTTGTCATAGTACCCTCATTGTAAAATTTTTATGTTTGCCCAAGAAGATTAAAGTGCCTGATAAAGCTCAGAAATTTTATTGTAACGTGTGCGGTTTAAGCCCATGTCAGAGTAACCCGCTCGGCTACAAGAACGAAAGTGGACTTTATTAGTGGCAGAATCAAGCCAAAACTCGACATCATCACAATACTTCATCAATGGCGTCTTAAAGATCACATACAAGTAATCCGAACTTTCAGTTTCAATACAACCACCACCATACTCTTCTACTACCTTTTTTAAAGCGCTCATAGTTGTCTTAGCTGAATCTTTAAATGAAAGTGTATCAACCTTCTTAGCCGCGACATCTGTTTGCGTTGATACATTGTTAGGCTTTTTACCTACAGGTTTAAATTTCCCCTGTGTTACGCCTAATACAGGCACTTTATTGTTTTCAATAAAAACCCGAACAAAAAACAATACAACAAGTACTCCAATCACAATCAGTGTGGTTAACATATCTTTTTCCTTTTCTTAAAATTAAAATTACTTTGCGCGCAAAATAATGCCAAATAATTCTTGACGCGTCAATAGTTTGCACGCAAAATATTTGTACATATGTTTTTGCAACTAGGATAAAGAACAATGACTGACATCCCAGCATTGAAACTTGAAAACCAAATTTGTCACTCGTTATACTCAGCAACTAATGCGCTAATACGTGTTTACCGCCCCTTGCTTGATGCGCTCGAGTTAACCTATCCCCAGTATCTTGTCATGATGGCTTTATGGGACAAAGATGAAGTAATTATGAAAGACTTAGTGCATCGCACGCGCTTCGACGCCGGTACACTTAGCCCTATTCTAAAACGGCTTGAAATTAAAGCATTGGTGAGTATCGCTAGATCACCGGATGACTCTCGACAAAAAATTGTACTGTTAACCGCCCAAGGAAAGTCGCTTGCGAGTGATGCTGAAAAAGTCCCTGGTACGTTGAGTTGCCAAATTGAAATGGCGCCAAACGACGCGCTACAACTTAAAGCCCTTGCTGAAAAATTGTACTTACTGGTTACACGCCATGAAAAAAGTAACCAGAGTAACGCATAGCCTCTCACTAAAATAAAATGTCTCAAAGAAATATTTTGACCCTACGCCCCCGCTAGATTCTGACGTGCACTCGTTGAACTCAGCGTGATATTAATAACTTATATTTTTCAATTCAATAAAGCCAGCGTCACAATGAGCGACACAATTTTTGGATAAAAACGACTCAGCAGAAGACGCCATTATCGCTTGCACGAATTGCTTGGGGTAATGATCAGTTAAAAAGCTACCTGTTGTGGTGCAGGGAAAAACTTGATTCTATTGCATCATTTCAATTTGACTCACACGTCTTAATATATGTGTTCTATTCAACTGTGAGGGGCGGTCCATCACTGCAGAAGTAATTAAATTCCTTGCCGCTCTGACTGTTTCTTTTTGGAATCGTGCAACACATTCAGATTTATCAGTTACCACAATACCTTTCGCCAAAGTTGGGTTCTGTGTCGCCACACCAACAGGGCACTGATTAGTATTACACTCAAGTGATTGCACACAGCCCAATGTCTGCATCATATCTCTTGCGCTGTTACAAAAATCAGTACCTAACGCGAGGTTTTTTACCATATGGAATCCTGAAAAAATTTTATCACTCGCAATAATCCGAACTTTTTTCAGTCCAAAACCAACTAAACAATCACTCACAAATACAATCGCATCTCTAAGCGGCATCCGTACTGAATTATTGTATTATAATGGTGCAGCCCCAATACCACCTTCTCCGCCATCAACCGTAATAAATCAGGTTTAATGCCTGTTTTCAACATGGCTTTAAACAAGCCAATAAACTGCATCAACTCAATAGGC
>JBLHVH010000263.1:0-4453 GCA_047628385.1 Oleiphilaceae bacterium
CCGAAATATATGCCTCGGCGACATTATGACCAGATGAAGTGTACTCACTAAGGAGCCATTTCTAAGCTATTCACTAATCGCCATGCTGCATTGATCGCAATGCCAAAATCAGCAATACATGCATCCCGTATGGCTCCTCTATTATCAACAGCTAGTTGGCCAGTAACTTTGATTGAGCGTAATTGAATGGCATTGGTCTTTGTTATAAAAGCTAGGAATAGGTGGGATGTATTTGGCATAAAAGTTAAGAAGAACTAATGACTCGAGCCCTGTCATCTGTTTTAGCTCGGTTGTCACCTCTAATTCTCAGTTAGGGGTCTGTAAACGATAGTGTAGCGGGGAAGTATTATTTCTAAATACGTTCATTTCTAACAGGGTAGGCCACATTAACTAAATATTAATGGCTCTTACTGATATCTATTGTTTGATCTAAATGAACGGACTTAGAAACAAGGTGGGCTACTTGGTATTCAGACAAAGAGAAAAAGGTACAACATCAATAGAGTTTTCACCGATTAAAAACTTCGTTTTATCTTTGTAGTTTAATGCATAAAAGTAATCTTTTTCGCTCCATACACTGCTTTGGCGGTTAATAGTATAAAATGCATTTTCACTATCAAACGCTTCTAAATACCAAGTTTCACGCCACTCCTTGTCTTCAAGCACCCAAACCTTATAGTCACAATTTTTGTTAAAAAAGTTTTTATCCTTACTGATATCGATCCATTTAGCCTTTGGGTGATCACCAGCCATTAACACGTTTGAATTAGCAGATAGAAAACACACAAGACACAATGAATATAAAAATTTTTGGAACATAATTATTTCTCCTTCGTTGAGGTAATGAACGTACACTATAATTGTCAGTTATTAGCTAATGTTAGTTCAAAACTACAGAATAGTTGAAGAAATTCTTAAGCAACTTGTATAAGTTCTGAAAATGACGAGGTCAACATTAATGGACCAAGTTGGAAGAGAAGCAATAAGATGGCTTTATAAAGGCCAATAAAGGAAATTAATTGCTAAAATATATAGAGTAAAAGGCTAGATTTTTGGGCAAATTAAATTTTCCTTCCTATACTTAATTGTCTGGATCTCTTATTCAGTAAATTATGAAGTTTGGTAGAGCTTCTTTTTTCTTTTAACTATACACAACATAAAAATACACAGATTAAGGTGTTAATATGAATAAAAAGTTTTTTTCTTTCATTAGTTTAATTGTTTTTGCATTATTTTCGTTTAATGTGCAAGCCAAAGTATCTGCTGCTACGGCAGATAAACTAGGAAAGTCTCTTACGCCTTTTGGGTCAGTAAAAGGAAGTAACAAATATAAAACGATTCCTGCTTGGACTGGTGGAATTGTCGAACCTCCTGCAGGCTATCAAGGAAATGGTTTTTCACATATTGACCCGTTTGCTTCCGATGAAATTAAGTTTTCAATTGATAAAAGTAACTACCAAGACTACAAAAAAAAGCTCACCCCTGGTCAATATAAGCTATTTGAAACGTATCCAGACACGTTTAAAATAGATGTATACCCAACACGCCGTTCTCATTCCATGCCTGATTGGGTATACGATAATACACGTAAAAATGCGCTTACCGCCACACTATCAAAAAACGGCCTTGGTTTTGAGAATGCATTCGGGGGAATCCCATTTCCAATTCTTCATGGAAATAGTGAATCGAAAGCACAGCAAACAATGTGGAATCATTTAACGCGGTGGCGAGGTATTTTTGTCACTAAAAATTCCACTGAAGTTTCTGTTCATCAAAATGGAGCATACACGCCGATTACTAAGCAGTACGAAGTGCTATTCAATTTCTATAAACCCGGAGGAAGTTACGATAAGTTAGACAATATTCTGTTTTACTTTCTTGCCTTTAATAAAGCACCAGCAAGGTTAGCGGGTGGTGCCTTATTGGTTCATGAAACATTGAATCAAATTAAACAAGAAAGACAAGTATGGGATTATAGTTCTGGACAAAAAAGGGTAAGGAAGGCACCTAACCTAGCTTATGATTCCCCCATTGCATCATCAGATAATACACGTACAGCAGATGATACCGACATGTATAACGGTGCACCTGATCGATATAACTGGAGCTACATCGGCCTAAAAGAATATTTTATTCCCTATAACAATTATAAAATTGATGCAGCAGGTGTGAAGTATGCGGATCTTGTTTTACCTGGGCACCTTAATCCTGATTTTATACGCTGGGAACTACATCGCGTACATGAAGTGAAAGCGACACTTAAAAAGGAGTTTCGACATATTTATAAGGAGCGTGTTTATTTTGTTGACGAAGATAGTTGGGGTATATCGTTAGTTGACCAGTATGATAAATATGGTGAATTATGGCGAGTAAGCATGGCACTAATGAAAAACTATTACGAAGTACCCGGTACATCGGCTGGAATTGGTGTTTATCATGATCTGCGAGCTAAAAGATATAGTGCTAACGGCCTTTCTTCAGAAGAAAGACGAGCGACACTTTTTGATGACGAGGCCCCTGGGAAACGTCATTTCAAGCCTGCGTCATTACGTCGCAGAGGTCGTTGAGTATCTAAGCGGTCTCAGTAATTTAGCCTGATTTGAGGTGAAATTACTGGGGCTAGTAATGCTACTGTTTAATAACAGATACTTGAACCTAAAGTCAGACCCTTTATATTTTTGATCATCAGAATTTGTACGAAGGACAATTTTTAGCAAGAATGTTTCTGTAAGATTCGTTTAAATATCCAGCACATCTTTCATAGAGAACGTACAAACTTGAATATTAAATTTATAAAACAGGTTCACCTTTGAGCTGCTTAAATTAACTCTTGAAGTTTTGAAGGGTCAAATTTATTAGCTGTTTCTGTCTTAGTTTTACTGAGAACATGTATATAAATTTGTGTTGTAGATAAATCGGAGTGACCAAGACGCTCTTGTGTTGCTTTTAAGTCACCAGACTGCGCCAAGAAGTATGTTGCATGAGTATGGCGCATCCAATGACATGTAAATTTATTAAGCGTGGACTTCATTCTTTTAAGATCATTTTGATCTTCTTTCTCACCTACAAACTCTTGAATAATTAAGTCTAACGCACACATACATATTTCTCTTATTTCAGTAAATAAAGTGCTTATTTGGCGCTCTCCAATTGGCTTTAAGCCAGTGAAGTCAGGAATTATAGGTATTGATTCGTTAAATGAGGGTAGGGGGTCTAGTTCTTTCCAATTCTTATGAGAAACTGCATCATTAAGCGCTTCTCTATAATCCTTTAATATTGGTATAAAATTCTCACCAAGCACAACAGTTCTGTACTCACCATCTATATTACCTTTGCCTTGTATATCAATAGAAAAATCTTTTTTAAGACCAGTACCTTTTATTGAAATATCACCCATCGTGTATTTTACTGGTTCAGAAATTCGCATACCGGTATGAAGAAATAATTCAAAAATATAATAGCGTCTTAGGGCTTTAAAATAGAAAGGTTTATTACCTGCGTTCTTTGCTTCATCAACCAAATCACATAGTAACGATTTTACAAACAAAACTTCGTGAGGTTGAAGAAAACGCTCAATTTGCTTTAAGGTATTAGCGGCACGCTGTCCTTTTGTTCGCCTTGTAATAGCAGGGTTACCCAATAGATAACCTTCATCGACTAGATAGTTAAAAAGAGACTGTAGTATTTTTTGAATACGACTAATCGTACTCTCGGCTAAGCCATGCTTACCATCAGTACTGATCTTAAAAGGGCGCCAGTCTAGGTTGATTGAACTATCTATTTTAAATTTCTTGCTTGATGGACCAATCCAATATTTTGGCGGAGCAGAAAGAAATTCGTAGTACTTGGATAAATCTGAACGTTTTAAGCCAGACAATGGCACTTTATGTTCATGAATAATCCACAGCGATAATCTTTCTAATTCAGTCGTATACGATCTAAAAGTTTTCTCTGAATTTTTGTATTCATTGAGAAACTCAAGAATAGCCTCCCAGTCATTGTTGGAATCAATATTACAACATTCATCTGAATAATTATGGCCAACTTCAAACACAGGCATATCTTGTATGTATTTAGCCGTACCTGAAGCAATATCTATAACAGGTTTAATGGTAGCCATATTGTTAAATAACCGGAGATAAAATACGAAAGAAATGGTGAATCATATAATTACATTACTAGTATAGTTGACTTCAGATAATAAGAGTACTCAGAAACAAATAAACGACTATCCACACTCATTAAGAATTAAATAGCAATAATTCAGTTTAAAACGTGAATTATTGCACCCTTCACTGAGTTCTAGTTAATTTGAGGCATATTTCTGAAAGAACATACTCTATTTTGTTATATATATGAAAAACATATCAATTAAATCAATATTTAAGCAATTAATTCACTTTACGACCTTTACCACTGGCTGCACGTTTTTTATCTTCAGAATGTACGTAAA
>JBLHVH010000264.1:0-4407 GCA_047628385.1 Oleiphilaceae bacterium
AAAGAAAATGCCATTCTCCTAGCTGAACGTTTACGACTAAACATATCTTCACTGCCTGAAGACGAAATAGGTTATCCAGAGACGCTTACTTTATCGATAGGTCTGATTAAAGTTTTTGAACTTAGCGATAACGCTATTAACAACGTCATCAGTAAGCTCGATACTGCACTCTATGCTGCGAAACACAACGGTCGTAACCAGACTAAAATTGCCAGTACCGACTAATAATCCTTTGTTGAGGTTTTTCGACATAGCGTTGACCATGGAACGACTTTGAAAGTTAAAAGACAGCCTATTATTCCTTCATCAAGTATATCCGTTAAAAGTTCGCTGTGGGCTAATTTATATTAATTAGCCCACAGCGTTACTTTCGTAATGATATAAAATATATCCATCTCTATTACAGGTAGTAAAAAATTACTTAGTATTGTTTATCGAAGGACTAAAAAAGTTTAATCTAATTTCAGTTACGTAATCAAAAAAGACAGCTTAGTGTCTATATAAAGCTAGAAAGTTCACAACTTTTAAACAGTTTAGAGCTGATTTATTTGTTAATTTGTAGAATTAATTTTTAATTTTCCTATATAGTTTAAACTTTTTAATTGTAAATCAATGACCTATAGTTAGTTGTAATATTTCAATACAATATATCCCTAGAACCAAAATATTCTGCTAAAATACACCTCCAAATTTTACCTATTAATGACCAAGAAGAAGCTTAACTGTAATGGAATCGAAAACACTTACGAAAGATATGACTCTAAGAATGGAGTTAGGAATAGAAATAGAAGAGCGAATTAGCCAACGTTTTAACTTAGAATTTGAGCGATTAAAAGCATCAAATCAAGAGTTAGATCAGAAAGTAACTGATCTTTTAGCAAGTCAGGCCAAGCTTACTGCTGAAACAATTCTTGAAACAGAGCACCAGTCTATTACTCTAGCTCTTACGTCCAAGGCATCAGCACTTGAAAGTGAGCTGAACGGGCTTAATACTAAATATGATTCACTTAGAGAGCAGTCTTCAAAAATAAAGACTGAGCATGCTGAATTTAAACGGTTGGATCCGGTTGGCCTTAAGAAAAAGCTTGATGAAAATAAGAAAAAACTGAAACTGAAAACTCAAACAGTTGCAGATATGACAAAAGATAAAGTAAAACTTAATGATGTTGTGATAAAACTGAAACTAGAAATTGAAAACCTTAAAGCAGCGTCTGAAGAAAAGTAAATGAACCATATCAGGCGGGGTTGACATCTGTTTTATACTGAAAAGATAGTCATTAATTTACACGTCTGCTTTGGTGGTGGGAGTTGCAATGCAAACGACTACTAAAACTGGTAATTAGGGTGACTTAAAAGAATAAACCTAACCACATAATGACCTATATTGGCTTTAAAATTATGCCAATTCTAGTCTTATGAAGGTTAGGGTCAACTTGACCTAATCATCCATGTTTTAACTGTGCCTAATCCTTTAACTTAGCTGTGAAAGTATTGTTTTTTGGTTTCTGCCATAAAATACGGTATCTGTTTCACCGTTACACGTCCAAATTACACGCCATTATTGTTTTTTAGCATCAAATTTCTTGATTTCTTCCCAAATATCTTGTGCCTCAGAGGTAATGGTTGAATAGCTTCTTATGTCGCCATTTCTTTGTGCAATCATCGCCAATTCAAGCTTTTGTTTGTACAGCTTTTCTAGTTTTTTTCTAGGGTTAGGTTTAAATATTGAAAACATTGATATTCCTTAGTCATTAATTTAATTATTCTTTATACGTTGTCTCATCGATCTTGGATCATGCCAGTTAGTAAAGTTTTACAACAATACTAATCTCACAGATAAATAATTTTCTACCGATAATTTATTTTATCCTTATGCGTGATCCAAAACAAAGCAGGTATACGTAAGCTATATGAAAGAGTTAAAAGATACTTTTGAGATAGCTACTAAACATACTTTAAAGCCAAGTAATTAAATCGATTAATGAGAGGTAAAATGTGAGTCATTATAAAGCGCCTTTAGAAAATATGAATTTTCTACTTTTTGATACCTTGAAAGCTAACCGTCTTTCAGACTGTGAGCCCTTTCAAGACGCAACTGAAGATTTATTTAAAGCAGTCATGGAGGAAGCAGCAAAACTGTCAGAAAACATATTGTTGCCTGTTAATACTTCAGGCGATCAAGAAGGCTGTCAGTATGACCCTGAAACTCATACTGTTAAAACACCTTCAGGTTTTAAAGAAGCCTATAAACATTATATGGAAGGCGGTTGGAGTGGGTTATCGGCCTCACCAGAATTTGGAGGGCAGGGCTTACCGCATTTATTAAAAATGATCGTCGATGAAATGGTGTGTTCAAGCAACTTATCTTTAGGTATGTATCCAGGGCTTTCTCATGGTGCTATAGATTGCTTAAGTCAGCATGGTAGTGAACAACTCCAGAACGCTTATCTACCAAAATTAATTGCCGGTGAATGGACGGGTACAATGTGCTTGACTGAACCACAGTGTGGAACAGATCTTGGTCTGATAAGCACCAGAGCGATACCCGATGATAATGGTGGTTACGACATTACCGGCACAAAAATATGGATCACCGGCGGCGAAAATGATCTTGTCGAAAATATTATTCATTTGGTTCTCGCAAAATTACCCGATGCACCGGCAGGTAGCCGTGGTATTTCTTTATTCTTAGTGCCCAAAATATTAGATGACGGGAGTCGAAATCCCGCTTTTTGTGGAGGGCTTGAACATAAGATGGGTATTAACGGTTCATCGACGTGTGTTATGAATTTTGACGGGGCTAAAGGCTGGCTTATTGGTGAGCCAAACAAGGGGCTTAAATGCATGTTCACGATGATGAATGCGGCTAGAATCATGGTGGGTATTCAAGGTTTAGGTTTGGCAGAAACTGGGTATCAGGTTTCACTTGGTTTTGCTAAAGAGCGTTTACAAAGCCGTTCATTAGCTGGGGCAGTAGAGCCTGAGCAAAAAGCTGATCCTATTATTGTTCACCCTGATGTTCGCAGAATGCTATTGCGTCAAAAAGCCATTATTGAAGGTTCTAGAGCGATGGCTTATTGGACAGGGTTGCACCTTGATTTAAGTCATGGTCACGCTGATGTTGAACAACGTCAAAAGTCTGCTGATATCGTCCAAATAATGACCCCTATCGTTAAGTCATTTTTAACCGATGAGGGATTTCATTGTACTGATCAAGCCTTACAATCAATGGGAGGTGCCGGTTTCACTCAAGATTGGCCGGTTGAACAACTGTTACGCGATGGTCGTATCCCACGTATCTATGAAGGCACAAACGGTATTCAGGCGCTAGACTTAGTGGGTAGAAAACTGACGATGCATAACGGCCGTCTAGCGATCACATACCTATCTGAAATGAAAAGCCTACTCTTAGGGCTGGGTAATGAAGAGCACCTCAATTCAGCTAATAGCTTTATTGCTGTACTTGAAAAATCACTTGGTGTTCTTATGCAGAATGCGGCTAAGGACCCGTTAGAGGCGGCAGCAGTCGCTACTCCGTTGCTCCGAATGTTTGCGTTGACAACATTAGCTGTCTTTTGGGCAAAAATGGCCCATCAATCTGAAGATGAAACGACAATAAATAACTATAGTGACACGTTCTTATCAAGTAAACGCAAAACTGCTACGCATTATTTTAGGTTATTTAAACCAGAAATGGTCGCTTTGAGTGAAGAGGTGAAAGCCGGTAAAGCATCGATCATGGCATTTAGTCAGGACGAGTTCTAACAGGCATACCTCTGATCAAATAGACCCAGATAGAGAATGTAGTCACTTATATTTTTTATCTGGAATTTTTCAAATTCACATACCGAGTATTTTGTCGTATAGAAATAATGAGAAAGGAATTTTGGATATGAATAAAGTTAGTCCCAAAGCCTTAATGTACAGTAAATGGACTAAAACAGACGTAATAAACAAAGAAAAACACTTTGTGATAGTACTGATTGAACGCGATGAATTTCAAACCGTATTATCATGTATTATTGAAGCTGTTATTAATAAAAAGCAATATACAATTGATTGGCGAGAGTTAAAAGATAGTCATAAATGGCGTATTGGCTGGCAGTGACTAGCGCACTAGGTTTACCATTTATGACATAACGAACCCACGTATCAGCTTAGGAATTACTCATTTCAACTAAGTGTCGCTCATAAGGTTAAGTGCACAGTAAGCACGTGGTAACAATTGACGCTAAGGCATGTTCTTTTGTTCAAATAAATTAATTTGCATATCTGTGATAGCTTATATTCGCTTAACGCCTCTTAGATCTGGATGTATGAGCATCCAAACGTACATTGCGCCTTCTTCAATATTTGGAGACATTCGTTTAAGTCTAGGGTCTTGGGCAGCAAACCATGGCGATAAGA
>JBLHVH010000265.1:0-4394 GCA_047628385.1 Oleiphilaceae bacterium
ACTTCAACTAACACACCAAAACTACCATCTTCTGATATTTTTGTCGCTACGAGGCCTTCAGCAGCAATACGACCTGCTTTTTTAGCTGCTTTCATGCCGCTCTTCTTACGCATCTCTTCAATTGCTTTTTCGATGTCGCCTTCTGTTTCTCTTAAAGCTTTCTTACATTCCATCATTCCTAAACCAGTACGGTCACGGAGTTCTTTAACAAGTTTGGCGCTAATAGTAGCCATGTCCAACCCTCAAAATTCAATATAGTTTTACAAAAAAAGGGGTTCCCCCCTTTTCTAAAATATTTTTTGCCTTTAGAACAGACAAAATTCAAGTTTACTGAATATTAATTGCAGCAAACTTAAAGCAAGCTCTTATTCAGCTGCTTTTTTTTCTTCTTTAACTTCGACTACTTCGGCTACTTCTGCTTTAGTTTCAGCTTTTTCTGCAACTTCAACGTACTCATTCTTACCCTTTGATGAGCCTTCAAGCACGGCATCAGCAAATGCAGATGCGTAAATTTGAATTGCACGAATAGCATCATCATTTCCAGGAATCACGTAATCTACGCCATCAGGGTTACTGTTTGTATCAACAATACCAATAACTGGAATACCAAGCTTATTTGCTTCTTTTATAGCGATACGCTCGTGATCAACATCAATCACGAATAAAGCGTCAGGTAAGCCGCCCATATCCTTGATACCACCAATACTACGCTCTAGCTTGTTCATTTCACGCGTTAGCATTAATGTTTCTTTTTTAGTGATTTTCTCAAAAGTACCGTCTTTGCTCTGTACTTCAAGATCACGAAAACGACGAATGCTCTGACGAATAGTTTTGTAGTTCGTCAACATTCCACCTAACCAACGGTGATTAACATAAGGCATGCCAGCACGGCTTGCTTCGTCTTGAATTGTTTTACTAGCTGCGCGCTTAGTACCAACAAAAAGAACCTTGTTTTTGTTTTCTGCTAAACGTTTAACGATCTCTAAAGATTCATTAAAAGCAGGAACAGTTTGCTCAAGGTTAATTATATGAATTTTATTACGTGCACCAAATATGTACTTACCCATTTTTGGGTTCCAGTAACGAGTTTGGTGACCGAAGTGAACACCTGCTTTAAGCAGATCGCGCATTGAAACTGTAGCCATGATATTTTCCTTTAAATTTTAGGGTTAGACCTCCACGCCTCCCATTACTCAACCAAACCTCAGCACTTTAAGATAACCTTAAAATAACTTCAGCCAGCACCCAGAATAATGTGTCGAAACGTGTGTGGATTTAAGTTACCGAGAAGAAATTCAATGCTATGCCCTGTCTATAGGGTCTATATACAATGATTTTCACATTCCACTCGAAATTCAGCGAGCGCTTTATACCATATCAAGCAACCATTTAACAAGAAATTATCGTTTTTTTGCACTAACAAAAACAAATAAATTCTCTCCTTTTACACCCATAAACATTATGTTTTTGTGATAAAAAATTTTATTCGAGCGCGGATCAAGGTAGAATATTTAGGCTATGGATATCAGACCGTCAAACTTATAACGATAAGGCACTACAAATCACCATGAAAGTATCTATAAAGTCAGTAGATGAAATCGAGAAAATGCGCGTTGCTGGTAAACTCGCCGCTGAAGTACTTGAAATGATAGGTGAACACGTAAAACCTGGCATTTCAACGGGTGAATTAGATCGAATTTGCCACAATTATATTGTTAATGAGCAAAAAGCTATACCTGCGCCACTTAACTATAAAGGTTTCCCGAAATCTATTTGCACGTCGGTCAACCAAGTCATTTGCCATGGCATCCCAAGCGATAAAAAGATTTTAAAAAATGGCGACGCAATAAATATTGATATCACCGTCATCAAAGATGGCTTTCATGGCGATACAAGTAAAATGTTTTATGTTGGAAAACCGGCTGTCGCCACAGAACGACTGGTTAATATCACACAAGAATGCTTATATAAAGCAATCAAGCTCGTTAAACCTGGTGCGCGCTTAGGCGATATCGGTGAGATCATTCAGAAACACGCTGAAAGCAATTATTACTCTGTGGTTCAAGAATACTGCGGACACGGCATTGGGCGCGTTTTCCACGAAGAGCCGCAAGTAATGCATTACGGTAAAGCTGGAACAGGACTTATATTAAAAGAGGGCATGACTTTTACTATTGAACCGATGATTAATCAAGGTAAACGCCATTGCAAGCTACTCCCGGATGATTGGACTGTAATCACAAAAGATCGCAAACTTTCAGCCCAATGGGAGCACACTCTACTAGTAACCCCTAATGGCGTTGACATTTTGACAATACGCGAAGAAGAAAAAGAATTCTTTCAATAGTCCACGCAAGCCAAAAAGACTTTTATGCCACTATCAAAAGAATTCCTTAATGAATCAAACATCAATATTGACTCATTAAGCTTATCACTAGTTACTAGCACCACACCTGCTGTGGATGTTAAAAAAACCCTACAAAAAGCCAAGTCTGCTTTTGATAATATGTTTTTTAGAGGCGTTGATATACGCGCACTAATCCATATAAAGTCGCAACTGATGGACCAGCTCTTAGCCGGCCTTTGGGCACGCTTCTCATTTTCCGACACCGCTAGCTTAATCGCTGTTGGGGGCTATGGCCGAGGTGAATTACACCCCCACTCAGATATTGACTTACTCATACTCGTTAGAACAGAAATCAATGAAGAACTTGGGGCGGAACTTTCAGCCTTTATAACACTGTTATGGGACCTTAAATTAGATATTGGCCATAGCGTCAGAACAATTGAGGAGTGTATCGTTTCAGCCAAAGATGATGTGACAATTTGCACCAACTTACTCGAAACACGTAACATTTCGGGTGCAGAAGACTTACTTCAATCAGTGTCATCACGTATTTACTCAGATGAAGTACATACATCCAAGTCATACTTTTTAGCTAAACGAAAAGAACAAACTGCGCGCCATAAAAAATACAGCGGCACTGAATACAACCTTGAGCCAAACCTTAAATCATCACCTGGCACTTTAAGAGATATACAAACCATTGTCTGGATCACCAAACGTCACTTTGGCCCAGATGCTCCAAGCGTTCGTTCCAGGTATCATTTCCTTACAGATGAAGAGTTTACCATGTTGGACCAAGGAGAAGAATTTCTTTGGCGCATGCGATATGGTCTTCAAATGATCGCTGATCGAAATGAAAACAGACTATTATTTGAACACCAGAATAAGCTTTCTAAAACATTAGGCTTTAAGGACAACGAGATAAAGCTTGGTGTTGAGCAGATGATGCAGCACTATTACCGCACCGTTCTTGGGCTAGCAGAACTTGCTGATGTGATTTTGCAATACTTTGATGATTACTACTTAAGTACCAATCAAAAACAAACCATTCACAATCTGAATAAACGTTTTCAATTAAATAACAATTACATTGAGACAATTGATAACAACGTATTTGATCGCTCCCCTTACGCTTTAATTGAAATTTTTTTACTGCAAGCACAAAACCCTCACTCAAAGGGCATTAAAGCAACTACTATAAGACTTATGCGAGAGCATATATATTTAATTGATGATAGCTTCAGGCATGACTTAGCAAACAATACTTTATTTATGGAAATACTGAGAACACCCCATCAACTTCATCGAACATTGAACTCAATGCTTAAATATAATGTATTAGGCCGCTACATTCCTGTATTTGGTCAAATCATTGGTCAAATGCAGCATGACCTATTTCACTGCTATACCGTCGACGCACACACCATACATCTAATTCAGAACCTTATTGAGCTTGAAAACATCAATGCCAAAAAAGATTTCCCGCTTGCGTCACGGCTACTTCGAAACATACCAAAACGAGAAGTGCTGTATATCGCCGGTCTATTTCACGATATTGCCAAAGGGCGAGGTGGCAACCACTCTGAGCTAGGCGCTATAGATGCCTTTGAATTCTGCGACCGACACCACCTTAGCGAGCGTGATACCACACTTATTTCATGGTTGATTGAAAATCACCTTATAATGTCAATGACTTCACAGAAGAAAGACATTGATGACCCTGAAATTATTTATTTATTTGCAGAAAAAATCCCCAGCCTCACACACCTAGAATATCTTTATGTGTTAACCGTTTGCGATATTGCAGCAACCAATCACAATCTCTGGAACAGTTGGCGAGCCTCGTTATTACAGCAGCTTTATATTGAAACACGCCGCACTATCCGTCGAGGTATTGACGAACCTGTCAACAGGAATGACTGGATTCGCACCACAAAACAAGAAGTCAACAATATACTGGTTGACCAAGGCTATGCACCCACCAAGATTGAGCTTTTACTCAGCACACTTGAAGACGAATACTTCTTACAAGACTCCACTGCAGATA
>JBLHVH010000266.1:0-4373 GCA_047628385.1 Oleiphilaceae bacterium
GATACGAACAGCATCGTCAGGGTGGCTGTAAAGTTGCTTTAGTTTGTCATCAATTTCGTCTTGTACTGCTAGTGCAATTTTCGCTTGTTCTTTTTGTTTAAGTTGCGCATCTCTTTGGGCTATTTGTTTCTCGTTTAAGGCTGGAGGAATAGTTTCAATGATGCGACCTTGAACATTTAGGATGTCATAACCTTTGGCTACAAAGTTAGGGGGGATGACATGCCCCATAACAAGATTTCCCTGCTCATTTGTATATCTGTATAGTTGCGCTGCGATGCTTTGTGTCGAAAATATAACGAATAGCAAACATACGAGTGAGGTGAGAGCATGTTGTTTAAGAATCTTGATAATCATCATTCTATTGTCTTTCGTTACCCTGATTAAACTTAATTTGACGTTGTTGTTTTGGTGATTTTTTATTACTCATTAATTCATTATATCTGATTATCGAGCGAATTCGACCCTGTTGCACCGAGTTAGTCGGTTTTCATTAAAATTACTTTAAATAGTTGGCTTAAATGTTGGATGTATTCATAGAACAATTGATGTTATTTTTTATTTCGATTGTTGCAAATGGTTTAAGTGCTATGGCGGGTGGGGGTGCTGGTTTATTGCAGTTTCCGGCATTGTTATTTTTAGGATTGGCTTTTTCTACTGCCTTGGCAACGCATAAAGTTGCAAGTGTTGCTTTAGGTGTGGGGGCAACAATTCGTCACCTGCGTGAGAAGAGTTTAAATTTTCGGTTTGCATTGTTTATACTCGGTTGTGGGCTACCTGGTGTTATTCTTGGTGCCTTGTTGATTCTGCATGTGCCTGATGCGTTGGCGAAAACAACATTGGGTGTCTTAACGATATCACTCGGGCTTTATTCTTGGTTTTCACCGACACTAGGCTTAGAAGAGGTGAAAAAAAACCATCGACTCCGTGACTGGTTATTAGGTGGCGCGGTGATTTTTCTCATCGGCATACTAAATGGTTCAATCACTTCTGGTACCGGTTTATTTGTAACAGTATGGCTGGTTGTATGGTTCGGTTTGGATTATCAACGAGCCGTCGCATATACCCTTATTTTAGTTGGAATGTTTTGGAATGGTGTTGGAGCGATAACGCTTGCGAGCCAAACCGAAGTTAAATGGGAATGGGTTATTCCATTGGTAATTGGCGCGCTTGCGGGAGGATATCTTGGGGCTCATTTATCCATTACTAAAGGCAGTGCGTTAGTAAAGCGCTGTTTTGAAGTTGTGACAATATTGGTTGGTGTGTCGCTTTTGTTTTAACTGAGCTTAAGAATAAGCGCCGTGCAAAGTATTACTTTGCACGAAAAATACTAATTTTCAATGCCGTATTGTGCTCTATACGCCGAAACAGAGTCAGAATGCTGTGATAAACTTGCATCATCCTGAATGTAGTCTAATACTTGAGTAAGGTTGACGATACTTACGACAGGGATATTAAAGTCTCTTTCTACTTCTTGAATTGCTGATAATTCGCCCTGGCCTTTTTCTTGGCGATCTAAAGCAATTAAGACGCCTGCAGGTTCAGCTCCCGAAGCTTTAATGATTTTAATTACTTCGCGAATGGCAGTCCCTGCGGTAATGACGTCATCAATAATCATTACTTTACCTTTTAATGGGGCGCCAACAATCGTGCCCCCTTCGCCGTGTATTTTTGCTTCTTTACGGTTGAAAGCAAAGGGAGTATTTATTTTGTATATAGAAGAAAGGCAAACGGCTGTAGTTGCACCAAGAGGGATACCTTTGTAAGCAGGCCCAAAAAGAACATCGAAAGGAATGGCGGAATCTATAAGTGTTTGGGCGTAAAATTCGCCCAGTTTAGCGAGAGATAAACCATTATCGAATAACCCAGCATTAAAAAAATAAGGGCTCACACGGCCTGACTTAAGGGTGAACTCGCCAAACTTTAAAACGTTCTTTTGTATCGCGAATTCAATAAAATCACGTTGATGTGGTTTTAAAGTAGTATTCTGAGTCATTAAATGTGCCTAAATTAAAAGATATTACAGTCTTTTTCTTTTCAAAAAGTGTGAGTTGCGTATCATACCACGCAAATAATGTGAGAGGCAGTTATGCGAGTAGTATCAATTAATGTAAATGGATTGAAAAGAGCTGCAGAAAATGGATTTTTTGATTGGATGCGTGAAATTAACGCCGATGTAGTGTGCGTGCAAGATATCCAAGGAAAGGTCTATGATTTTGACGATGAAATTTTTCACCCAGAAGGTTATCAGGCCTATTTTATCGATGCAGAGAATCCTGAGGACGGTGGCGTTGGCATTTATACGCGTCACTTTCCAAAAGCGATCATGTACGGTTTTGCTTATGAACCTGCAGACCGTGAAGGACGTTTCATTCAGGCCGACTTCGAAAATGTAAGTGTTGCCTGCATGTTGGCGCCTTGTGCTTTAGGTGATGAAAGCAAGCAGCAGGCAAAAGATGATTTTCAAGATGCATTTAAAAATCATTTAGACAAAACATTACGTAAACGACGCCAGTTTATTTTTGCCGGTAGTTTCCACTCTGCTCATTTAGTTACGGATGCCAGTAAAAAGTATCATGAAATGGATATTAGTGGCTTTAAGTCTTATGAGCGAGAATGGTTTGACACTGTATTTGATGACTTAGGGTACGTTGATGCATTTCGATATGTGAATGTAGAAAAAAATCAATATACTTGGTGGCCAGAGTGGGCAAAAGGTTGGCGGAAGAATTCTGGCTGGCGAACGGATTATCAAATTACTAGTCAAATGACGCGAAATTTGATTGAAGACGGCTTTATAGATTTTGATACGCGATTTTCAGATCATGCGCCTTTGGTTATGGAATACGACGTTATTATATAAATAAGCGCTCTTAGAATAATGTTCAGAGGCCTATGTAGGTGATTCCTATGATGCTTTAGGTTGGAACCCATGGGTTTGCTGGCTAAAAACGAAAATGGCGTAGAGTAAATGCTCTACGCCATTTTTTAATGGCAGTTAAAGCTAAACGTTTATCAAGCTAAGCTTCAATCGCAGCCATTTGTAAGGCGAAAATCTCATTTATGCCTTTTTTAGCGAGTGACAGCATCGCATCAAACTCTTCTTGTTGGAATGCTTCGCCTTCTGCAGTGCCTTGAACTTCAATGAAGCCGCCTTTGTCGGTCATGATTACATTCATGTCGGTTTCAGCACTAGAGTCTTCTGGGTAATCCAAATCAAGCACTGGATGGCCTTTATAAATACCAACTGAAATCGCTGCAATTTTTTGCTTTAGAGGAAGGGCTTTAAGCTTTCCACTATCAACCAATGTTTGTAATGCATCTATCAGTGCTACACAGCCGCCACTAATTGAAGCTGTCCGTGTGCCGCCATCGGCTTGAATAACATCGCAATCGACGTAAATGGTGCGTTCGCCAAGTGCTTTCATATCTACTGCAGCGCGCAATGAGCGACCAATTAAGCGCTGAATTTCAACCGTACGGCCGGATTGTTTGCCGCGAGCCGCTTCGCGGTTCATGCGAGATCCCGTTGAGCGTGGCAACATACCGTACTCAGCCGTTAACCAGCCTTTACCTTCGCCTTTCATAAAGCGTGGAACACCATTTGCGACAGATGCCGTACAAATTACTTTGGTGTCACCAAACTCTATAAGAACTGATCCTTCGGCATGTTTTATATAATTACGTGTGATTTTTATATCGCGTGCTTGATCAAGTTGGCGTCCGCTAGGTCTCATGTATCTATCCTGTTTTGTGAAGTAAACGTTGATGCTGTCAACAGGCGTATATTGCCCGCCTGACTTAAAAAAATAAACGGATCGGGAGTTTATCATTTAAGTGGTGGGTTTCTAAGACTCTAAGGCGTAGAATTTGGGTTAATGAAATGAAATAACCCGATAACAACTTATAAAAAGAGGTGATTGAATGCTGAAAAGCATGACTGCATTTGCACGCATTGAACATGAAAGTGACTTTGGCTCACTCACGTGGGAGCTAAGAACGGTTAATCATCGTTATTTAGAGCCGAATATAAAGCTGCCTGACGCATTCCGAGAGATCGAACCCAAGTTACGTGCCTTAATGCGTTCGTACCTTTCTAGAGGGAAGCTGGATGGCATGCTGAAATGGCAACCTTCAGCGAAAAAGCAAGATAGCTTAACATTAAATCAAGACGTATTAAAAAGCCTACACAGCGCCACGCAAGAAATAAGTAATGTATTTGAAGGCATTGCACCGCTAAACGCGTTATCTATTTTGCAATGGCCTGGCGTGATCGATACCGAATCAGCAGACCGACAGAAACTATGTGCTGAGGCGCTTGAAGCTTTTGAAGCCAGTTTAAAAATATTGGTTGAAAACCGAGAGCGAGAAGGCGC
>JBLHVH010000267.1:0-4276 GCA_047628385.1 Oleiphilaceae bacterium
TATCCGAGTGAAATGATTCGTGAAGTAAGTTATGGTCCTTTCGTTGCAATGTCTTATGCTGCAGCTCAAACGTGGGCTGATACTAAAATGAGCCTGAATGCGATAAAGAAAATGGTCCAAGGTCTTATATCATTAGAAAATTTAAGCGGTCCGATAACGATTGCGCAGGTGGCGAGTGATTCTATAAGTTCGGGTGCGGAAGAATTTTTACGTTTCTTGGCATTATTAAGTATCAGCTTGGGAATATTAAATCTATTACCCATTCCGGTATTAGATGGAGGCCATCTTTTATACTACACATTTGAAGCCCTGAGAGGTAAGCCTTTGTCTGAAAAATGGCAAACGTTTGGTTTAAAAATAGGGGTTTCATTTATTCTTATGCTAATGACCGTCGCATTTTATAACGATATTATGCGGTTGTTGTAATTGTATGTATTCAAATTGTATGACACAGAATCGTATCGAAGCTGTATGTTTTAGGAATCATTTTGTTAATGTTTAAATGTTTGAAATTATCTGTTCGCTTTTATTTATGTTTCTTAATGGTCGTAAGTCTGCCAATAACCGCTTCAGCAAATGAGTTTGTCGTTGCTGATATTCGGGTTGATGGTTTAAAACGTGTCTCTGCAGGTACCATTTTTGGCGAATTCCCTATTACTGTGGGTGAAACGTTAACAGAAGACCGCTTGGTAGAAGCAACTAAGTCACTATTCAAAACAGGTTTGTTTACTGATATCGAGTTATCAAGAGAAGACCGCGATTTAGTTATTTCGGTTGTGGAACGTCCGGCTATTAGTGAAATTGAAATAGAAGGCAATAAAGATATTTCGGAAGAAGACTTATTAGAAGGCTTAAAAACAGCCGGTATGTCTGTAGGTAAGGTATTCAAACGCGTAACATTGGAGCGTTTGGAACTTGAAATACTGCGTTCATATGTAACGCAAGGGCGATATAGTGCATCCGTTAAAGCTGAAGTTATAAAGCTTCCTCGGAATAGAGTATCAATAAACTTAAAGATAGATGAAGGTGAAGTTGCCAGTATCTTACATATTAACGTTGTGGGTAATGACGCCTATACAGACAAGGAAATTATTGAGTTAATGGAACTCAAAATGCCAAGTCTTTGGTCAAGTTTTACGAGTGATGATAAATACTCAAAAGAAAAACTTAGTGGAGATTTAGAAAGGATACGATCATTTTACTTAGATAATGGCTATATAAAATTCACAATTGAGTCTACTCAGGTTTCTATTTCTCCGTTTAAAGAAGATGTATTTATAACTGTAAACGTATCTGAAGGTCCGCTTTTTACTATTAAATCTTTCGACTTGAAAGGTGATTTGATTCTTGAAAAAGAGATTCTTGAGAAGTTGGTATTGCTAAAACCTGGTGACACGTTCTCAAGAAGAAAATTAACTTTAAGCTCTGATTATATTTCAAGAGCGCTTGGGTCAGAAGGCTATACCTATGCGAATGTTAATGCGATCCCTGAAACGCACGATGACAACTCTGCCTCCATTACTTTCTTTGTAGACCCAGGAAAACGTAATTATGTTAGACGTGTTAATTTTAGAGGCAATACCAACACACGAGACGAAGTACTAAGGCAAGAAATTATACAGATGGAGGGCGCGTCGGCCTCAACAGATTTAATTGAAGGTTCAAAGACACGATTGGAGCGTTTGGGCTTTTTTAGTAATGTCACAATTGATACCCCTTCTGTACCAGGAGTAAGTGATCAAATAGATGTTAACTATCACGTTGAGGAGCAGTCGTCAGGTAATTTGTCTGCTAGTTTGGGTTTCTCTCAGGGAAGTGGATTTACCTTAGGCTTAAGTGTTTCTGAAAATAATTTTTTTGGGTCTGGTAAGCGCGTATCATTTGGTGTGAATACTAACGACGTCGTAAAGTCTGCTAATTTCTCATATTTAAACCCCTACTACACGGTTGATGGCGTGAGTCGAGGCTTTAGTGTATTCGCAAGAAAAACTGATTTTGATGAGTCAGGTACCTCAGACTATTCATTGGATGCATCTGGTGCTTCTGTCACCTTTGGTTACCCTATAAATAATATATCGCGTTTAACTTTTGGTTTTGGTTATACCAATAGTAAGATTAGCCTTGGTAGATCACAACCTTTACAAATCCAAAATTTTGTTGAAGATAACGGCACTAATTTTGACACATATCCTACTTCGATTACCTGGTCTAGAAGCACTTTAAATAGAGGCTCATTCCCTACCAAAGGTTGGCGACAAAATTTAACCCTAGAAGTAACTGCTCCATTTAGCGATTTATCTTTTTATAAAACAAGTTATCGGTCAAATACCTATTTTCCTTTGGATAGTAAGCATGAATTCGTTTTAAGAGTTAGGAATGAACTGGGCTGGGGGAGTGCTTACGGAGACACAAATGAACTGCCTTTCTATGAGCATTACTTTTCAGGTGGTATAGGGTCTGTTAGAGGGTTTGAAAGTAACTCTTTGGGGTTACCATCATCGCCTAATACAGGTGACTCCTTTGCAGACACTACTGATCCATTTGGTGGTGATCTACTCGTTGAAAACAGTGCTGAATTAATTTTCCCAATTCCCTTTATAAAAGACCAGCGTTCAATGAGGCTTTCCTATTTTGTAGATAGCGGGAATGTTTTTGATACTAAACGAAACTTTGATTTTGATGCGCGAGAACTTAGAGTTTCAACAGGCCTTAGTTTACAGTGGGTAACTTTTATTGGGCCTTTAGGGTTTAGTTTTGGTAAAGCGCTAAATGATGTTCAAAATGATGATACGCAATTTTTCCAGTTTACACTCGGTCAATCATTTTAATAAAGTTCAAGCAATTAATGTTCTGTATGTAAAAATATTATTAATAATCACTCATATTAAAAGATCTTAGGAGGTCTGTAATGAAATTTTTAAAAGTTGTCACTCTAATATCTATCATGTCGGTTTCAGTACTGGCATCGGCAGAAACTAAAATTGGTTTGATAGATATGAGAGCTGCACTCTTTTCATCTAAAGCTGCAAAAACATTTACTGAAAGTATGGTAAGTCAATACAAACAACAGGATTTAGAAGTTCGAGCAGTAGGAGAAGATGGTCAAAAGCTAGAGTTACGTTTAAAAAATGATGCCGCAATCATGAGCGATACTGAGCGTAATAAAATGGCATCTGACTTAGAAGCAAAAATTCAAGAATATAAATACTTGAAAGGTAAGCTTGATAAAGTATTGGCTGGTGAGCGTCAAGAATTTTTAGCTGAATCCAAGCCTCGTATTGATTTGGTAGTAAATGACATTGTTAAAGAAGAAGGCTTAGACTTGTTATTGCCACGTGAGGCTGTTTTGTTCGCTTCTGAAAAGATGGATTATACTGCTAAGATGATAGAGAAGCTTGATAAGTTAAAATAGCGTCTTAGTTTTCTTTTAGAATTGTTTACAGAGTCAGTCGTTCATGATGAATAAAGCATTTACTTTAAAGCAGTTGGCAGAAAAAGTCGGTGGGCGCGTGATTGGTGATGAGGGTAAGGTTATCACCGGGATATCGACTTTACAGTCTGCCGATGCGACACAGATAAGTTTTCTAGCCAACCCTGCTTATGAAAAATATTTATCTGACACCAAAGCTGCTGCCGTTATTATAACGGAAGATATGACCACTAATACTCAGGCTAATATGCTTGTTCATAAACAGCCATACCTTGCATACGCAACTTTAAGTCATTTGTGGGATGCCTATTCATGTGAATCATTAGCATCAACTGAATCAGGTGATAAGTCTATAAATATTGCTGACTCAGCAACGGTTCACGAAACGGCAGTAATTTCTCAGGGTGTAACTATAAATTCGGGAGCCGTGATTCAAGCAGGTGTAGTGATCGGTGAAGGTTCCGTCATTGGAGCAAATTGTGTTGTCGGTGTTGATAGCATCATCGGTAAAGGTACGCTGCTTCATGCTGGTGTTATTCTATATCACGGCGTAATTATTGGTGATGCTTGCATACTACATAGTGGTGTGGTGATTGGTTCTGATGGTTTTGGTTTTGCGCCTTATCAAGGTAAGTGGGAAAAGATTGCCCAACTAGGAGGGGTTTTGATTGGCAACCAGGTGGAAATTGGTGCTAATACGGCCATTGATCGAGGGGCATTAGACAATACTGTGATTGAAAATGGTGTAAAACTCGATAATCAAATCCAAATTGCCCACAATGTACATGTTGGAGAGGATACTGCTATTGCGGCTTGTAGTGCGATAGCAGGAAGCACAACGATTGG
>JBLHVH010000268.1:0-4251 GCA_047628385.1 Oleiphilaceae bacterium
GTCAGAGAGGCGTTTCAATCCGAGCATGGAGAGCTCTAACCGTGATAATTTACTGACCGACTGGCGAACCGTTGTAGAAAAGGTCAAAACATAAATAATTGTCGATAATACATGATTGAGTAAAGCGCCTGTTTTGTTTCGTTTATCTTTCGTTATTCAGCATTTATTATAACGTCACTATTTAGTTACAAAAGTGAAAGTTAATAAACCCTTTTATAGTGATGTGACACCAAGTAGTACTAGCTTTCTCTATGTTTTTCAATATATTAAGATTCCTCAGGCTATTTCTTTTAATTTTCGTATTTTAATTTCCAAGAAAAAGAAAAATTATAAAAGGGTTTTTAATAATGTTCATGACAAAGAGGCAAAGCGGTATTCTTGATAGGCTAAAGAACAATGGTAAAGTTCTGGTTGACGAGCTTGTTAACGAATTTAGCGTGACGCCACAAACTATCCGTACCGATCTGAATGAACTGAGTAAAGCCAGCAAACTGATCAGGGTTCACGGCGGTGCTCGCTTGATAGATGGTCGAGTGAACGTGGAGTATCAAGCAAGGCGTCAGATTGCATCGTCACAGAAAGTGCTTATAGGGAAAGCCGGTTCAAAGATTATTCCTGATAACGCGTCTCTTTTTATTAATATAGGCACGACTACAGAGGCGTTTAGTGATGCACTAATTGATCATAAGGGATTAATGGTCATTACTAATAATATTAATGTTGCCAGTCGATTAAGATTATTTAAGGAGAATGAAGTTATTATCACTGGTGGTGTTGTAAGGCCGTCAGACGGCGGTATTGTGGGTGAGGCTGCCGTTGATTTCATTGAAAACTTCAAAGTTGACTTCGCTATTATCGGTTCTTCTGCGATAGACTCTGATGGATCTCTGCTGGATTTTGACTTCCGCGAAGTAAAGGTTGCCCAAGCTATCATTAAAAATGCGCGACACGTTGTATTACTCGCTGATTCAACGAAATTTTCACGAAGTGCGCCAGTTAGAATTGGTCATATTTCTCAGGTGAATACGTTTATTACAGACGTTATCGCTGACGATGACTTTCGTGAAGTGTGCATTAAATCGGAGGTTGAACTAATCGAGGTTCAAGTGTGAATAGTGATCACAATCGAAATAATTGCGAACCCCCTCAATAGAAACCCCTAAAATGTAAAAGTCTGGCTGGATGGCTTGCATTACAGAAGACCACCCTCTATCAAGTGATACATAGTGCCATTCGAAGATAAGGGCATAGCGCCTGCAGGATGTTTGCGTTTAAAAACAGCAGCAGCACTCATTGTTCAAATATCTGGTCTAATGTTACAAACATGATCGTCTAATCTCAGACCTAACCCTTGAATCCTTGGGAGATTTTTTGCTGGGGCTTGGGTATTTTTTGCTATATAGCATGATATGGATTCGAGAGCGCTTTCATTTGACTTTCGTATTATCTTCGGTTACCTTCTCTTTATTAAGTCTGAGCTTATAATTATCATAATAAATTTTAGGGGGAGCATTGTCCAAAATAGATGACATTTTTGTTATTGGTGGCGGTATTAACGGATGTGGTATCGCGCGCGATGCAGCAGGGCGCGGCTATTCTGTCCGTCTTGCTGAAATGAATGATCTAGCCAGCGGTACATCTTCTTGGTCTTCTAAGCTCATCCATGGCGGGTTGCGTTATTTAGAACATTATAAATTCAAGCTTGTCCGAGAATCACTGGGCGAGCGTGAAGTTCTCTTAAAAATGGCTCCGCATATCATTTGGCCAATGCGCTTTGTTCTACCTCATCATAGTTCAATGCGTCCAGCTTGGCTGCTCAGGCTGGGTCTTTTCCTATATGACCACATGGGTAAGCGCAAGTTATTACCAGGTACCAAGCAGATAAACTTAACCACTGATCCGGTTGGGAAACCACTCAAAGCAATATTTTCGAAGGGTTTTGAGTACTCTGATTGTTGGGTAAATGATGCTCGGCTAGTCGTGTTGAATGCTCAAGATGCTCGAGAGCATGGGGCTATTATAGAAACCCGCACTAAGGTTGTATCCGCTCGAAGAGAAAAGGGTTATTGGTGTATATCAACTGAAAACTGTCGTTCTGGCGAAATTTCTGAACACAAAGCCCGTTTACTTGTAAATGCCTCGGGGCCCTGGGTTGATAAGGTATTGGGTGAAGCGCTTAAAAGTAATCGCTCAAATAATGTTCGTCTTGTTCAAGGCAGCCATGTCGTTGTTCCTAAAATTCACGATCATGATCGTGCCTACATTTTCCAAAATGCTGATAATCGTATAATTTTTGCCTTACCTTACGAACAAGATTACACCTTAATTGGCACTACAGATCACGATTACCAAGGTGATCCTGCTGATGTAAAAATTACTCAGTCTGAGATGTCTTATATTTGCTCTTCAGCCAGTGAGTACTTTGAAAAGCCAGTCGATGTGAATGATGTCGTCTGGTCTTACTCAGGCGTTCGCCCACTTTACGATGATGGTGCGACAGAAGCACAAGAAGCCACCCGTGATTACGTTTTACGGGCTGATGGTGATGAACTGCCCGTGATCAATGTTTTTGGTGGCAAAATAACTACTTATCGCAAATTGTCAGAATCAATGATGGAGAAAATTGAGGCGTTAATAGGGGTTCGGTCTGCTTCTTGGACGGCAAGTTCACATCTTCCTGGTGGTGATTTCGAGGTTGCTGATTACGATTTATTGGTTTCGAAGCTGGAGCAAGAATTTGAATTTTTAGATTCTCTGCTGGCTAAAAGGCTTATTCGTTCATACGGAACTAATGCCTGGACCCTGATGAAAGGTGCTTTGAATATTGAAGACATGGGTCAGGATTTTGGTGGTACTCTATCGGCGCGTGAGATTGAATACTTAATGAAGCACGAGTGGGCAGAGTGCGCAGAAGACGTAGTTTGGCGAAGAACTAAACTCGGCATTCGGCTGGATGAAAACCTAATAGCGGTAATTGATGAATGGATGCAGCAAAAGGCTACTTTTGATCAGCATTCAGGAAAGTTAAGGAGTCAGAATTGTTAGAGCTGCGAAATTTAAGTAAAAAAGTGGGTAGTTCTATTCACATAAACGACGTGTCCTTGAAGTTGGAGAAGGGCTCTTTAAATGTCCTGCTTGGCTCGACGTTGTCGGGTAAAACCTCATTGATGAGGTTGATGGCGGGACTTGATAGGCCCACCTCTGGCGAAATACTGATGGATGGTAAAAGTGTCCTTAAGACGCCCGTTCAAAAACGTAATATTGCCATGGTCTATCAGCAGTTTATAAACTATCCCGCTTTTTCGGTTTATGAAAACATTGCGTCTCCAATGCGCGTTGCGGGTGTTGATAAAAAGACGATTGATGTAAAAGTTCGTGAAGCTGCTGATTTGATGAAGCTTACTCCCTATCTAGATAGAGGGGTTCTTAATTTGTCGGGTGGACAGCAGCAGCGTACTGCGCTTGCAAGAGCTTTAGTGAAAGGTGCTGAACTTGTTTTATTAGATGAGCCATTGGCTAATTTAGATTATAAATTACGTGAAGAACTTCGAGTAGAATTGCCTCGTATCTTTGCCGAAACAGGTGCCATATTTATTTACGCGACGACTGAGCCTCAAGAAGCATTGTTGCTTGGCGGTAGGACTGCGACGTTGCATGAAGGCTGTGTTACCCAGTTTGGTCAAACAATCGATGTTTATAATAATCCATCAAATTTAGAAACAGCACAGACCTTTTCAGATCCTCCAATGAATGTCATTCCAATGCAGAAAAAGGGGGCGAAGTTTGTGTTCTCACAAGGACAGGTTGACTGCCCAAAAGACTTGCCGAGTTTGCCTGATGGTCCTTATAAAATAGGCGTTCGGCCTCATCATTTGATGTTAAGCCAATCCAAGCAAACCTCACTTAAAATTGAAGCGCCAGTTTCTACCACTGAAATTGCTGGATCCGAAACTTTTATTCATGTGTCGCAGGGCGATCTAAAGTTAGTGGTGTTAACGCATGGTGTTCATCGGGTTGACATTGGGGATCAAATTCCAATCTATATCGATCCAGCTAAATTTTTTATATTTAATGGGCAGGATGTGCTTGTGTCTGCACCAAAAGTGGGGGCAGCGTAATGGCTCAAATTACACTCGATAAATTAGCGCACTCATATTCAGAAAATCCAAAGACGGATGCTGATTTCTCTTTGAAGGAAATTGATTATGTCTGGGAGGATGGTGGCGCTTATGCTCTTTTAGGGCCCTCTGG
>JBLHVH010000269.1:0-4220 GCA_047628385.1 Oleiphilaceae bacterium
TGCAATTTCTTTGCAAAGGCGACGGCTTCTTCGCTTGTATTCATGTCAGGCTCTGACACGATCTCGATAAGCGGTGTACCTGCACGGTTAAGGTCGATACCTGTCATGCCATGGTAATCATCATGCAGTGATTTTCCTGCATCTTCTTCAAGGTGCGCGTGATGAATACGAATGACTTTTTTCGTCCCGTTGGCTAATTGAATTTCAATTTCACCGGCACCAACAATTGGGTGATCCAATTGAGTAGTTTGATAGCCTTTAGGTGAGTCTGGATAAAAATAATTTTTTCGATCGAACACAGAGCGTTTATTAATGTCGGCACCAATGGCTAAGCCAAAGGTAATCGCTTTACGAAATGCTTCTTCATTCGGTACCGGTAATGTGCCCGGCATAGCTAAGTCGACCAGACTTGCTTGCGTATTAGGCTCAGCCCCAAATTGGGTTGATGAACCTGAAAATATTTTAGATTTAGTGGCGAGCTGAACATGAACCTCAAGCCCGATAACAGTTTCCCATTGCATAGTTATTCTCCAGGCCTTAAATGTTTTTTGGTGCTAGTGTGTGCCAATCAGTTGCCGTTTGGAAACGATGTGCGACATTGAGTAGTTTTGATTCTTCAAAATAATTACCGATTAACTGCATTCCAATTGGAAGGCCGTTAATTAGACCAGCAGGTAGTGACATACCAGGTAAGCCGGCTAGGTTGGTAGAGATGGTGAAAATATCTTCAAGATACATTTTAACGGGGTCGTCACCTTTTGAACCAAAACCAAAAGCAGGCGAAGGTGTTGTCGGGCTTAAAATGACATCAATATCTTCGAAGGCAGATACAAAATCGTTTTTAATCAAGCGTCTTACTTGTTGTGCTTTGTTGTAATAAGCGTCGTAATAACCGGCAGACAGTGCGTAAGCGCCAATCAAAATTCGACGCTTTACTTCATCACCAAAGCCTTCAGTTCGACTACGTTGATAGAGATCCATTAAATCTTTAGGGTCTTCACATCGATGACCATAACGTACACCATCAAACCGAGAGAGGTTAGCGGAGCACTCTGCTGGCGCAATAACATAATACGCTGGCACAGAAAGATGTGAGTGGGGGAGTGAGATCTCTTTAAATATCGCGCCTTGGCTCTCAAGTTGTTTGATTGAATCTTGTAAAACACTTTGAAGCTCAGAGCTTAAATGCTCATTGAAAAACTCTTTTGGTAAACCGATACGTAGTCCATCAATTGAGTTGTTAAGGTCGGTGGTGTAATCAGGCACATCTTTAATGATGCTGGTTGAGTCTTTTGCATCATGGCCGGCCATTACATTTAGCATCATTGCGGCATCTTCAGCCGTACGTGCCATTGGGCCTGCTTGGTCAAGGCTCGATGCAAAGGCAACCATGCCATAACGTGAAACACGACCATAAGTAGGTTTTAGCCCTGTCAGTCCGCAGAAAGAAGCCGGTTGGCGAATTGAACCACCGGTATCTGTAGCGGTTGCGATGGGCGTTAATCGTGCCGCGACAGCTGCTGCGGAGCCACCTGAAGAACCGCCTGGAACGAGCTCTTCTTTATCGCTCCATGGGTTAATCACTTTGCCAAAATAACTTGTTTCATTTGATGAGCCCATCGCAAACTCATCCATGTTCGTTTTACCCAAACATACTGCGCCAGCAGTTTTGAAATTGCTTACAACCGTTGCATCGTAAGGTGCAATAAAGTTCTCAAGCATTTTTGAACCGCACGTTGTTTTTACGCCTTCGGTGCAAAAAATGTCTTTATGTGCGAATGGAATGCCGGTCCAGTCAGAGCCTCTGCCTTCAGCGCGGGTGTTATCTGCGGCTTTTGCTTCACTTAAAGCCTGTTCTTCGGTCACCGTAATGAAGCTATTGATTGCGCCATCTTTTTCTTTAATACGATCTAGATAATGTTGGGTTAACTCCACGCTTGAAAATTCTCCTTGCGCGAGCCCTTCGGATAATTCTTTTACAGTTTTATTAAACATGGTATTTGCTTTTATTTATTTAATTGTAAGTACTATTTACCAAGCTCTATATAGGTATATAGGTAAGTTATATAGGCATAAATAGTGACGACTAATATTTGTTTAAGTGTAAATTATTCAATTACCTTCGGTACAAGGTATAAACCATCTTCTGTATTGGGAGCTATTTTTTGATATTTTTCTCGGTTATCTGTCTCTGTCACTACGTCTCTTCTTAATATCTGCACGGCATCCATCGGGTGCGCCATCGGAAGAATATTGTCTGTATTGACTGCTTGTAATTGGTCAACTAATGACAAAATATTTCCTAAATCATTCTTCAGTTTAGGGATGTCTTTATCGTCTATTTTAAGGCGTGCAAGGTGTGCTATTTGGTTGATATCATCGGGTCCGATTGACATGGACATTCCTCATAAATTCAATTAGTTGAAAGCAAGGGCTAGAAAGTATCTTCGGCCACAAAAAATGCCAAATATTATAACAGGAAAATTACGCGCTAAATAGCAGATGGTTACTTATATGTGTCGTTCATCTTACCTAACAGGTGGGGGCTGAAGAAAATAAGCGATTCCTTCAGTTATTTATGTTTTTGATTGGGTTTATTAGAAAAAATATGAGTGAATAAGTGTTTTTATTTTAAGTGAGGTTTATTATTTTTTTGAACATATTATTGTGTTTTTTGTATTATAGTGAGTAATAGCTCAAATAAAACAGTCACATACTACGTATTAGTCAACTGACACCATTATTATAATTATAAATAATAGTGTACATATGTACACTTTATAAACAAAACATTCCTGATGTGAGAATTTAATGCCGCAGTATAAAGCTCCTTTAAAAGATATCGATTTTTTATTAAACGACGTATTTGAGATACAAAAACATTATCAAACTATACCCGGTGGCAAAGAAGCAACACCAGATATGGTGGATATGATATTAAGTGAATGCGCAAAGTTTTGTGAAAATGTGCTTTCGCCACTTTATCAGTCGGGTGATGAAGAAGGGTGTCACTTTGAAAACGGTAAAGTAACGACGCTAAAAGGCTTTAAAGACGCGTATGAACAATATGTCGCAGGTGGTTGGCAATCATTATCTCACCCCGTTGAATTTGGTGGTCAGGGATTACCTTCTTCATTAGGCATCATTAAATCAGAAATGATAGGAACAGCAAATTGGGCTTGGAGTATGTACCCAGGATTAAGTTTAGGTGCAATGAATACCGTAATGCTACACGCAAGTGATGAGCTTAAAGAAATATACTTAACTAAGATGACTGAAGGTACTTGGACCGGAACTATGTGTTTGACTGAACCTCAATGTGGAACAGATTTAGGGCAGGTAAAAACGAAAGCTGAACTAAATGCTGATGGTTCATATACTATATCAGGTTCTAAAATATTTATTTCGGCGGGTGAACACGATTTATGTGAAAACATTATTCATATCGTTTTAGCAAGACTGCCTGGCTCACCCAAAGGCACGCGCGGTATTTCTTTGTTTATAGTGCCCAAAAACAAAGTGAACGCTGACCATAGTGTTGGCGAATCAAATAATGTTACCTGTGGTTCTATTGAGCATAAAATGGGCATTAGAGGTTCTGCAACAGCCGTTTTAAATTTTGATGCCGCAGAAGGGTATTTAATCGGCCCTGAGAATAAAGGCTTGGAATGTATGTTTACCTTTATGAATACCGCTCGGATTGGTATTTCTATTCAGGGCGTTGCCGCCAGTGAGCTTTCTTATCAAGGCGCTTTGCCTTACGCAAAAGAACGTTTATCGATGCGCTCATTAACTGGTACGAAAGCGCCAGAGAAAGTAGCAGACCCTTTAATTGTTCACCCAGATGTACGTCGCATGCTACTAACACAAAAAGCGTTTGCTGAAGGTGGGCGAGCGATGCTGTATTACGCGGCGATATTTGCTGATAAGGTCACTTCGGCTAAAACCGAAAAAGAAAGAGAAGACGCCGATAATGTTTTAGGTATGCTGACACCAATTTTGAAGGCTTTTTTGACTGAAACAGGGTGTGAGTCGGCTAATCTCGGAATGCAGGTGTTTGGTGGTCACGGGTTTATTAATGAATGGGGTATGGAGCAAATTGTTCGCGATACGCGTATCTCCACTCTTTATGAGGGTACGACAGGTATTCAGGCTTTAGATCTTTTAGGTCGAAAAATTATGATGAGCAAAGGTGCAAATCTAAAGTTTTTAACAAAAGA
>JBLHVH010000270.1:0-4181 GCA_047628385.1 Oleiphilaceae bacterium
ACAGTACTAGGCCTTGTTGAGCCACAATCTTCAGGTTTAGGCGGCGGCGCATTTCTTGTTTACTACGATGCCAAATTAAAACGCCTCACCACTTTTGACGGTAGGGAAACTGCGCCACTAAAAGCACCTAATGATTTATTTTTGGCTAAAGATCAAACGCCACTAGCATTTTTTGATGCGGTAGTTGGCGGACGATCTGTTGGCACCCCTGGCACTGTTAAGCTGCTCTGGGACACCCATCAGAAATATGGCCACTTAGATTGGAGTCAGTTACTTTCACCGGCTCAATCACTCGCAAACAAAGGCTTTAAGGTAAGTCCACGATTAGCAGGTGCTATTGAAGCAGATAGTCAACGGCTATTAAGCGATCAAGTAACGGCAAATTATTTTTTACCCGATGGCCAAACACTTAAAGCGGGACAAACTTTAAAAAACCATGCTTATGCTAAAACATTATCCTTATTAGCAACGAAAGGTGGGGACTATTTTTATGATTCAGAGTTTAGTGCCGCTATTTCGAAAAAAGTACAAGCATCATCTAACCCTGGGTATTTAAGTACACAAGATTTCGAGAGATATAAAATAATTGAACGCACGCCAAGCTGTTCAACTTATCGACACTATAATATTTGCGGAATGGGGCCTCCAAGTTCGGGCGCGATAACAGTCAGCCAAACATTAGGTATGCTCGAACACACAAAAATAAATGAGATGTCAGCCGACAAAGCTAAAACCTGGCATATCATTTCAGAAGCAAGCCGCTTAGCATTCGCTGACAGAGGGCTATATATTGCAGACCCTGATTTCGTCAACCTACCTTCCGGTTTACTCTCCAAATCATATTTACGCAATAGAGCTAAACTTATTAACCAAAACGTATCATCAAAAGAAGTTAACCCGGGCCAGCCACCTCTACTAACAGCCTATGAATACCAACAAGGCAGATCTCCAGAGCAAGATTCAACGTCTCATTTTGTAATTGTTGACCGTGAAGGCAATATTGTTTCAATGACTAGTACCATTGAAAATGGTTTCGGCTCACGCTTAATGGTAAATGGGTTTTTGCTAAATAATGAGTTAACTGACTTTTCATTTGCAGCAACCAAGAACGGTAAACGCATTGCAAACAGCGTAGAAGCGGGAAAACGTCCACGCTCATCTATGGCGCCTACCATTGTATTTAAAGATGACCAGCCTTATTTAGCCATCGGCTCACCGGGTGGCTCAAGAATCATCAATTATGTCACAAATAGCCTAATCGCAATATTAGACTGGAATATGCCGATACAAACAGCATTGGACATGCCCCATATTGTGAACCGTTTTGGCACAATGGATGTCGAAAAGAACAGCAAAGCATCCGCTTTAGTCACTGACTTTCAATCACTCGGGTATCAAGTATCTGAAAGAAATCTTAATTCAGGATTGCATGCAGTTATGTTTACAAAAAATGGAATGATAGGCGCTGCAGATAATCGGCGTGAAGGGGTTGCTCTTGGCGACTAGATGTTTATGAAACATAATATTGTCCATCAATTGCGACTTGAGTTGGTCCTGTTTTCCAGTGGTCAGTAAGATTTGTTATTGTTAACTCTTTGTTAATTTGTGCAGCCATAGCACTACTTGAAAGTAATATGAATTAAATAACGAAAACAAACTTATCAAACGTTAATCTTTCCATTTTTTGATGTTAGAAAGTATAGAAAACCTTCCTAGTGATTAGCTTTCGAATGAAATTCTGATTTAAAAAAATATCGCTTTCGGGATTTTAATCGCGGATTTCTAGCGATCTAATAGGTAACGTTTTTGCTCTACTGCTAGCGGTTTTTCGTTACTAGAAAGAGTATCGCTTTAACTCCTTAGCCCGTATTTTAAGGGTCTGGCTAGATTATCCTGAAGCAAAAAATGGCTAACCAAAGCTCTTGAGCATTAGCACTACCTTTCCCTAGGTTCTCAAACCCCCAGCTATGAGCACAAAACGCTCACTTTTAGAATGTCAAAAACCGCGGGTAAGCTCCCCAAAGCAACACCTTTCATTTACTCTAAAGTCTTAGCTAATTTAACTTCCGTAATTATGAACTTAAACAAACGTATTCATTTTTTATGCGAAAGTATGGATCAATAACTTCTCTCATGCTGGTAATTTTACGGACTAGGCAAAATAAAAAATGATGATGAAGCACTGCTTATTACGCTAATTGAGATTTCACACACCACAAGCGGATTAAACTATTGGGAAACAGATGTAGCCAAACTTTAGAGAAAAATAAGTGCTAAAGCATCTCAATCGTTTTCATCGGAACAAATAAGCGCATTGGGTCATCAGTGAATGGCAAAAACATTTCAAATCGTTTGTAAAACTCCTTAGCCTCTTCATCAAGAATATCCAAAATAAGTCCGTAAGCGGATAATCCTGAACCACTTAGTTTTACTGCATGTCGAAGCGAATACACAAGAGCTTTTGCTCCCAAACCTATTCCCTGATGCCTTTTATCTATCGCTAATCGAGCTAACATGATTACAGGTAAAGGATAAGCCGGTAGGCTTGTGGTGGCTGGGATTTCACTTCGAGATACGGTAGAAGCGGCTAATGTGTAATATGCCGCAATTGTTTTTTTATCAGACTGGCTTTTCTCTTCGAGAACATACGTTCGACTAAGACCTAGCTTACTATGTTTTATTGAATGGCGACTAAGAAATTCGTTCATTGAAGGCTTTCCACAATCAAACGCTTTAAGATCGTGTTGCCTATTATTCACCGGAAAAAAATCCTGCTCTAATGTCAACTAGAACCCCTCTGAATCAAGGCGGTTCGCAGCCTCTGCAAGCTTCTTACTCGGCGCTGGTGCTGTATCGCATACTTGAATAAAATTATCGAACTGTTGATTTGCTAGAACAATCTCATTCTCAGATTTTAATCTCTTTGGAGCGTCCGCTCTAACAAGATTAGCTAAATAGTCAGTAAGAGTGATGCCACTTATTAATGCGGCCCTCTCAGCCAATATCTTTAACTCTGAAGGAAATCGAGCCTCTATTCTCTCTGTTTTACTTGCCATGGTATGTTTACCTCCGATCAGTTCAATAAATAATAACATACGGCAGATGTACGTACAACAACAGAGACTTCTGGTGGAGAGAGGTAAAATGAAAGAATGGAGCGCACTGTTTTTTGAGCAAGCCTGACTACCTAATAGTCGAATTGAAAACTTATATGGCGTGATTGAGCTACAACTTTAAGAAAAAGCCATTTCGTTAGTTGGCAGAGCTAACGAAATGAGTGGTAGCACACTACCTTTTAGATCATTAGGCAACTATGAGTAAGGTCCCGAAAGCGAACCATTTTGATTTCCCTAAAGTCTTAGCTAAATAGGCTTTCCGCAAACACAGGTTTAACCACCTCCTCCCCCCAAATTTTATTTCCTGCTCTTTTAGGGTTTTGCAAAAATGCATCATTTCTTTCGGTAAAATAACAATCAATAGCTTTTTTGCACTCATCTACGGACTGGTAGTTGCTATTGTGTATTATAGCTTTCGCCATACCACTAAAAACTGATTCAATAACATTCAAGAATTGTGCACTCGACGCTAACGGAGCTAGCTCTAAAGTTGGCGTACCATGCCTCGATCTATACTCAGCGCTATTAATTTCGTTAATTTTCTTATCCAAAGCCTTTGAAGCATGCCACGATACTGCATCCCATGAAAAATAGATCCGCTCTTCTGACTTATATTTCTCTAACAATACAAGTAACAGCTTAATCATTTCTTCAGTATTTTTTTATCCGAATAAAAATGAGTGACTTGGTTTTTAGACAGCTCTAATGCTACAGTACATATTAAACTCCCCTTACTTACTTGATATTGAGGTACTGTTTTCGTTTCACCTTTAGGTGCGTAACCTCTACCACCTCGAATTTTTATAGCTACAGGCCATACTCGTCGATTGAGAAAAGTTTCTCGTTTGGCTTTAGTTTCGACAAAATACGTTTGATATTATTTAGCTTCTCCCGATAATCAGGATCTGGACTCGTCAATACGACTTTTGCTCGTTTAAACGAATAACCTTTTAGTCGAATGTATGTTGATACAGTGCTCATTGAAATTGATTCGCCATAATATTTCTTATAGGCTTCAGTGATAGACTTTAAACTCCATGAACTCCGATTAATATCGTGAAGTGA
>JBLHVH010000271.1:0-4150 GCA_047628385.1 Oleiphilaceae bacterium
ATCGAAAAAAGCATGCTCTCTATCCCTTGGGATAAAGGGTATTCGGACACAATTTCGAGAGAAGCTTTACCCTTTCGAATTAAGCAGCGTGGTCAATTTAATATCCCGTTAAATATAGGTTATGACCAAGGTGAAGTGAAAATGCCTAGAGGTGTGTTATACGGACAATCAGCCTCTTTACTTCTTCGACAAGCTTTTGGGAACTTGCCTATATTTCCCTCTTTTGATGATTTACCGATTCCCTATCGCGCTATTGCAACAAACTTAAGTACGAATAAAGCAGAGACTCTCAAATCGGGTGATTTGCTTATTGCAGCCCAGGCGTCGTCGAACGTACCCGCTATTTTAGCGCCAATAAAATATAATGACATGCTTCTTGTTGATGGTGGTATTACTAAAAACATACCGATAGATACCGTAAAAAGAATGGGGGCTGATCATGTTATTGCGATTGATATCGGTGACAGTTTAGCCGGCAGTCAAGATTTAACGGATACCTTTTCAATATTAGGTCAGCTTTCAAGCTTCTTAACCGTCAGCTCATCAGCAGAGCAAAAGAAATTGTTAACGAATCAAGATGTTTTGATTCGACCAGAAATTACTCATTTGAGCACCACTGATTGGTCGACTTTTCCAGAAGGCATTATCAAGGGTGAGCAAGCTGCAGAAAAGATGCTCGGTGCATTAAAAATGTTCAGTATGAGTGAGGTAGAGTATCAACGATATCGACAGCAAAAAAAGGTAAAACATGAAAAACTGTTAAAGAGTTTGGAACAGCCAATTTCAGCAATCGAAATTCAAAACCAGTCACGTGTACATGAAGAATTTATTCGAAAGCAGTTAGCGCTTCCCTTGGGGCAAAGTTTAGACGCGAACGAACTAAACGCCGCGATTCAACGCTTATATGACACTGATGAGTTTCAGCGTGTGGATGTTTCAATTTTTGATGATGGGGTCGAGCGACGGGTTGTTGTGACTAGTGAGGATAAATCCTGGGGGCCAAACTTTGTAGAGTTTGGCCTTGGCTGGGAAACAAATTTTACCGACGAGTCATCTATCGATTTAGATTTCGCTTATATGAAAAGAAACTTAACCGAGTACGGTGGTGAGTGGAGGGCGCAGTTAGAGCTAGGGAGCGAAGCCTCAGTAAATTCATCGCTATATTTGCCTTTAACCCCCATACGTTCATTTTTTAGTCGCACTAAATACAGTTTTTCGACGATAGACTATAACGTTGCGTTAAGTTCCAAATTGCCATTAAGTATCGAACAAAATACGCACCAAATTATGCAAGGTCTCGGCTATAATTTTAGTCAGAATAGTTATTTTGAATTCGGGGCGCTTATAGAAAAAGGAGTTCTTCAGGATGATTTCGTATTAAATGATGACGTTAAATTTGATGCCTTTGGGTCTTATGTTGCGTTTGGTTTTGATAATCTTGATAGTGCTAGCTTCCCGACTCATGGTAAGCGTTTGCTGGTGACATTGATTAATCGGCTTGAGGATGTCGATAATCAATTAGCATTTACCGGTGACTTGACGGACTTTGGAGGCAGAAGTTTAGTATTAGATATTGAATGGAAGGGCGCGTTAAAAATAGGTAGCCATTCGATTGTGAGTAAAGCCGATTTTATCCGAAATTATACGGCAGAGGGTGACCGTAGTATTCACGCGACCCGTCTAGGTGGTTTTTTGAATATGTCAGGCCTTGATAGCAATGAGTTAAGTGGGTCTCATAAAGCCTTCTCCGCTTTGATATATCAGTACAATTTAAGAGAAAACCTGTTTGGTCAAAATAAGCTGCCCTTATATTTAGGGTTGAGTGCTGAAGCGGGAAATGTTTGGGATGAAGAATCTGATATTGATGTTAAAGATGTGCTGTTTGGTGGCAGTGTCTACTTAGGCACTGATACCGCTATGGGTCCGGCCGCCCTGGGTTATGGCATTACGAATAAAAAAGACAAATCAATCTATTTCTATTTGGGCTACAACCTGTAAATGGGCGATGTTTTACGTATTACACTGAACTCCTTTGTAAGAAAAGCACCGAATTCGGGAGCGCTTAAACAATTAATAAAATCAACCGGGGCTACGTTAACCCGAAAAGGGCGTTCTCGTAACTGGCATTTACTAGCGGATACCCAACAACTTCTTTTGATTATTGAATTAATTCATCAGTCGGGAGAAGAAAATTGGTTTTGGGTGCCAAAAAAAATATCGGAGAATAAACCTCACTTAAGTCATGAAGAACTGCTGGAATTTGCCAGACTTCACGCCAACATTACTGTCACGCAATTAATGGCAGCGACGGATTGTAAATTACTTGAAGCAAGAAAAATCATAGACGAACTAGAGTGGCTGTAATTCGCTTTAAAGAGAAAGCGCTTGCCTAGTTTAAAAAGCAGTCACGATCTATCTTAAAATAAAGTAACGATCTGAAATCAATACGTTAATTTTAAAATTTTATGGAGAGGCTATTATGGATAGCGTAATTAAATTTTGGTTTGAAGAGCTAGAACCTCGTCAACATTGGGTTAAAGACGCAGCGATGGATCAATTGATCTCTCAACGGTTTTCTACCTTGCATGAAGCGGCTACGAAGGGTGAATTATGGTCGTGGCGCAATACGCCAGAAGGGCGCTTGGCTGAAATTTTGATACTCGATCAGTTCTCTAGAAATATGTACAGAGATCAAGTAAAAAGTTTTGCTTACGACCAAATAGCCTTGGTTTTAGCGCAGGAGGCAATAGCTCAAAAATCTGATGAAGCTTTACCCATTGAAAAAAGATGCTTTTTATATCTACCCTACATGCATAGTGAGTCTTTACTTATACATGAACAGGCGGTAGCATTATTTAATCAGCCCGGTATGGAAAGTAATTATCGTTTTGAGCTTAAGCATAAAGAAATTATCGAGCGTTTTGGGCGTTATCCTCATCGAAATTCTATTTTGAATCGACAATCGACATCCGAAGAACTGGAATTTTTACAAGAACCTGGTTCTTCTTTTTAAGTACTTTTAGTCTATGCCTAGCAGCTTATGTAATTGTAAGGTTAGGCGCCATTGAGGGTGGTTTAAACAATAGTCTAGGGCTAGCTGAGTATTGTTTTTTTTCTGTTGATCTTCCCCATAAATAATAAGCGGGTCAGCCATTGGCGATAAAAAGAAATGAGTCGATTTGAAGTTTTCAAAACGTTCAGGTACCGCTTTCTCTTGGGGGAAAACAAGTTTTAGCTCATTGCAGTAATCGAATACCACTTTGGCATCGGACTTTGGGCTCAAGCAAACCCAATCAACCCCTTTGGGTAAAGGTAGGGTACCATTACTTTCAATGGCGACTTCAAAGCCGAATTGATGCATGCGCTCAATAACTGGCTCATCTAACTGCAATAAGGGCTCGCCTCCTGTAAAAATCACATAAGGCTTTGCGTTACCAGTGAGAGAGTCAGATACAGAGATAGTTGGCCACATTTTATTAATCGCAGTGGTTAGTGACTCGGCAGTGTCAAATTTCCCACCATTTTGTCCGTCAGTACCTAAAATGTCGGTATCACAAAAATTACAGATAGCGGTTGCGCGACTATCTTCTCGACCATTCCATAAATTACATTTACTAAAACGGCAGAACACAGCTGCTCGACCTGCGCGGGCGCCTTCACCCTGAAGGCTGTAGAACATTTCTTTAACTCGATACATGTTTGATTCTTAAGTGCGTGGTTGACTCTAATTGAGTCTTAAAAATTTGATTTTATGCCAAATTACTTCGTGTCGGTACTATTTAATATTGCTTGCAGCTTCAAGTTGCGCGTTATGGTTGTCCACTAAACCTTGAACATTCTGGGCATCATTTAAAACATTCATTGCGCGGTCAAGTGTAAGAACATTACTTAAAGGGATTTTTGGTGTGTTGGTGGCATTTGGCGTGTTTTGTGACGCTGTTGACTCTGGCTTGGGTGCGACGGGAACACTTTGAATAACGTTAGTATTACTGTCTACGTTGATGGTTGAAAAAGTGGGGCCGTTTACCGGTGGTGTGTCACCGTAGTGCCATGTGCCGTGTTCGTCTTGCCACTTATAGAATGTTTGAGAGCTCGATGGTAAGGATGGTATAGCTTGTATTGTATTTTCAGTCATCAGGCTGGATGGAAT
>JBLHVH010000272.1:0-4140 GCA_047628385.1 Oleiphilaceae bacterium
GTGTCTATTCGCTTTAAAATTACTCAATGCTGTATTGACGGCAATACGATAAAGCCAGGTATAAAACTGGCTGTCACGTCTAAAGCTACTTAAACCTTTATAGGCTTTGATAAATGTATCTTGTACGACATCCTTAACCGTATCATGATCATGAATATAAATAGCTACGACGCGAGCAATGGCTTGTTGATGCTTAATCACCAGCATGTCAAAGGCCTGTGTATTACCTTTCATAAATAGTTTTACAAGCAGTTCATCTGAATTATGAACATCAGATGGACCAAAACGCTTCTCTTTCTTTCGACGAAAATCACCTAATACAACCTGACCTAAAGGCATTAAAACTGTTGGATTTTTTTCAACAATGGTCTGAGTACTTAATGCTGTTTGATTCATGATATTTCTCCAATTGAATCGTGAAAAAAGTGCTTAGCTTATGGCTTTTGGGTAAGTGTGCTGCGCAGTGATGCGGTGAAAAAAATAAGCGATTAATACCAGTAAAATGCTGCCACTCACTACAGGAAATAAAAGAAACGAGAATCCCTTCGCTCCCATCAAAATAACAATAGGGTCTGCGCCAGCGGGTGGATGAATAACTTTAAATACAACCATCAAGATGATGGCAACAGCCACTGAAAGTGAAAGAACAAGTGGAGACACGGGCAACATCGTGACAAATACAACGCCGACTAAAGCGGAAATAAAATGGCCGCCAATTACATTTTTTGGTTGTGACAAGGGACTTTCTGGTACGGCAAACAGTAGCACACAGCTAGCACCAAAAGGTGCCATCAGTAGAGGTGAACCCGTTCCAATGGTGAAAACTGACAATAGAAAAATACCTATTGCACTACCTGTACCTGATATTAATGAATGATTAAGTTGCTCGCTGTTCATAATATTTTTCTCGGTTGCTAATGCCTAAAGAACGATGTTATTGCTTTTTCCGTTCTACCTTCTTATTCAATAAATATTGTTTTATTTTACTCACCCATCAATGAACAGATCAGTACACACCTAAATAATAGGTGAACAGATCTGTACATGTCAAGCGGATTTTTATAAAATAAAATGGAACTTTTTAATGTATAGAGCGATCTACCTCCCCGTTACACCATTAAATTTGAATGATAATTTGGAGAAACTACGATGATCAAACTGCACGATTTCTCACTTTCAGGTCATGCGCATAGAGTACGATTAATGCTATCTTTACTTGATTTAGACTACGAGAGAATTGAGGTTGGACTCGCTAATGGAGAGCAACGTAGCGAAGAATTTTTAAAACTTAATCCCTTTCATCACGTGCCTGTATTGGAAGAGGATGGACTTGTTATTAGGGACTCAAATGCCATTATCACTTACCTCGCAAAAAAATATGCAAAAGAATGGTACCCTGACGATGCCGTTTCTAGCGCTAAAATCCATGAATGGCTAGCTATTGCAACCAAAGAACTTTCTGACGGCCCTGCTTCAGCGAGACTAGTCAATGTTTTTGGTGCTGGCCTTGACCATCAAGCGACCATCAATAAGAGCCATGAATTATTCACCATTATGAACGAACATTTAAGTACAAATGAATGGTTTGCATTAGACCGAATATCAGTCGCCGATATTGCGTTATATACCTATACGGCTCATGCCCCTGAAGGAGATGTTTCGTTAAAAGACTATCCTCACATTAAAGTCTGGATTGCCAAAATAGAAGCGTTAAAAGGTTTTGTGAACATGCAAAATTCAGCGGTAGGATTAGCCGCTTAAGGTTAGTATATTTCAAACGCAAAAACTATTTGCACCTAAAATTATTATGATAAACGCAGAGGATCTGAATGTAGATTAGCAAGATTTAATCGCAGCAGTTAACGCTCTTCTGGTGTTTTCAAGCTACTTTTGTATCGAACACAAACACCTATCGCCTAAGTAAAAAATTAAAAGGAAATACATATGTCTGCATTTATTATTGTAGGGTTTACACCAAAAGATACCGATAAACTTCAGCAGTACGGCGCGTCTGTTCCACCTATACTGGCAATGTATTCGGGTGAAATACTGACAAAAGGCTCCGTCGAAAAATTACAGGGTGATTTTGCCCATACAGTACAAGTTATCATCGCCTTTCCAAATAGAGAAAAAGCACTAGGCTGGTATAATTCAGCAGAGTATCAAGCACTTATTCCACTACGAAACCAGGGCATGGACTCAGAGTTTCAGTTGATTGGTTAAAACACAATTAGTGCCACCGGGTTATAAATAAATTGAACTTTAGTACCCTTATATATCTCTAAATTTATTAACTACGAAAAATTCTATTGAGAGAAATAACATGACCTTTAAATTGTATACGCAAGACGACGCCCCAAAAGAAAGCCAGAAATTGCTACAAAATTCACTAGCAGCATTTGGTATGATTCCAAACCTGCATGCGGTTATGGCAGAGTCACCACCATTACTTGAAGCGTATCAAAATTTACATACGCTGTTTCAACAAACAAGTTTCACTGCCGAAGAACTCACTGTAGTTTGGCAGACCATTAATGTGGAGCATGATTGCCATTACTGCATACCTGCACACACTGGCATTGCACATATGATGAAGGTCGATGGAGCCATTATTGAAGCGCTAAGAAATCGCTCGAAGCTTCCTTCCCCAAAGCTTCAGACACTTCACACAACGACTTTAGCGTTGGTACGCAATCGCGGCCAACTTAGTCAAGATGAAGCTTCTGTATTCTTTGAAGCCGGTTATGCGCAGCGAAACTTATTAGAGATCGTGTTAGGCATCTCACAAAAAGTAATGAGCAATTATGTGAACCATCTAGCTGAAACACCTGTGGATGAAGCTTTTAAAGAGTTTGAATAAACCTTAATACCCAAAAAACAACACACTTGGCTGATGTATTACGCCAAGTCGCCAACATAAAACCAGGAACCATAATGAAATTATACAGCGCCTAGTATTACCCTTTTGCACAACGAACTTTAATCACTCTTTTACATATAAGAGCTGACTTCGAAAATTTCGAAACTGACCCTTACGATAAAACGGAACAGTGGCTTAATATTTCGAGGTAAATAGGCGCGGTTCCAATGTTGGCTTTTGATACAAATAATACAATCCCAGACTCTATTCGAACATTAGAGTACATTGATCATACCCACCCCAATACACCAAAAATTTATGCTTCAGACGCAGAAAAACAAGCAAATTAAAAATTCTGAATCTATTTTATTGGCCGTCATATTACATCTTATTTTTATTGTTTCTTAAAATCACATATTACTGATAAATTTCAAACAGAGTCAAAAATAGGTTGATAACAGGCGTTTCTATTTTAACTAAAGCGATAAACAAATCAGGCCCTTAATTTAGTACCCATACACTCAGTGCGATAGACATTGTTCTATTTCCATTCACTTATCAAATTCGCCTTCTGCTGAACTTCTATCGTAATTTTTAATTGACGCCAAAGGTAAATTCTAGCAACGATATAATGAATGGTTCGAAGCGATGATTAACTCACCTGATTTCCAGCAGTCTATGCTTAACATCGAGAATTATGCTAATAAACTTGTCGAATTCTACTTGCCTTACAGTAAAGAGGTGAAAAAAACGTTACCGGTATATGAATGCAGGGAATATAAAAAGAAGCCTAGACTTATGTATAACGGTCATAACCGTCTGTACCTTCAAATAATAACTGAGACAAAGTCCAAATAAATCATCTCAAAAAAATCGACTACTCCAATGCAATTACCGGAATGTTTACAGAGAGTGATTATATGTTTTTTCTATGCATTGCCCTATTGAAGCTATGCGGCAAGGACTTACCACACACCCGGCCAAAAGCAGTCATAACAGCATTGAGTATGTCACGCGTTAACTATCGATTCAGAAACCATCAATCGATAGTTTTGTTGTCACCTTGAAATAAACATTACGCTATCTCATTGTCCGCCTTAATTGGCTGATCAACATCACCCTACTCTTCCAATGCCTCTTCAAACTTATCATAAAAGTCGTTTTTGACTAAATTGAACCGATCCCAGCCATCTAAAGAAACTGAAAATTCTAATGCGGACTTTAAGTTTTCCATGAGTTGCTCTAAACCCTTTTTACTCCACTGATCTTCAGGTGATGAT
>JBLHVH010000273.1:0-4116 GCA_047628385.1 Oleiphilaceae bacterium
ACCAAAATCCTTAAACGACCAACCAAAAGCCTGCTCAAAAAATTGTTTTGTTGCAGGAATATCTTTAGCGGGAAATTCAACATAATTCAATTTTTCATGTTGAGACATTGAATAAATTCTCCTTTGCACTCAACACCCTAAATATAGTGCATTGGCCACAGATCAAATAGCTCATACCTAGGCGCTAGGTTAGGCACGTTAAAAATACTTGCTAACTATCTTCTAACTATCAGGTAAGGCTTCGAATTCTTTTCTTTTTGACTCAAACCACTTATTCATTTCATTAGGGCTTTTCATCAGCCCCCCATTTCTTGCATTACTTTTAAATGCGCAACATCCTTTTGCTGATGCATCGCCATACATTGCTTTTTACTCAACCCAGACATTTGTTCTAATGTGTCTGTTTGGACACTCGTTATCACACGCCCTACCTAACTGCTTACAACTTATTGTTTTCATGTTTATCTCCTTATATCTCGAATTCATTAAACCTAAGCAAGCATTGCTTTGTATGACATAGCATTATGATTGCCGGCGAACAATTTCATACTCACCCGTAATCGATTTGGCAACTTGCACTATTTCGCGCATTTTCTTGATCATTGCGTAGAATGAGAAAACAACAATCATGACGATGACGATACCGCCTAAAACGAATAGATAGACCCAAAATCCAACCGCGTCTTTAACAGACTCAACCGTAGGATTCACAATCTCCAAACGCGTAGTTTTTAATAAAGCCGCTAGCATCTCAGTCGTTGGCTTCTTTGCGCGTTCAATTGATGGTTCAAGCTCTTTGAGCGTTCGTTCTAAAGACATCACTAATTGGTCAGATTTTTCGACTAGCACACTAAATTCTCGAACTTGTTCAGCAGTCAGTTTTTGAGGCGACTTGTTGATTTTTTTCATCGTAGAAGAAAGACTAGTCATGGCTTCTTTGAGTGCGTTCGTTGACTCATTAAGGCCTTGAACTTGAAAAGTTACTGACACATATTTTGCTATATTCGCATCTAAACCAATATCATCGGAGTGCGCAAAGACTGAAACAAACAGAAAGCCGAACAACCATACTCTTATCAATTTCATCTTCAACTTCCCACTCTATTATTACCGACATAAAGCCAACATAGGTCTCACCATGTGAGCGATACAATTAACGCATACATTATGTTTCTTTAGGGATATTTCGCTCAAAGAAGTATTTGCCTGTTATCACGACTAACACCCCACCAAGGATGATGGTCGCAGCGAGTACTAAGCGAAAAGAAAACGCTTCATCAACAAATATGACCCCCCCTACCGCCGCAAGTACTGGTACAAGTAATTGAACAACTGCGGCCTGAATAGCCGAAAGGCCCCCTAGCGCCGCATACCAGATTGTGTAACCCACTCCCGATGCAATACCACCAGAAAGCATCGCCAACAATATACCTGCCTTAGACATCGTTGAATATTGAATCGTGACGATAACTAAAATAATAACCAGCGGCAAACTACGCAAAAAATTAAAATAGGTATCGCTCAATGGGTTAGCAGAGCCCTTTCCTGCAAGCGTGTAGCAACCCCATGCAATCCCTGAGATCGACATAAGGAGAAACCCCAGCAAAGGAGGGGCCGTTATACCCGGTATAACTAAGTACACAAAACCAGAAAACGCAACGATGACGCCGGCCCATTCAAAATAATGCAGTTTATTACCTGAAAACAAACCCACTAGAATCATCGTAATTTGCACTGCCCCAAAAAGGATCAACGCACCGACGCCCGTTTCTAAAGAAACATACGCATATGAAAATGTAACCGCGTACAGAAACAGCATAAAAGAAGCCTTCCAACTCCCTCTAGAAGTACTTGAAATACGGTCGGATGTCATTTTTATAATTATCGCTAAAACAATAATTCCAGACAACAACCGAATGGCTGTAAAACTTGCAGCATCAATTGCATTTTCGCCCAACGCCAATCGGCATAAAATCGAGTTCCCGGCAAAGGCTAATAACGCAAGTGTTGTATATAATACTATTTTCATTATTTTCGTATCGCGGTAACTATTGCTCTTACATCCCTTATTAATTTAATGTTTAAGCCTTAGTTTTTAGCGGTCCTTATGAAACAAAATACTGCCAATATAAGCGCTAAGTGAGTAATATTTAGTGCTCTTTATCTTTTAAACGCTTAGATATATTTGTTTGCTTTACCAACCAGTATGAAACGCCTAATGCAATGGTTACCAGAGCAAGACCTACAATCTGCTCTGCAGAAACAAGCTTAAGGTCTAACACTATAATTTTACGTGCAACGGCCATAAGAGCGGTGGCAATAACCAATTCTACCGGAATAATATTTGACCCGAGGTATAAGCGAATATTGATAAAGATTTCAACGGCAATTAATACCACCATAACGGCGCCAAAAGTTTGGAGAATATCATCAATATCTAAGAGGAAATATGGTGGTTCTATGAGCCTGATATATAGAACATATACAACGTCGGCAATACTCCAAAAAATAACTAACACCATTAATACAGCAAGTATTCTTATCGCAAATCGAATGGCACGATGTAATACTTTTAATAATGGGTCAGAATGATCTTCTGGTAACTCTTCATGATTCATAATTCTATCCATGATAGATTCTATGGGTAAACACTTCGTCTTCAAGAAGTGGCCTGACCTAAAAATTGATACGGTTATATGTACTCTTTTTAGTCGCTACGTTAATCGCCTACGTGACTCTTTTAGCCGATTCAAAAGTAAGTTCTAACTCGATTGTATAACATCCCAATGTCTTCGAATACTCATGAGTATGCTTCGTTCTAATTTTGATGCTTTTCTTTAAACTGAATAGCTTATCTCAGACCGTTAATAGTTTAACAATACGGACACTTGATCAATTTTTTAATATATTTTGAAGTAATGTAATCGTTTGATTGTCTTTTTAATACGCGGCATCAGCAGAACTTCGTTTATTTTGATATGACTTAATAATATAGCAAAGCGAGCGTATGCAAACTGTTCACAACCCCACCTGAATTGATTTGTTAGCTTTACATTATATCGAGGTATAAAGTACGAAAACTAAAAGAACCGCTTACCTGTTATTGCGATATAAATTGCTAAGATGCCAATTAATGAATAAAACCATTCGAAATAATCAATTTGGTGATAATCCCCACTCACAACAATTACACCAATCATGTACGCCAAAATTAATGAAGGAATAGCGAATACTCCTAAGAGAATCCGAACATTAGTAGATAACTTTGTTTTTTTATTACCCATACCCATATTTCATATATTCCTTATTGTTTTTTTTCTTGCCAAAAATCATAGTCGACCTGCATTGCTAACCAACGCTCAGCACTTCGTCATGCTGTTTTAAATAACCTTAAGGCACTACAAGATGCTAAACCTCTTGGGCACTTTAAAATTTGATTAAGGATAGTTTATTAACGAACCCCAAGAGCACTATACAAATTAAAGTAATGATAGAAATTAGAACGTTTCCTAAAATAAACAGCATAACCCACGATATTGTAAAAGTGATTGCCACAACCAGTGCACCAAGAGCCCTAGTTTTCCGGAGAGCTAATAGAAAATCTCCAGTTAGTTGAATTATCCCATAAATAATTAAAGTGGAATGTGTAAAGCCATATGCGCCAAAAAACGCTACATCCTGCTGCATAAGCATAACTTTATTCGTGCCCCATGACATTGCCAAAAAGACTAAAACAGCCAAAATATAATTGATAAATATTTTCACACCATACCCCGACTTTTAAATCGGTCAGGTTTTGTTGTCCGTTAAAGCATGGGAAGATCACAGCACCTTTTATCCGATTTGAGCTCCTTAAAGTTGAACCGTTCCATTAATTCTTTGTTTACCAAGGGTTAGTATGGATTTTTTCTTTATTTTTTCATACAAACTTGAGACTTCAATATAGTTATTGCCAGCATCTATAGCCTCATCTTCTGAAGTTGCGTTAATACGCTTAAGCCACTCCATTTCATGCTGAAGTGACTCTAAAAGTATACCTGCTTCTGAGTCTACTACTGCAATTTCTACAGTTATTATATTAGACATTACACTACCTGCTTTTTGAATACTTTTTGA
>JBLHVH010000274.1:0-4108 GCA_047628385.1 Oleiphilaceae bacterium
TTAAAAAAGGGCTGATAGGGCTATTGGAGGTATGAATTAGCCAGCAAGTGCTTCTTCTTCGGATTCGTTCTCTGTTTCAATATCGATGAAATCAAAGAGAAAATCCCAAACTATTCTACGCTGTAAATTTGACGTAGGAATTGTTTCAAGTCCGCCGAGTAATTTCATTAAATCACTGCCAGTTTTAGAAAACGCTTGTGAATAAAAGCCGACGCTTTGACCAAAAGGCGTAAAATCGTGACTAATGCGATGCGTCTTTTTTTCATATTCGAACTCAAAACCTACCAGCAGGTTTGTAGGCTCGGGGGCAATCATCCCTGCGTTAACACAGTGAGAAAGAAACCGTGATTCTGTGAAAATATCATCTTTCTCAGCCGAATTTGGTTTGGAGCGAAAAATAAAAGGATGGCCATTACTGCCAATAAACGCGTAGTTGGCTACTTTTTTGAATGCAGCAATTTCCCAGAGGTCGCAATGGTAAAGAAAGTTGAGACTACGTTTTGAAATCGAACTAGCGTGTTTTAGCTCACATAGTATTGCGCGAGCCCAAAGGCTTTGCATGTTTTGATTACTAACATCTTGTGCATAATTAAAAAATACATTTGCCCAATCTGGGTCTACGGCGTTTATACTTACTTTTTCACCCATAAGACCAGAAGCCAGTGATAATATGGCTTCAATGTTTTCTTGGCGCTGCGTTTCCTGGTGGCGGACACGCGAATGTGTTCGTTCTGAAATGTTGGCAAATTGAACATCTGTTTCAACAAAAATAGCATCGTTATCTGGGTTGCTGTTCCCTGACGCAATGTTTCTGACAATGGTGCCATTTGAGCGATAGTAACCGCCCATGGTTTTAGTGCAAAGAGCGACTAATTTTGACCAAGTGCTCATTTGTTTTTTATTTTTATTTGATTGGTACAAGCTTCTAATTCTCCCTGACGAAACTTATGATTTAACGTTAAAACTTTTATTATAATGGAGTAAGAATATATTCATTCTTACTATTGAAAACAAGTAATGGTTATATTGTGCATTGCAGATGTGATGGCGTTCATAAAAATGTGTGTTAATACGAAATATTATAAACGCAGCGTTAAAAATTAAGTGACTACTCTAATTAAATATCGTTATGTAATTCAAGTACTTGCTAATAAGGTGAGAGCTTACTTTAATAAAAAACGGTAAACTATTTTATATTCAGAAAATAAAATAAATGGGCATGCTGGAATACCAGCCGAAACCACTTCATAAAGGTTCTTATGTTACGTCTTTACCCTTCAAATAAAACAGAACACTTGGCCGTGGTTATTTCTGAAGTCATGACGCGTTCACCCTTGTCATCTTCATTTTCGAATGAAGTCATCTTGATACAAAGTCACGGTATGGGGACGTGGCTCCAACAAGAAATTTCTCAAAATTTGGGTATTGCGGCAATGATTGAGTGTTCCATGCCGGCTTCTTTTATTTGGCAGCTCTCGCAAATTTTGATGCCAGAAGAAATACATATTCCTAAATTTGAAAAGAATAATGTACGTTGGCAGATACTTGAACGTCTACCTGAAAAATTAGCTGACCCAAGATACAAAAATTTAAAAAGCTATATTGAAGCACTGTCTGAGCCATCAAAGACAAAGTCGTCTCCGTCAACCTCGCTCGAACCCTCTAATTATAGTGAACAAGTATTGTTTGAGTTGAGTGATGTATTAGCAGACCTGTTTGATGCTTATCAAAATTACCGCCCTGATTGGATTGATGCCTGGGAAAAAGGCGAGCATGCCAGTCATGACATGCCAGTAGAGGCTTCATTTTTAAATTTAGAAGCTTGGCAGGCTGATCTATGGCGTTGTTTATACCCTGACTCAAATATTGAAAAACGTAATCATCGCGCTATTTTACTAAGTAAATTATTAAGTCGTTTACAGCATTGTCCCGAAGCGCTACGCGCGCGTTTACCTGAACGTGTTTTTGTTTTTGGCTTATCGGCGTTACCGCCAAAATGGTTGCCCGTCATGACGGCTTTAAGCCAATATACCGATGTGCATTTTATGATTCAAAACCCTTGCCAATACTATTGGGGAGACGTGATATCTGAGGCGCAACAATTAAAATTAGAGCAGTCATTATTAGCCAGTGGTGTCAGTGCAAGTACCGCAGCAGATACATTTATTGAAAGTAACCCTCTATTAGCATCTTGGGGGCGTTTGGGGCGTGATTACCTTTCAATTCTATATGGACATGACGGCATAAAAGAAATGCCCGTTAATCTTTTTGACGATGCCTTACTTGAACGTTCTGAGGATGAAGCTTTAAGTGCCTTAACATGTATTCAAACCGATATATTGAACTTGCAAGCAACTCCCCGGCAAGTGAGTGACTCAGACAAGTCTATTCGATTCATTTCATGTCATAGTCATTTACGTGAAGTTGAAGCATTGCATGATTATTTATTTCAGCTTTTGGACGAGTCAACGGAATTAAATCCTAAAGACGTGATTGTCATGATGCCTGATGTGCAAGACTTTGCTGCCTTGGTTGATGCGATATTTTCACGGCCAGCGTTTGACCAATATGGGCAGCCACAATATTTACCCTATGGTATTTCTGACCAAATGCTGGCTTTGGATCAGCCGATGGTAGAGGTGTTAAGTGGAATTCTAAACTTATCTACGCTACGAATTACCGCCACTGAAGTATTGGATTGGTTAGATATTGAAGCAATACGAGAACGCTTCATGATCTCTGAAGAAGATCTTGTACAGGTTCATGCTTGGGTTTCTGGTTTAAATATTCGCTGGGGCTTATCTGAAAAACATCGAGACCAGTGTTTATCGTCGACAGAGTCTGTGCAAGGCTCAGGTGTTGCGAATACTTGGGTGAGTGGTTTTAAACGATTACTTGGTGGATATATTTATGGCGTGAACTCACATATTCATGATGGTGCTGGTGAGGTTTTTACTCAAAGCCAATATAGCCGCGAGATGCAAGTGCTTGCAGGCAAACTGATACGATTCATTGACCTGGTTGAGCAAACACTTGACCAGCAAAAAGGGAAGAAAGGGATTAACGCGTGGTTGCAAGTTGTGACTGGTTTTTGGGATGCATGGTTTGATACAGACTACTTAAGTGAAGAAGTACAGCGCTTGATGGATTTGTCAGTGACGAGTATTGGGGAGCAAGTGAGCTGCGCAGCTTTTGAGCAAGATGTTAGTTTCGCTATTGTTGCTCAAGTGATTGCTGCGGGCTTTGAAAAAGAGCGTGTTAATCAGCGTTTTCTTGCCGGGCGCATAAATTTTTGTACCTTGATGCCGATGCGGAGTATACCGTTTAAAGTTGTTTGTATGCTGGGCATGAATGAAGGACAGTATCCTAGACCAGAGCAAAAGGTAAGTTTTGATCTACTGTCATTGGGTAAGGCTAGAGTAGGCGACCGTTCTAGACGTGAAGACGATCGTTATCTTTTTTTAGAGGCTATCTGTAGCGCCCGACACAATATGTATATCAGTTATTGTGGTCGAGACATTAAAGATAACTCTGAGCGTTATCCTTCGTTGTTAGTCAGTGAATTACAGGATTATTGTGGACGTTACTTTTACCTAAATGAGTCTGATGAAAGCTCTTCGGAACAACTACTGAACCATTGGACGATTCAGCATCGCTTACAGCCTTTTCATCCTTGGTATTTTTTAGATAGACCTCTTTCAGGCGATTTAACAGCGATGAGCTATTGTTCGCTACCAAAAAGTTATAGCGCTGACTGGGTCGCGCTCCATAGTTCCAATAAGGCAGTTTTGAAAGATAATTCTTCTGAAGCTCTCTCTGCTCAAAATATTTCAGTCAAAAATAAGGCGGTAACTGTTCCTCAATTTGATATGTTTCAAGAAACAGTTAATGAAATTAGCGTGTTCGAGTTAACTAACCTAACGGCAATGGCTGATCACCCCTTACGATATTATTATCGGAACAGTTTAGGTTTGTCTTATACCGAGGTTGATTCCGAGTTAGAAGACAGTGAACCTTTTTCTTTATCGCATTTAGATGCCTATTTTCTAAAGTCAGACCTTGCGCAGTCATGGCATCAACGCGCTGATACTGATTCATCTGAAATATT
>JBLHVH010000275.1:0-4091 GCA_047628385.1 Oleiphilaceae bacterium
TAGCGACCTTCAGTAAGATCATTATCTAAAAATAGCTTACGTAGGTATTGTGAATGCATTTTATATGGCATACGGGTGGTATCAAAATTCCACGCCATTAGGTCGTTAATAGGCGTGCGTTCACCCATTAAATAATCATGTACCATGCGCGACCAAATTAAATCATTTGAGTGCAGTAACTGGAAGGCCCCCGACATTTGCTTCGCATCTAAATAGCCTTGCTCCCACATCATGTCTTCTAAAAAACTCACCTGACTTTCGTTGATGAATAACATTAATTCACCCGCTTCTGAAAAATCCACCTGAGTGGCCAACAGTGAAACGGATTGGATCCTGTCATCACCGTCTCTAGACATTGCGGCCGCGGCTATAGAAAGTAATGTACCACCCAAGCAGTAACCAAGACCATGAATTTTCGCTCCATCTGTTATTTTGCCAATAGTGTCGATAGCATCCATTACGCCGAGCTGGCGATAATCTGCCATGCCTAAATCGCGATCGTCTTTGTCTGGGTTTTTCCACGATACTATAAATACAGTAAACCCTTGTTCAGTTAAGTATTTTACTAGCGAGTTTTGAGCTGATAAATCGAGAATGTAGTATTTCATTATCCATGCAGGGACAATTAATATAGGCTCTGGACGAACTTCTTCTGTTACGGGCTCATATTGAATCAGTTCAATCAAACGGTTGCGGTAAACTACTTTACCGGGTGTAACTGCAAGGTTTTTACCAACAGTATATTCCTCAGTACCTGCGGGTTTTTTATTACCAATAGTACGTTGCATGTCATCCATTAGATTTTGCATACCTCGCATTAAATTATGGCCGCCTTCTCTTTTAGTTTGCTCAATTAATTGTGGGTTGGTCAGCAAGTAATTTGAAGGTGAAAATACATCTAACATTTGACGAGTTGCAAACGCCATTACATTTTCATGTTGTTTAGTGACACCGCCAACGCCCGTTGTCGCATTTGACCACCATTGTTGGTTGAGTAGAAACGACTGGTGTAAAATGTTAAAGGGCCATTTTTGCCAAGCTGGATCACTAAAGCGTTTGTCGAATGATAAAGGCTCTATACAGGCATCATTTTGACCTTGTTTTGTAGTACAGTCACCAAGGTAGGCTGCTAGTTGGGCAGACTTCCTAGTAGATTGTTCCAAAAGTTGAGCTTGTTTACCCGGAGATGATGCTAGATGAACAGCCCAGTCAGTATAGGCTGCCATCAGTGCACTTGGTGATAAACCCAAGGTCAATTTTGACATTGCGGCATGCAGCGTTTTATCGATCGTTTCGTACTGTGAGTCCATTTTTTTCATTTCATATTCCTTAATTTTATCGTCACTGGCAATTACTGCTACATTTTGGCTCAAACTATCGTGTGTGAGTGGTTTGTGTCGAGTATCTACTAAGTATTTAACAGATGAATATAATTTATCAGTGAACAACGTCTAGTCACAATTAGTGATTGCCGCACACTTATGTGGGTAACCACAATTGGCTAAAGTCTTAAAGTTCAATATACTGACCGGATTTGTAAATTGATTCAGAATTTTATAAAGTTTGAATAATGCTTTGTCCACATATTGGTTGTTAAAACACCTATCACAATGGCAATAAGCTTATTTCAATCCTTTTTGATAACCAGATAAACGAGTATACGAATGGCGCTATTAATCAGTCGCTCAATTATAAAAGCGCAGAACGGATTCATTACATTTTGTAATAATAGCAATCTTGGTGTGACCTTTTATCGAACATCGTTGATTACCACCAAGCGAGATAACTAATATGAAAGTAGAACAAATAGTTTACGTTGTTGACGACGACGAAGGCATTCGAGAGGGATTAAGCCTGCTACTAGAGACCACGGGACAATTAGTTAAATCATATAGCAATGGGGGAGACTTCTTAGATGATTATGAGGATACCATGCAGGGTTGTCTTATTTTAGATATACGCATGCCACGAATGACAGGCTTAGATTTACAAAAAAAACTGAATGACTGTGGCGCTGCGCTTCCTATTATATTCATTACCGGTCATGGCGATATTCCGATGGCAGTTGAGGCAATGCGACAAGGAGCGCTGGATTTTATTCGTAAACCCTTTAGGGAGCAATATTTATTAGACAGAGTTAATCAAGCTCTTTCGATTGATGCTGGCAGGAGCAAGCAAGAACATGATCGCAGCATTACACTGAGAAAATTGGCCTTACTTTCTGAGCGCGAATGGCAAATATTTGAGCGGGTGGCCAAAGGTGAAATGAATAAAGTAATTGCACACCAACTAGGGATAAGTGAAAGGACTGTTGAAGTACATCGCTCACAAGTGATGAAAAAACTTGAAGTCAGAACCTTAGCGGAACTTGTTCGCTTTAAACTCCAAGAAGAAATGTCGACTTCAGACTAGTTTATACCAAACTAATATTGAATAAAATATGGAATTAGTCGATTTCAATCACTATATTCGACGTGGGGTAAGCACAACAAGTGAGAATTTCATTGTCGCCAATAAAAGCTAATGGGTACTGTGTATATTCAACAGTCCCCTCTTTTAATGAGCATCGGCAAGCGCCACAAAACCCATCTCGACAATGAAAATGTGACTCTATATTTTTTCTTTCTAAGGCATTGAGTATTGTTTTATCTTCTTGGAGGAACGCTATTTCTCGATCCTCGATAGTAATACTAAAATACATAAAAGTTATAAGTCGAAGTCGTCAAAATCATCAGCATCTACAGTTGAGTCAACTTGACCAACTAAATAACTAGATATTTCAGTCTCTTGAGGAGCAACTTGTACATTATCACTGACTAAATAGGCATTCATCCATGGCAACGGATTACTTTTAATGTCAAAAGGTGCATCAAAGCCGATAGCGGTTAAGCGTTGATTTGAGATATATTCAATGTATTGATTTAAAATTTCAGCATTTAAACCAATCATAGAGCCATCTTTAAATAAGTATTGTGCCCATTCTTTTTCTTGTTCAACCACATCAAGGAAGATTTGTAAGCCTTCTTTGCACATAGTTTTACTAATTTCTTTCATTTCAGGGTCGTCTTTGCCACTCATCCAGTTATTTAAAATATGTTGAGTACCGGTTAAATGTAATGCTTCATCACGCGCTATTAGTTTAATTATTTTAGCATTCCCTTCAAGTAATTCGCGCTCAGCAAAAGCAAAAGAACAGGCAAAGCTAACATAAAACCGAATAGCTTCAAGCGCATTTACAGAGCAAACAGCAAGGTATAAACGTTCTTTTAATTTACGGGTACTTACTTCAACACTGCGACCTTCAACTTCATAGGTACCTTCACCTTGTGATTGCAATAATTGCGTTGTTAAAATCACATCATCAAAGTATTTAGCGATGCTAGTCGCACGTTTTAAAATAGCAGGATTAACAATGATATCATCAAACACTTCGCCAGGATCAGTGAACAAGTTTCGTAAAATATGGGTGTAAGAGCGTGAGTGAATGGTTTCACTAAATGCCCATGTTTCTATCCATGTTTCTATTTCAGGTAACGAAACTAACGGTAAGAAAACAGCATTAACAGAGCGAGCAGCCATTGAATCTAATAGCGTTTGATACTTTAAATTAGAAATAAATATATGCTTTTCGGAATCAGTTAGGTTTTGCCAATCTGATCTGTCTTTTGATACATCCACTTCTTCAGGACGCCAAAAAAATGATAATTGTTTTTCAATTAATTTCTCAAAAGCCATATAGCGCTGTTGATCATAGCGAGACACATTGACGCTATTGCCTAAGAACATGGGTTCTAATAAGGCATTGTTTGGGACTTGGTTAAACGTGGTGTACGTCATTTTTTACTGTTCCTTAAAGTATCACCGTTATATGTTAATAAGAGTGATAAGGAGCCTAGTGTTATCTAAACTCATATAATTGCGAATTACTGTTGTGTTTATGCCAGCAGTTATATTTTACATGCGCCGCCGGCACAGTCATCGTCATCAACTTCAACATCATCACTGGCACCATCACGGGTGTTGTGATAATACATGGTTTTAATACCCAATTTATAGGCAGTTAAAATATCTTTTAACACTTGTTTGATAGG
>JBLHVH010000276.1:0-3980 GCA_047628385.1 Oleiphilaceae bacterium
GAATAAATTAACCAGCATATTTGTATCATTTTGAAAGGAGCGCCAATATGAAAATATCTCAAGTATTTCAGCGTGCAAATCAAGTCATTAAAAATTTACCCTACCTGCCTAAAGTAATACTCCCTATCGATAAACGCGCGCTCTGGTCTGAATTAAATGCAAAAAACTACGAGTCAATTCATCACTTTGCAAAAACCGTTGGTTCGGCCATATTTCCAAGCTACTCTCCTTTCAGAGAAGTCCCTCACTTGCCATACGAAGTGCCTAAACAAGGTCAAGCGATTAACGATCGCGAAATATGGTTTTTTCTAAATGGTATTTGTACTGACCGAAGCGTACTTAGGCTCAATGGAAAAGCATTAGCAGACCTGTTTCAGCGAAAAATTTATTTGATGCACAACCCATCTGACGGCTTTGTTCTTGACCTATTGGAATGCATTATGGGTAGAACATTACAACCGACCTCTACACTTGATGACAGTGTCGCTCAGATACTTGAAGAAGCATTAAACACCCATACAAAAGTAATTCTGATTGCACACTCACAAGGCGGCATCATTGCAACAGGGGCGCTCAATAAACTTGCCTCAAAGCTGACAGGAAGTCGATTTAGGTTATTCAAGAAGCTTGAAATGTATACGTTTGCCAGCGGCGCGACTCAATCCAATTTCCCGCAAGTCTATACTGAGCATTTTTGTCATCAACATGATTACGTTGCACTAATCGGCGTAGCTGGAAATACAACGAATTACACAGGAAGAATGTTTAACTATGATGCGACCGGGCACCTACTTAATACACACTACTTAAAAAACTTTATTGACAATAAATTCATTGCAGCAGATGGCAAAGCCAGTCAACTCAGCAAAAAACTGAGCAAGACACATCAACTCGTTCATGAAACACCCTCGATCATGACAAATAAAAGCGCTATAAACTAAATAACGTCAGGTTAAAACCTGTTATTGAGACCTTTGCATAAAAGCCACTCATTGTCATTATACCGCTGATGTAATGAGCTGAAATACATGTTTATAGCTAAACTCGAGTATAAAAGTATAAGAATGGTTTCCTTCAGAATAATACTTTTTATTACGTAACCAAGATTATGCAAATAATCCTTATGGTGACGAGTGGTTCAAATCGATTGTTCTTTTTGAAGTTGTTTATTTTTGAGAATTTTCTTTTTGAAGGTATTGGGTCATCGCTTCGACAGTTATAGGTTTACTAAACAGAAATCCTTGTGCCACGGGGCAAGCTCTCGCCTTTAAAAATTGTAGTTGCTCTTCATTTTCGATCCCTTCTGCTACGACAACTAAATTTAAAGCCCCACCTAATGCAATCACTGCTTCAGCGATGACCATGGCATCTTCATCTTCAGGAATATCAATGATAAAAGAGCGATCAATTTTCAAACGATCAATGGGCAATCTTTTTAAATAGCTCAATGAAGAATACCCTGTACCAAAGTCATCAACGGCAAGCAAAATACCCATTGAGCGTAGCGCTTTTAAGTGCTGAATTGCGCGTTCGGTATTTTGCATGATTGAACCTTCAGTCACTTCTAATTCGAGATTTTTAGCCAGTAATTGAGTTGAACTCAACACGTCAGCGACCTCCTGACAAAACCCTGATTTCATTACTTGAAGTCCCGAAATATTCACCGCTATTCTGCCAAAATTTAGCCCAGCATCGATCCAGTTTTTCCCCTGCCGACATGCTTCTAAAAGTACCCAAGCGCCTATATCATGTATCAAGCCATTTGCTTCTGCGATAGGAATAAAAACTTCGGGAGAAATTAGACCTAATTCAACGTGATTCCAGCGTAATAAAACTTCCATCCCAAGCACGTCACCATCCTCGATACTTACTTGAGGTTGATACACTAAATAAAATTCTTTCCTACTTAATGCACCTCTTAACGCGGTCTCTAAAAAAACCTGATCATACGCATTTTTTGTTAGCGTATGGTTATAAAACTTAAATGAGTTCCGGCCCTCATTCTTTGCAAGATACATTGCTGCATCTGCATTTTTAATCAATATAGATGACTCTTCACCATCCATCGGGTAGAGGCTAATCCCAATACTGGCAGTCATCATAATTTCATGCCCCTTCAAAAGGAAGGACTCGTCAAAAACAGCAATGACTTTCTTTATCGCGATTTCAGCATCTTTAATGTGGTTAATTTCTTCTATAAGAAGAACGAATTCATCGCCACCAATACGTGTGACCGTATCTATTTTACGCAATGATTTCGTCAATCTACGGGCAAGAATTTTCAATAATTCATCGCCGGCAGGATGGCCTAAGGAGTCGTTAATATTTTTGAATTTATCCAAATCCATAAACACAACCGCGACTCCTTGTTCATGTCGTTGGGCATGTTTGAGTGACCGCCCAAGTAACACATCAAACAATAAGCGATTTGGAAGTTTTGTCAATGCGTCATGGTGTGCCAAGTATTTTAGCTCTTTTGCACGTTTATCCGCGTCCTGCTGCAATAAATATTGCGTATCCGTAGCGACCATCAACTGCCTCGTCATTTCATTAAAACCTGAAGCAAGCCGACTTATTTCATCCCGTCCTTTACTGTCAACATGGGTATCCAGTTTACCTGCTGCAACGTGTTTCATTGCTAACATTAACGTAGTAATCGACTCACTGATGTAATGACCCAAATGCAGCGCAAAGACTGTCATCACAGCGCCCAAAATTAATAAAAGCCCCACAATCCCGATTGATACTCTATTAATTGTTTTGTTAATATCATCTTGAGCTATCAATGTAAGACGCTGGCTATTTTCAACAATAACGTCCATTTGAACATATAGCCTTTCAGCTATATACCTGCGCAGTTCTTGGTTTTTTTTTGTGGTTCCGGGTTCAATATCTTTGAGATAAGAAAACAATACCGTCAAGCTCTTAGACGAAGCTTGGATATTTCTTATCAGCATTTTCTGTTCACTAGTAAATAAAGGATAGTTAAATAATTTCTGATTCAATTGAGTATGCGCACCATTCCACTTAGCATGCTCTGTTACCCGATTAAAAGATAAAATACCACGTAAGCCAGCCTCCAATTCACTCACCACCGCGATTATTTCATGTCCAAAAAGTGCCCGATCTGACGACTTAGCAATGGTTATATTCGCCCAATAAACAGCCATACTCACGATCAAAGCCATCGAAATCGATGTCGTCGAAATAACATATAATCTATTTCGAAGATTCACGCTGACTAACTCCTTTAGTCGCTAATAGATTGATTAGAACGATACAGAGTGTGGGCTGACTGCAGCTAAGGATTCTGGGTTCATCAACTTGCGATAATCTGGTATTACTTCTTTATCGGTAAGACCCCGACTAATCGCCCATCTCGCTTGATTCTCTAATGAGAGTATTAACGAGCGATTTAACGCAACATCATAGCGGTAGTCGGCCCAAACCCATTCAATAAATTGTTGTTCAAGACCAAGACGCACTTTTAATAAGGCTTGTGCTTTAGCTTCGTTGGCATTGATATATTCAACCGCTTGCTTTAGGGCTGTAATTACTTTTATAGTGGTTTTCGGGTTAATAGTAGTGGTTTGTTTTTTTGCCAATAGATTAAACGTGAGTTCGTAGAGATTACTTGAAGAAAGTAAAACCGCTTCATCGCCGAGATTTCTAGTGGCTTCATAAGCAAAAGGCTCCCATACTACGATGGCATCTACTTGATTCTGCTCAAGCGCTAAAGACATTTCGTTGGCAGGTAAATCAACGAGTACTAAGCTTGAAAATTCAACACCTTCTATCGCCAAAAACATATCTAAGAAATACTCACTTGCACTACCTTTAATAATAGCGACTTTCTTTCCTTTTAAATCTTTTGCACTGTTAATAGCGGAAGTTGACTTAGTTAATACTTTAACGTCATGCGCTGACTGAACGAAGGTGGCTAGGTTTTCAAAATCATTTTTTTTAAAGCCATTGAACAT
>JBLHVH010000277.1:0-3743 GCA_047628385.1 Oleiphilaceae bacterium
GTAATGGGGGTTCAATAAACGATACCCAGTTGGGGGCAAAAAGCAATAATAATTCAAGTTTTGGAATTAAAAATGACAACAAAAAAAGTAACTTATTGATTTAAAATAGGTTTACACGTCATCGTGGTAAAGTATTTGTTGTCTAGATGAAGTAATAAAAAACAAGATACATCCAATGAATTTTGCCACAAAGCCCTTGAACTTACCATCATTAACCATTGACTTACTTAGCCAAGCAAACCTTAAAATTTATAATACATTTAGCTCAACATGGTAGACTCTGCATTTTAATACGATGTTACGCGAAGCTAAGTTTTCTAAGCGCTCAGGCATGCCAGTCCGTGATATTGTTTACCTGTTAATGCGTTGGGTTTGGCTAAAAGTAGACTCTGTTGCCATGTTTTCAAAAGATGCTTTATTAAGTTTTTCAGCGGCAAAAAAAGATGTGTTATACGACTTACTTAATCGCGAAGATTTAGACTTGAGTAAGTACTATATTATAGATCATTGATGTTAAGAGTGCGTATAGGGAAGTGCTCATTAGGCAAGAGGAATGGGCTTGTAACCGAAGAAAAAGCCCGTTTATCAATAATCTTCAATAAGGAAGCTCTAAAACTGTCACTTTCTCGGGCGTTTCAAGCATTAAATTTAATTGCTCCATCATTTTTTTTCGCTCAGGGGAACTTATCCATTTATGCCAGTCTTGGAGGCTGCGCCAATTACAAAGTACGACACGGTGACGTTCATTTTGAACATCTTTTAAAGATTCTCCAGAAATGAACCCAGGAGATTGAATTGCTGCTTGAAGTGTTTGTTTTGCGGTGACTTCATAGTGTGCTTCTAAAGACTCAGCGATGAATCTGTCGATAATAACGCGTATCATGTGTAGCCTATTCAATAGTTGTTTGAATGAGTTGTTATTTAGTGACTGAATGAAGAGTCAAATCTACTGTAACGGTCGACTTGCCGTTCTGGCACTATTTAAATTACGAACTGTCAATTCAGTATAGTCTAAAGTGAGAATCATGGAATACAAATATAAACTTGATACATTAGGTCTTTATTGTCCAGAGCCTATTATGATGTTGCACTCTAAAATCTCTGAAATGGTCGCTGGTGAGCTGGTTCAAGTTATCGCATCAGACCCGGCGACTCAACGAGATATTCCAAAATTTTGCCAGTTTCTTGGTCATGATCTAGTATACCAAGAAGAAATAGGTCAACAATTTTTTTATATTATTAAAAAAAGCTGAATTAAAACTTATACTTATAAAATGATTGTTCAGTTGCTATTCTTTGTGTGTGGACTATCTTGTTACAAACAAGTTTTTTGATCTACACTTTTTTTTGATAATAAAGTGAAACTAATACCCCCTAAAAGTGGCCGAACTGTGCAAATCAAAAAACGAGACATAGAAAAAGTATTCGAGGTCAGTTTATGACTAATCTAGCAGTTGTTCAGTGTGTTCAGGGCTTATTTGTAGATTCCTGTAAAGGTTTGCTGACAGGCCTTAGTAATTTGGCGTTTAAAATAGAGGGCGATAGAGGCGATTTAATGGATGTGCCTGTTGCTTGTATTGATGCCGGTTCAAAAGATTTAGAATTAATTATTTGTTTACAGTTTCCTGTTTCTGTTTTGGCATTAACGTACCCAGTGCAGGAGGATATAACAGGTGTTGATGAAGAGCGTTTGGAAGATTGGATTTCTGAGCTTTCTAACCAGTTAGTGGGTAGGATTAAAAACAAGCTATTATTGCATAACTGTCAGGTCGATCTGGGGCTGCCAACAAGTTATTTTGGTTCAGATGTTAGCCATTTGTTATCAAAAAATGGTGAGATAATGAGTTTGTATTTTGATGTGGATGGCGAGACCTGCGGTTTTCATGTATCAATCGAAGTGTTTGAGGACGATATGTTATTCAGTCTTGAAGAATATGACGATAATGAATCGCTAGATGAAGGCGAGTTAGAAATGTTCTAGTAATGATTGCTAGACATTCGCTCTATCGTCATATTTTTATCACCGTTTTTTATCTAAATAATCGAGATAAGCCCTTGACCAGAGTGATACTAAGTCACGGTGCCGTTCATCAAAAATACTTATTTTAATGCATTTATTAGGCGAGTTTCAAACGCTTCTTTACTAATTTCACCCACTATTCTAAGGTCGTCTCGCTCCTCTCCCGTTTTATTAAATAGTAATATAGACGGGGGCCCAAATAGACCATAATGTTCGAGTAAAGCTTGGCTTTTATCAGAATTCTCTGTGACGTCTGCTTTAATCAAGTAAAACTGATTAAGCTTGCTGTGTATTTCAGGAAGAGGAAATACTTGGTTTTCCATTACGATACAACTAATACACCAGTCAGCATAAAAGTCGACCACAGCTGGGAGTCCTTTTTCTTTTGCGATGCGTAAATGTTGGTTTAAGCCTTTTAAGTCATAAATAATTTCAAACTCAACTTTGTTTTTTTGCATAGAAATTTGTTGGTAGTTATTAGTGCTACCGTTATCCAGCATTTGTAGCGGTTTTAAAGGGTTGCTTGCCCCAGTAAAGGCTCCAATGGTAAGCATTGCGGCATAGAGTGCAAGAAGAATTCCTAGTCCTTTTGAAATTCTTTGCCAGCCCGCCTTAGCGGCATCAAAAGCGCCCATTTGAGTCGCTGTTAAGCCAACTAATATCGCCCAAAGGCCTAATGAAACCTCAGCAGGAATAACACGACTAATTAACCAAATTGCAACCGCAATGAGCATGACTCCAAAAACTGCTTTCACGTTGTCCATCCATGCGCCGGCTTTAGGTAAAAATTTACCACCTCCCACTGCAATTATAATTAAAGGCACACCCATACCTATGCCTAGCGCGAATAAAGAGGCACCACCAATGACTGCGTCGGCAGTACTACTAATATAAAGAAGTGCGCCTGCAAGTGGGGCAGACACACAAGGTGAAACGACTAACGCAGATAAAGCGCCAATGAAGAAAACGCTTATTATATGGCCGCCATGTAATTTTTGGCTTTTAGTATTTAATCGATCACGAATAGATGCAGGTAATTGAAGTTCATATAAACCAAACATTGCTAATGCGAGTAAAATAAAAATGGTTGCAAATACGGCAAGTAAATAAGGGTCTTGTAAAGCCGCTTGAATATTTGCGCTAGCGCCGAGCATGCCAGTAATTACGCCAGCAGTCGCATAGGTGATCGCCATGCCTAATACATAAGTGATAGATAGCGTGAGCGATTTCGCAACGGTTGGCGCTTTTTGGCCCGCAATTATACTGGTTATAATTGGAATCATTGGGAAAACACAGGGTGTGAATGTTAGCCCAAGCCCTAATAAAAAGAATATACCGATGATGACAGGCAAGCTACCATTCTGTAAAAAACTGAATATACTGTCAGCGTCTTCAAAGTCATGCGTGCTATCGCTTGCATTGGAAGAGCTGATAGGTGTTTGTGGCGTTACTATTGAGGGTGCAGATTCTTTTTGTGACGGTTCTTTTTGTGCCAGGTTTTTGTTCGGCGTATACAGGACATATTGATGTTTGGGCGGATAGCAAAGTCCCGCATCGGCACAACCTTGGTAGCTGATTTTCATTTCTACATCTGATTCACCATCAGAGAGTTGAATTGGCAAAAGGATTTCTAATTGGTGCTTAAATATATGTACTTTGCCAAAGTAAGGGTCTTCTTTTTCTTTTGCTTTAATTGAAAATTTTGGTTGCCCGACGACTGCGC
>JBLHVH010000278.1:0-3723 GCA_047628385.1 Oleiphilaceae bacterium
CCAAAGCGCATAATCATCATTTAAGCTCAAGCAATGCTAGTCTTCCGGCTTTTGGTCTAAGCGCTGATAAGAATAAATATCAATTATCCGAAGCAAACCCTTATGGCGTTAATTGCGATTTACAGTTATCGGAAAAATTAACGGCTTCTCCTTCTTTACCTACTTTACAATCAGACACGCCCTCTGCAAGCGATCTAATTGTTACAACATTAGGGTTGTATTCAAAGTCAGTTGCTTATTCTCATCAAATACAAGCTTTGTTAATCGATTATGATTTGAATGTCCATGTATTTGGACCTACAGACATGGGTACATTACAGAGAATAGGGTCGAATATATCAACATGGGTGATTGATCTTAGTGATGAAGGCGGCTGCCCAGTATTGGACGTATTGCTAGATGAATATGGTGACGTACCAAGTTTGTTCTTATCCGATAAAACGCCTTCTACTAAGTGTATTACAAAGCTTAATGCCTTTATTCAAAATGACACACTTAAACTTACCGCTTAAATTTTAGTGTCGTCGAAGTTATAAATATTCAATAAGTTAACGTCCAGCTTATCTAAGTCATAACGCCACCTCGATTTAGACTTGCTTCAAGTGTCATATTTTGCGTGATTACTTTAGTTTTTTAGCTAGCTCTGTGCGGCTGATTCTCTGGCATTAATTATGCTGAGAATTATCTCTATTCTTTACGATAAAAATTACTTTATTAGTGTAAGTATCTGCAATATGAGGTATTTTTAAATTCGACTTTAATATGAGTACTGTCAGTTCTTTTTGGCAGTTAGCGCTGCATTGATGCTTGTTACCAATGTGTTCTATCTCACCAATTAAATACTGCGCGCATGCTTCTCTTAACCAGTTAAATCTATCGGCATTTAAATTACCAAACTGACGTTTTATGGTAACAATTGTGTTGCTGAGAACGCTTGAGCTTCTTTTAGCTCATCGATTTTAACATTATATTCAAAACTTGACGTTATTATTCCATTTATGGGGCTATCTAAGGTAGTAGCCGGCGCGTAGAAATCTATTTGACTTGTTTGATGATATTGATATAAACGGCTATTTCGGTAAATAGCTAGGCTAGCTAATACAGTAAGAATGACTGCGATCATAAGATCCAATACTCTAGCTATATAAACATTCTTCTCATAATTATTATTTGGTGTTTTTCTTTTATATTGCTTTACAGTTAAAGCAATCATAAATATTTTTTTTGTTGTCGAACTTAATTGATAATAGCTATAAACTTACCTCTAGTTTAAGGTTTTATCGTACTTATAAATATGAAAAAACTAATGATTTAAAGTAAACGCTTCACGTTTTGGTCTTAATTATCAAATAGTTCATGTTGATATAGCGCTTTTTGTTGTTCAATACATAATATTTCTGGCTTTGTCAGAAAAATCACTTCAAACATTCATGCGGGGGAATTTCACCGTTCGAGCCGAGCTCATTGAATAATTTTTAATACTTCTGAGGTCGATATGAAAAGGTTTGATAAACTTGTACGTTTAGTTTTTCTTTTCTGGGTACTTATCTGTCAAACATTCACGGTTGTCGCAATTGAGTCTGAATCTGCGGAATATAATTTGCTCAAAACTATATCTAATGAGCTTATAGTCCCGCAACATCAAGCGATGTCTAAAGCGGCGACTGAGCTAACGTTAGCACTTGTTAAATTGTGCGAGAATATAAATGAAAAAACTTATTTGAGTGCTCAGCATACATGGCAAGAAGCGATGAAAGCTTGGTCTTCACTCTCAGCAATCAACTATGGACCAATTGACGAAAAAAATATCAGTTGGCGCTTTCAATTCTGGCCAGACCCGATCAACTTGGTATCACGCAAATTTAAATCACGTCTATCGGGTCGAAATAAAGCCATCTCAGCCGAAGAACTAGCATCAGCGAGTATTGCTATTCAGGGTTTAAGTGCGATTGAATATTTATTATTCGATGAAAGTATAGGTCAGGCACCTGCTTATCATGCTAAGCCCTATTTGTGTGATATTGTATTGGTAACATCGCAAAATTTATTAAATCACTCTAAAGATTTACAGGTGAGCTGGGAGTCTTTATATGCTGAGCGCTGGCTAGAGACTTCTAGCACAACCCAGCAGAATTTAGATTTTAATCGGCAGTTAGAAAAATTATATAGTGGCTGGGTAATGTCTTTAGGGGCAGTCTATAAAAATAAGCTTTCAAAGCCGCTCGGTCTCGATGATAAATTGAAAAAAAGTACAGAATTGATTAATCCTTGGGTACTGGAATCATGGAGGAGTCGCCACTCGATTGAAAATATAAAGGCAAGCCTGATATCTGCTCGTCGAATGTATGAAATGGATAAAGGGTTTTCTTGGTTTTTGATGCAAAAAACTCCAAAAAATTTAGCGCTTGATAATCGTATTAGGCACATGTTTAGAAGAATTTTTAAACGCTTAGGCAAAATTACATTATCAGCTTATGAGCTAATTACACTTGAAAAAACTGACCAACTAGAATCGCTAAATGAGGAAGTTGCCACATTGTATTTAATACTGAAGTTAGATTATGCCAAAGCAGTAGATATTAATTTCAGGTTTAATGCTCATGATGGAGATTAGTCGGCGGCGCTTTTTTGCAAAAGCAGGCTTGCTTATTGGTAGCGTAACAATTCCATATATGCCAGCTAATGCACTAGCAGCTAAGAGTTTTGCAAGTGCATTTACTGACTATAAAGATCAGCATTATGTTGGGCTATTTTCTTCCGTAGGTGTCCTAATTCAGGCGCACAAAGTTTCTTCAAGAGGGCATGCCGCCACTTTTTCAAAAGATGGTCGCTTCGTTGTTTTTTTTGCACGTAGACCGGGTTCGTGGATGTTAGTGCTAGATACCCAAAAAAATATAATAATTTCTAAAATAAATGAATCTCCAGGTCGGCATTTTTATGGGCATGGTGTTTTCAATCATAACCAATCTTTGTTATTTACGACAGAGAACGATTATGAAGCTGCGCGTGGTGTTATCGGAGTTTATGATGTAACTCAAGGCTTTAAGAGGGTTCGTGAGTTTGATAGTCATGGTATTGGCCCCCACGAGCTAGCCTTACTTTCAGATGGCGCGACACTTGTGGTGGCGAATGGGGGGATCGAGACGCATCCAGATTATGGTCGAATTAAGCTGAACATAGAAACGATGTCACCACGTCTTACTTATATTGATAGTCGATCAGGGAAAGAGTTGAGTCATGTTCAACCACCTAACCATCAGCTTAGCTTGCGGCACTTATCGGTTAATAATGAGGATGTGGTGGTAGTGGGTGCGCAATTTCAGGGAGGTACTGAAAGTGACTATCCTTTGATGTATAGCCATAAACAAGGTAAAGATCTGGTGCCTTTTTGTGGTCAATCGTTACTAGACCAGCGGCGTTTGAAAAACTATATTGCGAGTGTATCTTTTTCTTCAAATAATCAACATGTTGTGAGTTCTTCGCCTCGTGGTGATCGTGTCACTTTATGGGATGTAAGGTCTGGCTGTTGGTTGCGAGATATAAAGGTGCCTGATGTTGGCGGTATCGCCCAGGCGCCATTACCTAATCATGTAATGCTGAGTTCTGGTAGTGGCCAGCTATATTTATTATCCCTGTTGAGTAATGAGCTTAAAGAATTGACGATGCATTCTCACCGTTGGGATAATCATTTGGTGGCAGTATAAGCATAACATTAGCTACTTC
>JBLHVH010000279.1:0-3682 GCA_047628385.1 Oleiphilaceae bacterium
TGTTACTGCATAGTTTATAGCATAAATTATGTAGTAAATTTTATAGGTATTCTGTCAGTAAAAAGCCTAACTTTTATTGACAAGCATACGCGCTAGGAACACTACTAGATTCATACAGAAAAACTAATTCAATTCATTAAACCGATAGCCAGTGAATAATTAAAGGTACTCATGATTTTTTTAATATCCCCCGCAAAAACATTAGATTTTGAATCATCTAGTCTTACGTCAGAATTTACCAATGCCGAATTTTTGACTGAATCAAAAGAACTAATCAGCGTAATGCGTGATTATGATTGGCATGGGCTTAATAAGCTTATGGGGGTGAGTGAAAAAATCGCTAAACTCAATGTACAGCGCTTTAATGATTGGGTGCTTCCATTTACAGAGCAAAATTCAAAACAAGCTATTTTTGCTTTTAAGGGAGATGTTTATACAGGTTTAGCCGTTGAAACAATGATCAAAACTGAGCTTGATTTCATTCAATCTCACGTTAGAATTTTGTCGGGTCTATACGGTTTATTAAAACCAATGGATTTAATGCAGGCATACAGACTAGAAATGGGTACTAAAATTAAATCAGATCGTTTTAGTAGTCTTTATGATTTTTGGGGCGATAAAATAACGTCTTGTTTGAATAAAGAGTTAGATGATGGGGCTGTATTAGTTAACCTTGCCTCTAATGAATATTACAAATCGGTACAAGAAAAAAAGTTAAATACTCGCGTTGTCACACCTATATTTAAGGATTTCAAAGGTGATAAATATAAAATTATAAGCTTTTATGCAAAAAAGGCGCGCGGCTTAATGGTCCGGTATGCAGCAGATCATCAAATAACCAAGGTAGAAGCTCTAAAAGAGTTTAATTATGCGGGGTATTATTTTAGTAAAGAGGAATCAACAGAATCTAGCTGGGTGTTCTTGCGTGACGCCGTTAAACCTTAATGTTTGATTTTTTTAAGTCTAAAAAAAAATCACACGGTATCTCGATAAGAATAAAATTGAGGCAAGGCTTACGTTACTCCCGGTTAGGGGTTAATTTATTGTCAGGTGGCGCATTTATAGCGTCGTGCTACAGGTTTCCTTCTATTTCTAAAATTAAATCTAAATATCTCAACGATTTCGAAATTTTTTCGCTTTGGGTTAAGGATTTAAATTATTCTATGAATGTGAAGGTAAGTGTGTCTGGTGAGATTATGTCTGAGCATGGTCTGTTTGTTTCGAATCATATTTCGTGGCTTGATACGATTGTTTTATCGGGTATAAAGCCTTTAAGTTTTATTGCACGACATGATTTAGAAAACTGGCCACTTTTAGGCACATTTACCGCGCGAATGCAGTCAGTTTTTATTAACAGAGATAATAAATTTCATGCCTATAGATCACTACCAGCTATTGAAAAAAAATTAAATGAAGGGCGTTCAGTTCATGTTTTTCCTGAAGGTACAACTTCCGTTGGGAGAACAGTACTTCCTTTTTATCCTATGTTTTATGAGGCAGCGGTCCGTACAGGCAGGCCAGTCCAGGCTATCGTTATTCACTATACCAATGCTAGTGGTAAGCTATTGCCAGCTCCGGCATACATCGATGATGACACCTTTGGTGAAACGTTAGCGCGAATGTTTCTAGTTGATCAGATATATGCGCATGTTCATTTTCTTCCACCTATGGACTCCAAAAAAATAGGACGAAAAGAAATGAGCTCACTTTCCAGAAATGTAATTCTTCAAAAACTTCAATCAAATAATGTTTATTAAAGACTTCGTGTGCTTTGGTTTAAAAAGACCTTCATTTATTTGAAAGTAATCATATTGAAATTACATTACTTGAGGGCGCTGGTTAAAGGCAAACAAATGCACAAAGAAGAGCATATGAAATAGATCGAATAGATGTTGAATGATCAATACTGGAAGATATAATGGTGGTTGAAGCGGAGTGTTTAGTCGATTCATCGACCAGTGATCTATTCGATCTAGATGCTATTAATATGATTATTGATAGTGGTATTACTTAAGCAGTGACTCACGTTTATATGGGGATGCTGAAACAGACGATGATAATCATCAGTACAAACACAATCATTGAAAATACAAACGCAGCAAAATTGGGTGTGATAAATAGTACAGTTTAAATTTTCTAGATATTAAAAAACCCGCAAAAGCGGGTTTTTTAATCAAAATCAAGGTTATGCTTTAGGGTAGTCTCGTTTAGCATGGCCTGTGTAAAGCTGTCTAGGTCTTCCTATTCGGTAGTCGGTACTTACCATTTCGTTCCAATGAGAGAACCAACCAATGGTACGTGACATAGCGAAAATTACTGTAAACATAGACTCTGGAATACCGATAGCCTTTAAAATAATACCCGAGTAGAAATCTACATTAGGGTAAAGTTTTCTAGATATAAAGTATTCGTCTTCAAGTGCAATTTGCTCAAGTCTACGTGCAATTTTAAGCAAAGGATCATTCTCTAATCCTAATGCGCCAAGAACTTCTTCACAGGTTTCACGCATTACTTTAGCGCGAGGGTCAAAGTTTTTGTAAACTCTATGACCAAAGCCCATTAAGCGGAATGGGTCAGATTTGTCTTTTGCCTTCGCAACAAACTCATCAATTCTTGATTCATCACCAATTTCATTTAGCATTGTTAAAACAGCTTCGTTGGCGCCACCGTGAGCAGGCCCCCAAAGTGCAGCAATACCTGATGCAATGCACGCAAATGGGTTTGCGCCTGTTGAACCAGCTAAACGAACGGTTGACGTTGAAGCGTTTTGCTCATGATCAGCATGAAGCATAAAAATTTTGTCCATCGCTTTTGCGATGACAGGGTCAACCTTTTTATCGCCCGCTGGTGTGCTGAACATCATATGTAAGAAGTTTTCAGCATAATCAAGGTCGTTGTTAGGGTACATGAAAGGCTGGCCAATCGAGTACTTATAACACATTGCTGCAATAGTCGGCATTTTAGCAATTAAGCGGAAACCTGCAATTTCACGATGTTTCTCGTCAGAGATATCCATTGATTCATGGTAAAATGCTGATAGTGCTCCAACGACACCACACATAATTGCCATAGGGTGAGCATCACGTCTAAAACCTCTAAAGAACTGGTTAACTTGATCGTGAACCATTGTATGGTTACGTACAGTTGCTCGGAAACTTTCAGCCTCTTCAGGCGTAGGTAACTCTCCATGAAGTAATAAATGACATAGTTCTAGGTAATCAGAACTTTCAGCTAGCTGTTCTATTGGGTAACCACGATGTAGCAATACACCCTTATCACCATCAATATAGGTGATTTTTGATTCGCAAGCCGCAGTGGATACAAACCCAGGGTCATAAGTAAATACGCCTTCAGATACCAGGCCTCGTACGTCTATTACATCTGGGCCTACAGAACCAGAATAAATGGGTAAATCGATGGTTTTTCCATCAACCAATAACTGGGCTTTTTTATCAGTCACGGTGGTCTCCTGTAACTTTGAGAGGGATTAGCCAGAGCAGATTATCCATTTTGGTCTCTTTCTAAATGAATAAATTCTGGTCGACTAAAAGTATGGGCATTATGCCAAATAGATTGAGTATAGTCACGTATGGTTAACTAACCAATATTAAGTAACGTATAGAATTTATAAATCTATTTGTGCTAGTTAAAATTTGTGATCCAAATTGATGCAGCGGTGCCG
>JBLHVH010000280.1:0-3651 GCA_047628385.1 Oleiphilaceae bacterium
TCCAATTGTTGGTGATAATTCGAATTGGTTTGTCTTTTTCTTCTTTGGTTTCAATTTTAGCCGCACTGGATAAACTAAATAGTAGGGCAGAAAACAATAGCAGGATAGTGAGTGATCTGATCATAGATATATACCTCAACTTTAATCCGTGTCGTAAAAATGGAAGATACTTAAACTTCGGCTTAGTAAGAATAATAGGAGAGTGCATCAATTGTGTCGAGTTAGGCTGAAGGTTTATTCGGCGCTATTTCAAATAACTGTGAGTTTTTAAATGCACCAAGAAATTTCCTTAACGCAGTTACATCTTTTTCTTTTAGCGCAATGTTTAACGTAACGTGTTGAGTGTAAGTCGCATTGAGGATTTCTCCATCATGAAGGCTTAGCCAGTGACGAATAGTGTGTTCATCAGAAAAAATACAATAAAGGCTGTGCTTTTCAAGCTGTATCTGAAGTTGTGTCGAGGCTTGATCGTAAGCGTGTTGTGTTGCATGAGAATAAGCACGCACCAGGCCACCGGCACCTAATTTTATACCACCAAAATAACGAATTACCACAAGCATGACATCACCAATTTCTTTATGTTGCATTACGTTCAGAATCGGTTTTCCAGCTGTACCAGATGGCTCGCCATCATCGGACATGGCAATTAGCTTAGGTGCTGTCGGTGAGCCGATTAAATATGCCCAGCAATGGTGGCGTGCATCAGGATAGTCTTGTTTTGCTTGTGCAAGGACCGTCATCGCTTGAGCTCGGTCCTTGGCGTAGCATAATCGAGTGATGAATTTACTCTTTTTAACTTCATATAATACTTCAGTAGAACCATCTGGAATGAAGTAACTTGAGCTCATGGTTTAACCTGTTAATTGCTTGCTTGCGTTAGTTGTTGAAAATGAACGTTGATGAATTATTTTACGAGTGGCGTAATATTCTATGCTATTAGAATAATGAAATCTCCGCTATGCTAGCCTTCATTTTAAAGTATCTATGTTTAAGCTTCGCATGGGTTCGCCTTTAATGTTCCTCAAATGACTTAAGATATAAGTTTTGTCAGTTAAATTAGTCGCAACGGTAAAAATAACCATGTCAGAAAAAAATAGTAAGAAACCAGAAACATTTGAACAAAAAGTGAGCTATGGGTTCGGTTGGCAGTTTGGTCGACAGCTTCAAAAAAATAAATTTGAAGGGATGGATGTAGAGGCTGCTGTGATGGCATTGCGCCAATGTTATCAGGGTGAACCTTCGTTACTTTCTGAAAATGAATTAAATGAAGCTTATGATGTAGTGAAAGAGAGCCGTATAAAGTTTGAACAAGAACGTGCTGAAAAATATCAATTTTTATGTCAGTCATTTTTAGATGACAATTCTAAACGCGAAGGGGTTTTGACGACGGAGACAGGTTTGCAGTATGAGATATTTGAAGTGGGAGACGGCGATACGCCAAACAGTAAACAAACTGTCAAGGTTCATTACCATGGTTCGTTTATTGATGGTCAGGTTTTCGATAGCTCAATTACGCGAAATGAACCTGCTGAATTTGCATTAGAACAAGTTATACCCGCTTGGGGTGAAGCACTGCAGCTAATGAAGGTCGGGTCAAAATGGCGAATTGTTGTACCTTATCAACTAGCTTATGGGGAAGCAGGATCACCTCCTACAATACCTCCCAAAGCAATCTTGATTTTTGAAATCCATTTGATGGATATCATTAGTTAAACTTATTTATGTAAGATTATTGGAAACCTTAAGCTAACGCCTCCAATGACTAAAACAATGTCGCAGAATTATCTACTGTGTTTGTTTCTGTTCTAATTTTGTTGCGCCGTTGCACTGAATGCTCTACATCCTTTACATGTAGTTTAGTAAGCTTAGACAAAATACTATTTAATAACTTATTTAAGTCATCATCGGTGATTGATTTTACGTTAGTATGAAGGAGCGCCTCACTATTTAGGTTCATCAGAGCATCAACAGAATGTTTTGAGGTAGCTTCTGTCTCATTTTGCTTTTGCATCGAAAGTGTGATTTTATCCGCTAATTGACGAATATCTTCAATAGCCGCTTCAGTTTTTTGTAGCTCTTCTTGGGAGGCTAGGGCGCTGATTGTTGTTGTTTTAATGTCATCCTGGCTTGATTTCATCACCTCAGAAACATTATGCGTACCACTATAAATACTATCAACAATACCTTTTACTTGTTCCGCTGAACCACTCGTGCGTTCTGCAAGCGAACGTACTTCATCAGCCACCACTGCGAACCCTCTTCCTTGTTCGCCGGCTCTTGCCGCTTCAATGGCAGCATTTAAAGCTAGAAGGTTGGTTTGTTGAGCAATACCGGTAATCTCTTCAATAATCTTAGTAATTTTATTACTATCATCTCGTAAGTCGGAAAGTACAGAGTTTGACTCTTCAATGTGTTTTTCGATGGTACTAATCGAGTGAACTGTTTCACCTAAGTGGGTGCTGAAGTCTTTAATGTCGGAGCTCATGCCTGAAATATTTTCATTTATATGTTGAATGTCATGATCAATATTTTCGGTGGCCGCCAGCATGTCATTAATTGAACTGCTCAGGATTTTTCCATGGTGTGCCTGCATAACGGTATTCTGGTTCATCGAACCAAAGGTTTCTGCTAGCTCTGTACTCATTGGTGTCAAGCGAGATATGCTAGCATGTAGATTATGTATCACGTCTTCGGTATTACAAAGCCGGTTATTGATCATGGTAAAAAGAGGAAGAAAGTCTTGGTTTACTTTATCTAGTTTAATTCGTACTGAAAAGTCTACGGTATCACCTTCGGCGCATGACAATTGTTCAGTGCAATGTTCTATTGGTCTAACAATTTGAGTTTGGTACCAAATGGCCGCGATAATACTCGTTACAATAATAATGAGGCTTTTACCTAATATCGCAAGGGGGATACCTAAACTACTAAAGACTAATTCTAATGCCGGAAAGCAAATTATTAGTCCGATAATAGTGAGTAAATTTTTTGATTCAAGATCTTTCATAGTTTTTATATAGCGTACCGGTTAATAGTTGTAAGATATTTTTCATACTATTTATCTTAGTAGGCTTATTGATAATTCCAAGTACGATCCTAAGTAATACTGCTGCGAAGGCGATATTTTATCTATAAACTATATTTATACTGATAGGTTTGCTGATCGAGTTAGTTATTTTAACAAAAAAGACATTGGAATTAAATTATGGCATTGCTGATTTTAGGACTATTAATTTTTACCGCGATTCATCTATTTCCTGCTTTTCAGAGTCGGCGAGCCCTATTAATCGAGCGTTTAGGCGCACCAAAGTATAACGGTATATTTTCTGTTATTTCTCTAGCCAGTTTTACCTTGATCGTCATCGGAAAAGTAAATGCGCCATTTATCGAGATTTGGCAACCACCTCAAATGTTAGGGGTTTTAACGAAGCTTCTAATGCTTCCAGCAATGGTTTTATTGGTTGCGGCTTATTTTCCCTCAAACTTTAAACGAAAAATTAGGCACCCAATGTTGATTGCGGTAAAAGTTTGGGCGATTGCTCATCTGTTGATTAATGGCGACTTAGCGTCAATGGTATTATTTGGTTCATTTTTAGCTTTCGCTGTTTTATCAATGATTAGCGCGAATAAAAGAGATGAATGGCATAAACC
>JBLHVH010000281.1:0-3640 GCA_047628385.1 Oleiphilaceae bacterium
GCTTATCACTTTTATGGGGATGAAGATGAAAATGTTCCAGCCATCTCCGCACAAAAATTCTTTATAGAAGGAAAATCTCAACGCTTTATTATTGAAGGTGCAGACCACCAAAATTGGCCTTTGTTTTGGGTCGAAATAAAAGCAATACTTGCTGAAAACTCAGACATTAACCTTTAGGCATGTTACTTTTTTATACTCCGCTGGCCTAATAAAGGCCTTTGCATGAAAGCCACTATTTATTCCAGTCAAATAAGAAGCTGAAATCGAATAATACTTACTTAAACCCAAAAGCCCCGAAAATTTTCACGTAATGTGCATTATTGGAGTTCGTTTCTCACACTCACAGCCTAAAAAAAATTTAAACGCTGAAAATTTGTACAGTATAAAAGTAGGTTGGATTAGAAAAACGAATGCCAAAAATCATAGTGCCATACAAACACTGGCACCCACCTCGTTCATCCACAACAAAACAGTATTAAAGCCTTAAGTAAATGCCGCTCGAACCGGAATCCATATTTTTTACCAATGCGGTCATTAAAAAAATACATTCCTATCTAAAAATACGTCTGGACGACAATTTTATGCATAAGAGGTCATCACGCAAAGATCGACAGAATTTAGAAAATTTAATAAAAAATTAAGGAATTAGTTTCTTCAATCGACTTTGAATTTTGTCATTTTGGAAAGCTTCATATTCATTCAAAGTTAATAAAACTTCTTTCACCTCCTCTGCACTTACATTCTTTGACTCAATAGATGACTCTACCTTCACTAGCATAATTTTAATAAAATCTGTTACTTCATCATTTTGTGAGTGAATTTTATAGGCTTTATCGAGATAGAATAATGCCCCGTTGACATCATCAAAGGACATCGCAACATTTGCTTCATTTAAATATTCATTAAATGACAATTGCATCGCTGGTGTTAAGTCATGTAATGCAATTTCTGGTTCCCTGACAATATCCAGAAATAACAAACCGCCAATGACAGCACAAATAACTAATACCAATACCCCAAACACTTTTTTGTAACCACTTAGCGCAAAATCTAATTTTTTTAACCATTTATCAAGCGACTCAATACGACTCTCAATTTCGAGCTCAACCGCACTATTTAAAACGTTCTTCAGTAAACGGCCAACACCGGGAAGTTTTGGTAATAACTTTTGTTCTAATGCCTCAGTGGCCATTAATCTTTTATAAGGGTGTGCCCCACCCAAAAGCTCACAAGCAATAACACCTAAAGCATAAATATCATCACGTCGATCAGGCTCACAACGGTTAATCATTTCAATACTGGCATAACTTGGCGTTAACGCATCTAACTCACCCGCATCGAACTGGTCTTCGACTGCATTTTCTTGCACAACACGTGCAATACCGAAATCCAATACTTTAACCTGCCCGGTTTTGGTAACAAAGATATTGCCAGGCTTAAGATCAGAGTGGACAATACCTTTACTGTGCGCATACGACAAACCTGTCGCAATACCGCGTATAATTGAAACAGCTTGCTGTTTGTCTAAAGCTGCACCAGCATTCTCCCTAATTATTTCCTCAAGCGTTTTGCCCTCCAGCTGCTCCATCGTCATGTATACCACATCACCATCTCGGTCAAAATCGTAGACCGTTATGATATTTGGATGAGCAAGCGTTTGGGTTTTTTGGGTTTCTCGTTGAAGAGATATAAATGCTTTTGGGTGGCGTCGGAAGTCTTCACTTAATAACTTAATCGCAACATAAGGGTTTTCGTCTTTAGCTTCTTGTTTACGTTTATCAATTGCGCGATAAACAGCCCCCATTCCACCGATACCTAAAAGACTTTCAAGCACAAACCTGTCTCGAATTGTATCGCCAATATAAGGTAAAGAAGCGCCACTAAGAACCTCCTGAACAGGTCTATTCTCACTTGTTTGAATTGGCTCCACTAAAGGTGCCAAATCAGACTGTTGATAAACGATTGTGTGGTCATCATTACTTTCTATAGGGGCTTGTTCAGCAGGCTTAAAAATAACCGTTTTATCTTCAGGGTAGTTGTTTTCTTTATTCTGAATGATCGTTTTATCATTTTTCAATACACTTACCTTGTTCCCATATTTAAAACGACCCCTAACTGAATAGCTTCAATTAGACGCGCCAGAAATTTAACCTATCAACAAAAACATCACACTTGAAACAATAAAGCTCATATGCGCTATATTTTACAGAATCAGAGCATTAATATTTTATTCACTAAAATCATTAAGAACACTCATAAACATTAGATTAGATCAATTGCTAAGATAGCACCAATCTCTTTAAGTTCTATATCTAAGTTCAAGTCATCAACTCACCTTACCCGATGTGTCCTGTCTTTATAAAAGTTCAATAGTTTGACTCAAACTATGACTTTCTCCAGGTGCAATTATCTGTACATCATTCAATGTAATCGCAGCCTCAATACACACCATATTTCTAAAACCATCATCAGAAAAGTCAGCCATTTTTTCTGAATTGACCTGCCATGGATTCCACAAAACTGTTGTAGTGCTGCCTTCTTTGCTCACATTCAAGGCTCTTGATTTAACCTTGTCTATCAAAATGCAGTCAGACTTTGTATTCAGATACTCTCGATCCGTTTCACCCGTAAAAACCACATTTTCTGCCTGAAACTTGCGCTTATATTGATCTAATTTGTCGAGGTAATCTGTTGCCTCAAGACCTTGTACAATAACTTGGTGGATATCTGCAACCCGAAAATACGTATGTAATGCCCCACCTACCTCAACAGCTTCACGCCTCCGGTTGCGCGTACAAAGGTCGAGCCTAAGGGTTTTACCCAAAGTAATGCTTAGCTCCAATTCAACCCCCTTCCATTCATCAAGTTGGTCGATTTTGTCTTGATCACAACGCAATACAACCCTCACTCGCTCTCCTTCCAATAAGCACGTATCCACCAAAGACCAATTAGATATTCTGGCGATACCATGCTGAGGGAGCAATAAGTCATTAGGGTGCGGCCCAAACCAGGGCCAACAAATAGGAATACCTCCCCGAATTGCCTTCCCTTGGATAAATCTCGATAAGGGACTCATCCATAAAATAGACTCATCATCCACAAGTTGACAATGCGTCACCTGGCCACCATATAGTGATACCTCAGCCCTACCAAAACAGTTTTTTATATGAGCAAAAATAAATCCAGACTTCTCCTCTTTAAACTCAATAAAACCAGGAATTCCATATTCAACATTTAAGGCATCAAGCGACATCTTTTTCCCTAATAATAGTGACTAATATACTTGAATAGTGTCTAGTTAAGCTTGGGAAGTCCAGCTAACTATAAAACGGCAATTTACAATTCAAACAACTTGCCTAAAGGAAGAGAACAAATAGCTTTATCAAAATAAAAATACTTATGGCTTTCATTAAGAATGCTGCGCTAGTAACCCTACTAACCTGACAGTGAGGATAATACTTGGAAAAAGAAGTCGGTTCAGGATGCATACAAAATAATTTTAGAAAAAAGCGAAAGTACGCCATCGCGGTGCTAATCAGTGCAGGCATACTTTTGGATCAACACTGTTAACTAGACATATACCAATTGATATCATTTGAGCAATGCTGGGTCATGGTAGCGTCGAAACTACAAAAAAGTT
>JBLHVH010000282.1:0-3631 GCA_047628385.1 Oleiphilaceae bacterium
CATACATACATAACAACCTAAAATATTAGGTTGAAGCATTAGTTAAGCTTTACACCAACCATTTTCCTAAAGTAGTTGATAATTTTTCACGCCTAATCGGCTTACTAAGATAATCATCCATGCCCGCTTCTAAACATTTTTCAATATCACCTGACATGGCATTTGCGGTGACCGCTATAATAATTGGCTTGGTCTCAAAACTTAACGCTCTAATACGACGAGTTGCTTCTAAGCCGTCCATTCTTGGCATCTGCCAATCCATTAAGATCAAATCATAATATTTATTCTGCAAGGCCTCGACGGCTTCAAGGCCATCACATGCAACCTCTGCATTTAAACCAAGATGGCGTAACATAATCATAATAACTTGCTGATTAACTTTATTATCTTCGACCACTAAAATCTTTTTATGATTGAATGGCTTTAACAATGCATTCTCGTTTGAAATAGTTTGGTCAGAATCAGACACCACGTTAAATTGGTTCTTAAACACATCAAACTTAAGCGGTAATGTCACAGGAAGTAGATTTAATTGAGGCAGTAAAGCTTTAAAATCACTAAAATAAACATCATTCTGAGATTTTAATATAATCATTCTATGTTGATCAAGGTTAGGTGGAAGTCTTGCACTTAAGCGATTCAAATCACCGAGTAAGCTTAGATCACCACATAAACTAACACATAAACTTGACTCGCATGCCTCTATCGCACTTAACCAACTTTGGAGTGAGTTAAATATATGACTTTCATAATTTGTTGCGTCAGCATAGCGCTCTATTACCGCATTTTGAAAATGATTCTGACCTAAAACAAACAGCATATTTTTAGTCTGACTACTTGCTTGCTCAGAAGGGATATCTTGGGATTTATGCTGAATTTTAAGTTTCACACTAAAGGTAAACGTCGTACCAGTATTTTCAATGCTTCGAAATTCAATACTACCTCCCATCAACTCGGCAAGATGCTTACTTATAGTCAAGCCTAAACCTGTTCCTCCAAACTTACGCGTAGTAGAGTCATCTCCCTGCAAAAACGGCAAGAAAAGCCCCTCTTTTGCGGATGAAGATAAACCTATCCCCGTATCCCTGACTTCAACATGTAAATTGACACTTTCATCACTTTGATGAGTTGTTTCTATCCATAACTCAACGCGTCCAGAATCAGTAAACTTAAGCGCATTACCCGCTAAATTTAAAATAATTTGACGAATCCTACTCGGATCACCCAATAAATATGGGTTTATGCCAGGAGATAAAAAATAGATAAATTCTAAGTTTTTTTCTAATGCTTGAAAACTAATAAGGTCAGCACAATCATCAATCGTATCACGAAGATTAAATGCTATTTGCTCTAAATTTAGTTCGTTTGCCTCAATTTTAGAGAAATCCATAATGTCATTAATCAATAACAATAAGGCTTGAGCAGACGAATTAATAACTCGAGAATAATTACTTTGTTCGGCCCCTAACTCACTCTTACCTAATAACTCAGACATACCGACAATTGCATTCATAGGCGTTCTAATATCATGACTCATAGAAGCTAGAAATATATTTTTAGTTCTATTTGCCTGCTCAGACTCCAAACGCGCTTCATCTAAAGCTGCATTTTTATCATGTAACTTATCTAAAGCTTCACTTAACTGAGTAGTCCGAATATTAAACCAGGCTGCCAACTGCGAAAGTTCATCAGCACCATTTGTATTGAGTCTAGTAACATAGTCCTCTCGACTCACAAGCCTTCTCACCTGCGACGTTAATTTATTTAGCGGTAATAAAAAAGCTGCTTTAAAAAAAACACCATATATGACCCCTGAAATTGCCAGCAACATAAAGAGTAACGTCATCATACTATCAGTAATTTCTGATACCACTGCATCGGTATACTTTAAAGGCATCGCTACGACCAATTTCCAATTTGTATTGAGCATCGTAAATACGCGCACAGAAACAGGCTCATTTAATATAGGATCAGTACTGAGTAGTGAGTGTTTTTCTTCTTGTAATAAATATTGCTCACCGAGTAACATAGCAGCAATCATTGAGGCTTCTGCTAGATTGATTTGATAAGAATCGACCGTCAGTCTTTTCGACAAATCAAATAAGTTTTCGGTATTAGAGACGTTAGCTTTTTTAAGTATTTCTACGTCAATGTCAATCAGAATTTTTAAAAGACCGTCAAAACCTGGATTGCTCAATGCCAATTCATCCATAGTCGGAAAGTTACTTTCATTACTCAAATTTGAAAAATAATTCTTATCATCACCGGGTAAGGATAAAAGACGATTATTACGATCAACCGCTAGCGCGTACCCTCCAATTAACTTTGCCTGTTCGATCATAAATTCTGACAGCCCTGCCAGTTTTAAATCAATTGTAGCGACACCGTGAAAACCAAGTTCATCCCACATTGGCACCATGCATGTCACCATAGGCTCATGTGAGTATGGGTCCATATACGATCTTGACCAATAAACCTGCCCTTTTTTCATGTATCTTGCAGGAACATACCACTCTTCGTGGTGATATCCTTTTCCATCAGGATTATTATATTCATCATAAAACTGCAATACACCCTGTTGATTACGTCCCCAAAAAAAAGAATGGCGCTCAACATTTTCTTTAAATGCACTAGGTTCAGGCCAAATTCCACCCCCAGCAATCAAATTTTTCATACCGGCATTATCAATTAGGCTAGGTATAACGAGTTGAAACGTAGCTTCATCTTTGGGTAAAATCAAAGCAAGATTTGCAAGCGCAATGGTAAGTGACTCTGTAGACGATAGACGCTCATTCAATTTAAGTACGATTGTTTCGCCTATTTTAGAATTTAACTTATTCGCTTGTTCAAGAACGACTTCTCTGCCACGAGTTTGCGCCACATAATAAGTTGCAGTCATCACTAGAACAACAAACAGGCAACACCCCACCCCCATCCTAAAAGACAAGCGCTGAAAAAACGAAGTCGATTGGGCACTATTTGAAATGCGTACAGTATCTAGCGATGACTTTTCACCAGAATGAACTATAGCCTTGTCATTTCTCATTTGTTTTCATAAATCCATTGTTACTTCTGAAATAATTATAAAAAAGAGTAGCATTTCATATAGAGCCTATACTTTTTCACATTATAAAATTAAAAATCAACAAACCAAACGTCTTTGGAAATCAATTAGAAATTTATTGCACACTCCAAAGCCAGCTTTAACGTCAGCTACATTACTTAAATTGAGGAAATTAAACAATTGTTACAGTTAAGCAGCTCAACCCCTATCAAACAATGGAGAGAAGAGAAAATTGTTTCAATTCTCTACAAACAACGGTAGTGGAGCGATGTTTGGCAGCGTTATTAATATTACAATTATTTCCTTTGTTTTAGTAAGCGTTTACCCTACTTCAAAAATACTAACTTGGTTTTTAGTAGGTATATCCTTAAACATTGTTAGGTATTTCTTTCATAAAATTTACTTTCAAAATATTTCATGCTTTAGCATTCACACCTGGCTATTGATAAGTCGCACGTTCACAAGTTTATCTGGTTTGGTATACGGCTTACTTCCCATTTTCTTTTTCTATGCAAATAACCATTTATATCAAATACTCGTCATATTATTGCAAACGGGGATGGCTGC
>JBLHVH010000283.1:0-3558 GCA_047628385.1 Oleiphilaceae bacterium
GTGATATCGACCCCAGGCTCAGATAGAAAATATGCATGTGGCTTTGCATGGTGGTCGATATAATATTTCGTTGCTTCTAGAAACAAATCTTCTTTGTTTCCAAATGCCGAATACATACTCGGTTTATTGATCCCCATGCCTTCGGTAAGATCCGTTAATGACGCACCTAAATAGCCTTTATTCCAAAAGACCTTCATCGCAGCGTCTAGTGCATTCTGCTTATCGAATTCTCGCTTTCTGCCACTAACCATACTTCACCTTTCTGCTTTTTACTCATCACTTATTCTAAATCGCTTGACAATACTATACCGATCAGTACAATTCATTTCAACCATACCGATCGGTACAGAATATAACTATACTGTTTAAATATAGATCCATTGGTGCAACCGCTTTATCACTTACTAACTAAATAGCTTGGAGAAACACATGAGTTTATCAATTGAAAATAAAATAGCCCTCGTAACAGGTGCTAACCGTGGCATTGGAAAAGCAATCGTCGAATCATTTTTAGAACATGGTGCCAAAAAAGTTTACTTAGCCGTTAGAAACCCTGAATCTACCAGGGAGTTAGCCCAAAAGTATGGTGATAAAGTGGTGACCTTACAGGTTGATGTTGCCGATGCTGATTCGATCAAAAACCTGGCAGAACACGCTAAAGATGTAAACGTTGTGGTCAACAATGCAGGCGTATTGGAAATTGCCGACCCATTGAGCAGCAATGTGGAAGAGGCCTTAACGAAAGAGCTAAACATTAACGTATTCGGCTTAATTCGAATCGCAAAAGCATTCGCACCGATCCTTGAGGCCAATAGCGGCGCGCTTGTGCAATTAAATTCTGTTGCTTCGATCAAAAATTTTACTGGATTCAGTACGTATTCTGCATCAAAAGCCGCCGCCTACTCGTTGACCCAAGGTTTACGTGATCAGCTTGCACCCAAAGGTATTACTGTATTGAGCGTCCACCCAGGGCCCATAGCGACAGATATGGGCAAAAAAGCTGGTTTTGAAGTCGCTGACCCAAGTAGCTCAGTTTCTGAAGGAATTGTGGCATCCCTTAAAGCAGGTGACTTTCACTTATTTCCTGACACTGTGGCTAAACAATTCGAAGGTGCTTATCAAGGCTTTGCTGATGCGATTATAAACGCTGATTTATCTGAATAACGCCTTATTCTAAATATAGAGTACAGCTAACCGTTAGTGGAATTAACACTAACGGTTCCATTTTATGAACCCTATTTATTACTGCGTAAACATACGACAATGACTACCTGTTTATTAGATATAAATATTTTTTTGATTTAAGTTGCTCTTTTTTTCATGTTAGAGCACCACAAACAAAAAATTACGATTTACTCTTATTTCCTACCAAACTACACCTATACTCTTAAATAGACTGAGTTTGGAGTAAACAATGTATAGTTTTGAAATTGATCCTATGTTATCGGCCGTGGCCGAAAACTTATCACTCGCATGGGCCTACGTTGATAGCGATCTTAACTATCAAAAAGTAAGTACTAAATATGCTACTTCGCTTAAGCTCCAAATAGAAGAAATTGAAGGACAGCCAGTCATTCAGGTATTGGGTGAGACTGTTACCCGTCAATTATCACCTTATTTAGTACGCGTTCTTAAAGGTGAAGAGATTTGTTTAGATGAAAAAGTCGTACTTAATCTAAAAACAGGTTCATTATTTCGAGATGCAACTTATTTACCACGTGTAAATAGCGACGGTACAGTTGAAGGTTTTTTTGTTTTTATGCGCGATGCGACTGAAAACAATAAAGCAATCGAAACACTTCGAAAACTACATTTAATAACCGCTAACAATCAACCCTCTACGACAGAAAAAATTCAACAAATTTTAAAACTGGGAAAAGAAACGTTTAATTTACCTCTTGCGATTGTGAGCCACATCGTAGATGAAAAATATCTAGTTCAATATTTCGACACGCCCAATAATGAAGTTAAGCCTTTTGATGGGTTTGCACTAGGGGAAACTTATTGCATTCACACCTTAAATGCCAATGGCCCAATAGGTTTTGACCATGTAGAAAAAAGCACTATTAAGAACCATCCTTGTTATAAAGCCTTCGGGCTAGAAAGCTACATTGGCATTCCATTATTTGTTTCAGGCAGCCGCTATGGCACGTTAAACTTCTCAGGGCCTGATATTCATACCACACCATTTAGCGAGAATGACTATGAGTTAATTCGCCTTTTTTCTCAATGGATTGGCAACGAACTTACCAATCACATAGTTTCAGAAGATTTAGCACGTCAAAAAATGCTTTTAGAGTCGATGAGTCAGTTAGCACGAATAGGCGCCTGGGAACTCGACCTTGAGAAGGACACCCTGTACTGGTCATCCATGACAAAAGAAATTCATGAAGTGCCAAACACTTTTGAGCCTAATGTTACAACAGCAATCAATTTCTATAAAGAAGGTCAAAGTCGAGATAATATTAGCAAAGCCGTCCAACTTAGCCTTGAAGAAGGCATACCTTGGAACGAAGAACTCCAAATAGTGACAGCAAAAGGTAATGTAATTTGGGTCGCAGCACTTGGCCAAGCAGAGTTTAAGCACGGTAAGTGTGTACGTTTATTTGGGTCGTTTCAGGATATTGATTCAAAAGTAAAGGCTGACCTTGAGTTAAAGGAAGCAAAAAATAAAGCAGAGCAAGCAGCGAAATCAAAAAGCGATTTTCTGGCCAATATGAGCCATGAAATCCGTACCCCCATGAACGGTGTACGCGGTATGTTGAGTGCGCTAGACGCAGAAGAGCTTAGTAGTGAAGCTGCATCTAAAATAGCCATCGTAAAATCGAGTACGGAGTCGTTATTATCCCTCATTAACGGTATTCTAGATTTTTCAAAAATTGATGCAGGACATTTAGAACTCGACAATCATGACATCGACTTGAAACAGTTGTTCATTGATTTTGCTGATTCAATGCGTTATTCCACTAACGCCAAGGGGCTGAATTTAAAGCTAGAGTTAGATGAAATAATCGATGGTCGAGTCAATGCCGACTCAGGTCGAATTAAGCAAGTACTTAATAATTTGGTTAGCAATGCTATTAAATTTACGCATCAGGGCAGTATCACGATCAAAGCATCATTACTCGTTCAAAATGATCGCCGTATTCTAAATTTTACAATTATTGATACTGGTATAGGTATCCCTACCGAAAAACTTAAAAGCTTATTCAACCCTTTTACCCAAGCAGACTCGAGTACCACAAGAAAGTATGGCGGCACTGGTCTGGGATTAGCGATAGTAAAACAACTTTGCCAGCTAATGAAAGGTAATGTGTGGGCAGAAAGCTTAGAAGGTCATGGTAGTACATTTCGTATTAGCCTTAATCTCAATGCTCCAGAACGTTTAATACCTCTGCCTGAGATAGAAAAAAAGGAAGTAGGCACGAAGCTGAATACACGTACTCGCTTATTATTAGTCGAAGATAATACGATCAATCAGCTTGTTGCTCAAGAGTTACTCAAACAGTTAGGTTTCACAACCGAAGTCGCTGTAAACGGCGCTGTAGCCATCAAAAA
>JBLHVH010000284.1:0-3519 GCA_047628385.1 Oleiphilaceae bacterium
AGGTCTTTGGGTACTGCTGAGTTTTATAATCGGTTGTAGTGTTGCATGGTTAATTAGTTGGCCTAGCTATTTAACGTCAAAAATCATTAATAAAAAACAGCGTCGAAAGCTAAAAAGTCAGCAAGAAGAAATTTTGCGACTTAAAGGTGATTCACCTAAAGGTAATTAGATGGAAATCGAACTACTTTGGGTATTGTTATTTTTTTCGCTTACCATAGCTTGGCTGTTAGGTTTCTATGCGCAATCAAAATTAATCAACAAGGCGCAAACTTACAAAACTTCCCCTAATATAAAACACCGCTTACAGTTACTTTTTGACCCCTATAGCGACGAGTCAATCGATCAATTTGTTCGCTCTTTAGAGGTGAATCCAGAAACCTTTAGTACCCATATTTCAATTGGTAAACACTTTCGTGCTCAAGGCGAGGTTGAGAAAGCTATTCTAATTCATCAGAATTTAATGGCTCACCCTGAATTACCACAGTTAGCTTCAGAGTCTGTCATCTATGAACTGGCTAAAGATTATAAAAAAGCAGGCTTACTTGATCGTGCTGAGGCTTTATTGCAGCAGCTAAGTACGTCAAAACAATACGGATTAAAAAGTCTTAAGTTGTTGTTGAATGTTTATGAGGATGAAAAGGATTGGGAGAATGCAGTATCAAAAGGGCTTGAGCTAGAGTTAAAAAAATATCCGGAAATTGCAACTAGAATAGCTCAGTATTGCTGTGAATTAGCTGAAATCGAGCAACGAAGCGGCCAGCTCTTCGAGGTGCAGCGTTATTATAAGCAAGCATTAACGATCAATAAAACCTGTGTTAGAGCTTTAATAGGCTTAGCCCGTTTAGATATCGAGCAAGAAGAATATGGGTTGGCTTTAAATAACTTAAAGAAAGTTGCAATTTTTTCACCAGAAAATATTACCATCATCCTGCCTTTACTATTTGAATGTGCGACTGCAACAGAAACCTATGATCAGCATTTACTATATTTAGAGAAACTTTTTAAAGAAACGGGCCAAGTATCTATTATGTTAGCGGCAGTTGAGTCGTTATTGGTTCAGGGCGAAAAAGAAAGAGCTTATCAGTATTTAGAAGAGCAAATTTTCTTAAGACCTAGTTTGGCAGCATTAGATTTAATGTTTAAACAGTATGCGTCTGAACAATTTAATGACGACAAGTTAGCGCAATTTCCTGAGTTATCTGATCAACAAGGCAATGGTCGTATTTTAGGTGTGGTAGCAAAAGTAATTGGTGAGATGACAAAAGATAAACCTTCTTTTAGATGCCATCAGTGTGGCTTTTCAGGTGCTCAGCATCATTGGATGTGCCCAGGTTGTAAAAGTTGGCAATCGACGTATCCGATAGTAGAATATGAGCATAGTTAATGTAAAAAAATATTATTTTCGTAAATAAAAGGCGCGACATGACAGGCAATTCTTTAGTACAAAATTCACCTATTATCGTAGCATTAGATTACCCTAATGCTGATGCCGCGTTGGCTATGGCTGCGAACCTAGATCCAAAAGATTGCAGAGTTAAGGTAGGCAAAGAACTTTTTACACGTTGTGGGCCGCAAATATTAGACGGCTTACATAAGCAAGGCTTTGATGTTTTTTTAGATTTGAAGTTTCATGATATTCCTAACACAACTGCGAATGCAGTAGCTGTAGCGGCAGACTTGGGTGTATGGATGGTGAATGTTCATGCATCAGGTGGGCGTCGTATGATGGACGCATGTGTTGAAAAGCTAAGTGCTTTTAAACAAAAACCGATGCTAATTGGTGTGACTGTTTTAACTAGCATGCAGGGGGAAGACCTTGCTGAACTTGGTTTGGCTATATCGCCACTTGAGCAAGTAATGCGATTAGCCGCATTGACTAAGGAGTGCGGTTTGGATGGTGTTGTTTGTTCATCACATGAAGTAATAGATTTGAAAGCTAGATTTGGAAAAAGATTTAAATTGGTTACGCCTGGTATACGGCCTGCTTTTTCGGTTAAGGGTGATCAGCGAAGAGTTATGACGCCTAGTGAGGCTGTTTCAGCGGGTTCTGATTACCTTGTCATTGGCCGTCCAATTACGCAAGCTGAAGATCCATTGAAGGCGCTTGAGCTTATTCATCAAGAGTTATCGTAAGCGAAAATTCAAACTGCTAGATAAATTCTTATCTAGCAACGAAAAACTAAGACCGCAATACACGCCATTAGAGCGTACTCAGCTATCGCTGTCTATGTAGTTTGCTCAGTTATCATTGCTCATATAATCGAACTGTCATGCTGGTGTATTCTTCGGCCGGTATCCATCGTCTTTATTCCTGATTTTGGCGACCTTCTAGCATTACGAGAACTTACCAGTTTAAACAAATTGTAAAATAGGGCAGCCTATCACGTAAAAAATATCCCTTTACTGTTATAAATAACAGATGCGAGGTGTTGAGCTAACTTTAAGGTCATGCTTAAAACGTTATAAGAATAAAAATATGGGTGTCATATGGAAAAAGTATCTGGAGAACTTAATTGCAATCGCTTTATAGTACCTTATCGTAAGTATGGTAATGCCAATAAAGCAATTATTTGCATAAGTGGCGCTAAGCAAACGATGTCTGCATGGCGTAGCTTTATTTCGTATTTTCATCATGAATATAGTGTGGTTGTGTTTGATATGCCAGGGCAGGGGCGTGCTCAAATTATTTCTGGTCCGGCTGGTGTCTCTTTGGACGAGCAGATTGAAGTATTGAATCAAGTGGTGTTGGAAGCGCTCGATGATACGGTTATTGAACGGTGTGTGTTTGGTGGCTCATGGGGTTCGATCGTAGCAGCTGCTTTTGCTGAACGACATCCCGATGTGTTCGATAAGGTAATACTCGGTAGTTTTGGCACCAAACCAAATATGGTATTAAGCTCTATCATAGATCAAGTACAAGTAATGATTGGTGAGGGGTGCGAAAAAGATATTGCGCCAATGATGATTGAAAAATTTGGTCAATATATACCGGAAATACTTAAGCGCCAGATTATTGCTCAGTTTGATAAAATGACAGACGCTCAATTTCAGTCCTTTTATGAACATAGTGTTTTTGTGACTCAAATGGGCGATTTGAAAGCGTTAGTCAATCTAAAGAATATTCAAGTACCGACACTCGTTGTAATGGGGCAGTACGATACGATTATGGATCTGTTTGATACCCGAAAAGCTACCCAGCTCATCCCGAATGGAGAGTTTTTGTTAATTAAAGGCGCAGGGCATTTTTTACATTGGGAAAAAGAAAAAATATTGTCTGTTTATAAAGATTTTTTTCAACGTAAAGTGATTGACTCTAAAACCTCAATAACGACTATGGGTGAAAGCAGTTAAGCTTCTTGTTTATATGTCTCTAACCTTGGGTTTAATAAAATGTATCTAAAATACTTTTCGCCGCATTTATTTTGGCAAAGTGTTTGCCGCAGCCACCTTTATCGGGGTGATGCTTTTGTGCCAGTAATCTGTATTGCTTTTTAATGCTTGCGTAGTTTGAATCTACTG
>JBLHVH010000285.1:0-3506 GCA_047628385.1 Oleiphilaceae bacterium
AATAATGCGATTGAGTATTGGCAGTAAATGGTCCTGTTCGATAGACCCTGGTATTAATTTTGTCACCATTCGTTTTAAAAACAGCTGACTTAAATGTGCTGACCTCGGCACTAGCTTTAATGTCTTGGAGTAATACTCGCCAAAGTGATTTTAGATCGTCAATTTGAGGAAGTTTATCTAATTGAAGAAGCGAGTCAAGGTCCGAGCTTGATGTTGGATACTGGGTGGAGGTTAGCGAGTTATCAAGGTCGATCTGGGTATCGCGCGCTATTTGACGTGCCACGGAATACAGGTCTTTTAAATGATGTGAACGCTCTTCTAAGGTCGCTTTTAAGGTAATAGATTGTTGCTTTGCAGTGTCTACCTGAGCAGAGAGAGATTGATAAAGTACATCAGCTTTTCGTTCTTTTTCGACTAACAGCTTTAGTCGGGCTTCTTGTTTAGACTTTTCTTGAACGAAACGCTGCTCTCTAGCTTTGTTTATTTTAATTTCGCTACTTTTATCTTGATTTACTTGTTGAAGTAGTTTGGTGAGTTCAGTTTCGGCGGACGACGGTGTCGGCTCAACAGCGAACACGGCGCTGCTCACGAGTATGCTAATGAGCGCACTAACGATTGTACATGAGAAAATACGGGCGAAAACGTTTGAGCTGAAAATGTTTTTCATTGCTTTTCTCCTGATATAGTTACCGGCAAGCGCAATAGAGTAGGAGTCGCTTGCTCACTGGCCATTAATATTCCTTGTTGGATAGGCTCTCGATAGTTGGAAGATAAACTCTGCCATTGGTCAGTCACCGCGTTCCAAAAGCCTATCGCGTTACCATTCTGCGTTTGATAATAAAGACCAATACGACCAACACGCAGCATTGTCACTAGTTTCATAGACTCACCTAGTTGAATCTCTTCTTGGTAGGATTCTAGGGTGTAACCAAACTCTCGTTCAATTTCGTAAGCCTCCAGTACGCGGCGGTATTTTTCGGGTATTAGCGTATCGGGTTTAATCATAAGTGCTTTAAGTAACGCTATGCGTGTAAGGCGCTCGTCTAATAAAAAGGGGAGGCTACTCTCTATGGAAGACTCTAATGTCTCAATCATATTGAGGATTAAAGGGATGATCGCCTTTTCAGTGACTTTTACGGCTTCTAGCTGTGCGTTTAGTGACTGAGTTTGCTGTGTTTGTTGGTCAAGCACCTGCTGTAGGTGCTTGTTGTTGACTAACAGGTGGTTTATGTTTTCGTTTGTCCTGCGATAGTTATCAAGTAGTTGATCAGTTTTTATTTGAATTTTATCAACTTTTTGTTGAGATGCTTCGCCAGTAAGGTTAGCCGAACGGGCGATTTCTAAACCTTTATCTAATTGTTCTACTAATGTCTGGGTGTTTGCCCAAGATAATGTAGGTGTGATTAAGAGAGTAAAAATTAATGCATGCTTTAAACTTTTAGCATCAAACAAACTGATTAAAGGGCTACTTAGAAGTAGCTCTAATTGCTGTAATGCAGAATTGAATTGTTTCATAATTTAAATAGCTCTATTTATCGTTTAATTTTTTACTAAACCGCAAGCTGGGTGAAATGATTTCCCCAGTGTGCTTTTGGCCAAGGTGATAATCCGGGAGTGACAATTTCTAGTGTGGTGCTTTCTATATGGAATAAGTCACCGGTTGCCGAAGTAACAAAGAAATACTTTCCATCTCGACTTAGGGCGATGCCGCCAGGGTCATTAATATCTAATGCTTTTAGGAATGTTTGTTTATGGGAGTCCCAAAATGTAACTAGGTTGCCTCTTGGACAGGTCACACCTGTTACACCTGACTTTGGATGAATCGCAATGCTGGCGGTATAGTTATTCATCTTCCAATGGGTTTTTTCTGAGTCGCTTTTAAGTAACTGGATTGGCGCTGAGCCTCGTTGAAAGCCAACTAGGGCAGGAGAATTCTCGCGGCCCTTATATTGCAGTGCAATACCCACTGTGTCGTCTGTGCTTATCGACATATGACGAATACTCAAATGATGATCACTTAGTTCGTGTTGTTGTAATAACTGGCCAGTTTGGCTATCAATATAAGCAAGTGAAGGAAGCATTGTTGCCTTGTTTAATGCTTGACGACCACTTTCTGGTAAGGTTTGAATGCCACCGTTAGCGATGACTAATGTTCGATTATCGGAGAGCAAACCAAGCTCATGTGGTCCTTGACCAAAACTGCTTAATTCACCTGTCCGCAACGTAGTGCTCAAATCATAGATGCCAACCGAGCCTTGCTGTTTGGTGTAATTATTTTCGCTAGCATAAAAATGCTGCCCATCAAGAGAAAAACAGCCGTGTCCATTGAAATGCCTACCTATTCCAGGTTTCAAACTAGCGATAATTTTTCCTGTTTGTGTGCTAATTATCAAGGCAAGGCTGTCTGGGTCACGAGGTATACCGATTACAATATTGGGAGTGGCAGAGCAGGCGGCGATACTATGAAGTTGAGTGTGTAGTTTTGTACGAAAAACTTCAGCCCCAGCTAAGGTCATACCACTCATAAAGTGTGCTCCGTTTACTATATGCCCTGTTAAAAAAATCTCGTGTGATTTATCAATAGAGTGGTCTGCTTTTTCTAAAAAAGAAGGCCGCAGCGCTGGTAAAGCGATTAAGCTCAAGCTTCCCGTGATTAGTAACGTTCTTCGTGTGATTTTACCTGAGAATATCTTCATTAATAGTGTTTATTTGTGTGTGAATATTTGCAGATTTGAATGATAATGAATATCATGTGCAAATACAAATAATTGTCATTAATTGACTTGTTCGTGGGTTACTTTGATCGTATTGATCCAGAGTACATAAATCTAAATTTTTTAATAAGCCTATATGTTGTCTCATGAGTGAAGAAATTGAATCAATAGCTAAGCAATTTTTAGATACTTTTTTATTAGTAGCAGACCCGAACTCTCGGGTGTATTTTGTATATCTTTTATCGTCTCTTCTTATTGCTGCTGTGGTTTATTGGTTTGGTCCTGTGGCACGTTCAGCTGTGGATAACAAATCTCGCTCCATCATTGGCGGGGTCCGATTTCTTTTTCCTATAAAAATCTGGCTGCATAAATCGACGGCTATTGATGTCATGCTGTTATTTCTTAATTCAGTATTAAAATCACTCGTTTTTATTCCTGTGCTAATGTCATCTTTTACTGTTGGATTTTATACGGTTAAAGGGCTTCGGTATGTATTTGGTATGGCTGATAAGCCCATACTAGATTGGCCAAATGAAGTCATTGTAGTGAGTTACACCGTTGTATTGATCTTAGCGACTGACCTTATGCGCTATTTTTTGCATCGATTATTTCACGAGATCCCCTTGTTATGGTCTTTTCATAAATTACATCACTCCGCAGAGGTTATGACGCCACTCACCTTATATCGATCGCATCCTATAGAAGTTATGCTATCACTATTGCGGGACTTTTTGACGATAGGGCTTATTACTGGTGTATTTTTTTATATGTTCGGTGAGTCAGTTGATGCAG
>JBLHVH010000286.1:0-3484 GCA_047628385.1 Oleiphilaceae bacterium
TAGGCTCTGTTATAGTATTTTTAATAACTTAAATAAGCAATCCAACGAGAAAGAAAATGGTTGAAGTAATTATGGCCTTTTTAATGATAATAACAGGCCTTTGTATTGGTTTAGCAAAAATAAAATACGATCTAAAAGGAGACTTACCCGAAATCGCGACGACCTTATTCCTTGTAATGGGCTGGTTCCAAGCATCTGTCCATGTCGTTGAATGGGTAGAATTAATGATGAAATTTTCATTAACCGGCGCTACATTAACCGCTTTTATTGGTTTAACATCACTACTATTAACAGGGTTATCTTTATTTTTTATTCAGCTAGTAGGCTCAAAAATTCGCGTGGTATGTTAAAAAATACGCGGCAGAGGAAAAGACTTAAAGTATGCGCAAACCAAAGAAAAAATAGCTCAAAAAGGCTAAAAGGCCTTTATGTAAGATAGTTTTGAAATAGGACTTTTTAGTCCTCCTTTTCCTGTCTTGATAAAGCCTGCTTCCTAAGCTTTTCCCGTAACGCAATCACTTTTTGTTGACCAGAATTTGCTTGTTTAGACTCGATATTTTCCCTCACTTTCAAAATATCACCATCAGATAAAAACTCACCAGCCGAAGTTAAAAGATTTTGCGATTTTTTGAAATTTCCTTGATCTGCGGCTTGTGAAGCAAGATACAGATAGCGACGCCCTATTCTTTTTTGATTGTCGAGGGCTGGTTTATTTTCTGGATCTAGCAATAATATTTTATTAGTCACCAATACTGCATTTTTATCTCTTGGCGTTTTTAAGCGATCTGCTGCAAATAAGCCTTCAAACTGACTTAATAAACGCGCGATCTCAGTTTGATTATTTTTATCAAGCACACTCGATTCTATTAATGTAATGTCAGACGAACTTGCCACTTTAATTTGTGCGGTTGTTTTAAGAATACCGACCTCGAGTTTCGCTTTAGCCGCTAAAAGAGGTGTCGTATCGGAAATAGATGGCCCGTTAAAAAGCATATACCATGCTCCGGCAGCTAAAATAAGGCTTAACCCTATGCCGACGGTAATTATTTTTGGTTTTCGTCTGAGCGTGACCACAACTCTCGTTAGAGTTTGAGCAGCGCTTGTAATAAAGATTGTTTTATCTCCATCCGCCTTTGGCATAATCACCGTTTTATCTTGATTATTGTAGGCGCTGATCAATTTATTCAGTGAATCAACAACGTCCTTACCAGAAGCAAACCGGTCTTTAGGTTTTTTGGCGAGAAGTTTATTTAGTAAAGGCTGAATAAACAGGCTTTCTGGCGGCAATATAGGAATAGGCTCGTTATAGTGCATGACTGCCGTGGCAATATGGTCTTTTGCGGAGTAAGGCGCAGTTCCTGTCAGCATTTCATATAGCACCACCCCAACACTGTATAAATCCGACTGATTTGTTACTTTAACACCCGTTGTCTGTTCAGGGCTCATATACTTAGGGGTGCCTATCGCGGTCCCAATTTGAGTTAAATCACTTTCGCTTTCTAATGCTTTGGCGATACCAAAGTCGGCTAATACGGCACTTTGGTCAAAACGGAAAAGAATATTATCAGGCTTGATATCACGGTGAATAATGCTATTTGTATGCGCAAAATCAAGCGCTTTACAGACATCCTTTATGATATAGAGGCACTCTTTAACGTCTATACCATCTTGAATCTTGGCTTTTAGATCACCCCCATCGTGATACTCCATCGAAAGATAGTTATGGCCTTCATATTCACCTACATCATACACAGCTACAATATTCGGATGAGATATTTTTGCTACAATTCTAGCTTCATGAATAAACCGCACTTTAAAGGAGTCGTCACTTGCTAATTGCGGAGACATAATTTTAAGCGCTACAATTCGATCAAATTTTAGCTGTTTTGCTAAATAAACGGTCGCCATTCCGCCCTGACCTAAAACTTCCAAAATCTCATAGCCAGGTATTTCTGGGTTCATTCTTCTAAATACTCTCTTTCGACTGCACTATTCGCTTTTTCAGGCTAATAGTAACGAATTGTTTAAAATTTGAATCTATATTAAATCGCATTAAGGCTGTAAATCGCACCATAATATTATAAATAGTTATAACGTATAGACCACATAAATAGCAGTCAAATTGGTCTTACCGTGTAAACTCGCTGTTCTATATGTGCTAGTCAACCAAAATACTTATTTATAAGCCTAGGATGTTCTAATTATTATTTAACTTCAAACAAAGCCTGTAATTGATTTAATCCCAAGTGTAGTAATGTAACTGCCCGACTGTTTTATGATAAGATGAAATGCAGTATAGCTAAGTATAACGATCAACCTTAAAGAAAAGTATCAATACAAATAATTTTCAACGGAGTAAAAATTATGCGGATAGTCGTTAGACTGTTTCTATGTTCAATAGTCATTTTCTTACTAGCATCATGTGCTTCTACCCCTGTAGAAGAAGCGCTACCAAAAATCACATCTATTCTGCCTGAAGCTATAGAATCAGCGACGGATAAGGCTGGTTTAGAAAGTATATACTCACAATTAACAACCGATCTCGAGTCGACATCAAAAGAAGACTACCCTCAAGAGTTCTCAATGCTTGCGAAGGTCAAAGTTCGGTTATCGGATATCGTCACAACCGAGTTAACGACACTGATCGAAGAATCAAAAAATGCAAACGACATAATTACAGCTCAAACGCTAGAAAATATAAATACTCAAGCACTCGCTCTAAACGATCTTGACCCTAGTAAATATTTAAATATTAGCAACACCCTCAAGGTAGAAAAATCAAATACTGAAGCATATATCGCTACTAGCAATGACAAGCTTGCCACGCTACCAGAAAGCGCCTTACGAGAGAAACTTCAAACCTTGAATGAGTTATATGAACTGAGCGGAAAAACTGAATACCAAACTCAGAAAGATACATTAATCAGCGACATTGAAACTCAAATCACGAGTTCATTAACTGCCGATCAAATCGACGAAGCCCTTGTAGAAAAACTCTCGATACTAAAGCAAGAGCAACCCAGCAATAAAGTTATCAAAAACAAACTAGCTACGGTAAACGGTAAAATATTTGAAAACCGTTTCTTTGCTGCACTAGCCAATGATGAACCTCTGCTGGCTTATGAACATTTTTTAACACTTACCACCACCGAAGACTTCGATACCATCAAATCTAACCTTGCTGAAACAGGTGAAACCATGGCACAGTATTTTTCAGCCTTGGGTACTGAAGCAACATCTGAGGACAAGCTGTTAACTGCTTATAATTGGCATGTTCGTTCAAATAACGTCCAGTCTAACCTGAATATTTCAGCAGATAGCTCATCAACTAACAGTTTCATTGAAAAAGTAATTGCTGAATATCAAAAATCAATGGAACAACAAAATTTTGAATTAGGCCTAGGCTACTTGAAAGTGATTAAAGAGTTTTCTCCTCAGCACAGTCTATTGCGCACTGCCACAAGAAAAACTTATAACAAGGTGC
>JBLHVH010000287.1:0-3437 GCA_047628385.1 Oleiphilaceae bacterium
AACCAACTAATTGCATCCGATAACGTTTATCTTTATTAAAATGAACAATAAGGTTCTTAAGTGTTTCAATGGCTGCTTCAAAATCTTTTAACTTAATGTAGCTTGCTAGTAATAATTGATGATGATACTCGGAAGGTTTCTTTCCTTGAAGGGCTGACCTTGTGATGGCCTTATTTAAATATGTGTTAGCTTTTAGGTACTGTTTCAATTGTAGGTAGACGCTTCCTATTCGTGCATAGACGGCTTCGGTAATCTCTTCATCAGTCGCATCATTGAGCCAGTCAGTTAAATAAATAATAACGTGTTGTAAATCGACTACGTTTACGTCTTGTTGAGTTCCTATTTGTTTCATACTCTGTTGGCTCATGATTAACTGAGCAATGTCATAGCGTAGTTTTTGTTGGTTTTCTCTTGCCAATGATTTTAAGCCTAATGCGTTAATCAGTAGTGGTAATGCTTTACTTGTCTCTTGTTGACTGACGTAAATATAACCTGCTGTTTTTAGTACGACAGCAGACTCATAGGCATTATCTTTTACGCGTAATATGATTTTATTGAGGCGTTCAAAGGCTTCGTCGTAGTGATTTTGATCGATGGCATCCTGTACTTTAGTCAGTAGCTTATAGGTACCTTTTGAAATTAAAGACTTTTTACTTTTACCTCCGCTTTCACTTGATGAAGCGATATTTGCTGGCATTTGAAAGTCTGTAGCGATCGCCAAACCAGAAATGCTTAGAAGTAGTAAAGCAACAATAAAAGGGGGCCATTTAAGCTTGTTTTTCATTTTATGAATCTCGACATCAATTTAATCCAAATACCAGCTTTTGTTCTGCGGCCCTTTGTTGTGGTATACCAGCAATTAACTGAGGTGTAAATTTCCAACGTGATATCGCTTTAATTGCCGCTCTATCGAAAACTCTAGGCGGAGCCGAGTCTATTAATCTTACATTGGACACCGTTCCCTCTGTGGTGATTATAAAGCCAACTTTAACCCAGCCTTCGATACTTTGACGGCGTGCTTTCGGTGGATAAATGGGGTGGATTTGTTGCAGCGGTATAATATTAGTCGAAAAATTAGTACTATTTTCGAATCTAGCGCTATTCAGCATTGATAGTTCTGAGTGTGCAAGATCGACTAGTGAACGCGGACTATTTACAGCCAGTTTAGAAATATTTTGTATAGGGAGCGTTACTTCGAATTGCTGAGCGGGTAAATCGATTAAAGGTATGTTGGCAGTTTGACGAGGCGGTTTTTTTGGTTTTATTTGCTGTTTGGTGATTTCTTTTTTTCGTGTTTCAATTTTTGCTTGATCTTTTAAAACAGGAACAGCGCTAAGAAAATCGACTGAAGTGAGTGTTGCAGTACTTTGTAGTGGGAGCGCCTGAGGTTTAATTAAATTTGCCATCATCCATAAAACGCACAGTAACAGCAGTGCGCCTATCGGCATGAGAGTGATGAGCCTTAACATCACAGACTTCCTTTATGGGCGGCAATGGCAATGTTTTCAACACCCGCTAATTTAACTTGATCCATCACTTTTACCAGTAAGCCGGTTTTTGAATCTTCATCCGCTTGGATGATCACACCACTTTCAGGGCTATCTGCTTTCAATCGCTCTACATTCCGCCTGACTGCACGGGGGTCGACTTGATGTTGGTTAATCCAGATAGCATTACTATGGGTAATAGCAATCAAGATCGAATTTTTGTTCTGTGTCACGGCGGACTCAGCACGAGGTCGATTGATATCAACCCCGGCCTCTTTAACAAAAGATGTTGTCACGATGAAAAATATTAACATGATGAAGACCACATCCAACATTGGGGTCATATCGATGCCAGTTTCATTGTCATCTGAACTCAGGTAGGGAACTCGATGTCGCATATTTTTCTATACTCTCTTCTTTGTCATGTTGTTTCTACAGTATCATTTGTACTATTTTTTTTAAATTTTAGATCTTTATTATTTAATTAAATTGATAAGGCTGTTGCTAGTCTTTCATGCCGGCTTGTGATCATTCTTTCAAGTTGAATGGTCAGTAACAGACCTATAATAGCGACAAACATACCTGCCATGGTGGGAATCGTGGCTTTTGAAATACCTGCAGCCATTAAGCGAGCATTGCCAGTGCCGTTGAAAGCCATGACTTCAAAAACGCTAATCATGCCGGTGACCGTACCCAGCAGGCCTAGCATTGGGCATATCATAATTAATACCTTAATAATGGGTAGGGTGGTGCTAAGTTCCCTGTTCGCGTTGCTGAGTATCGCTTCTCGTATTCTATGAGCACACCAAGAGCCAGTGTCTGAGCGTAAGCGCCAATGAACAATATGTTGGTCATATTGATGGCAGTAGGTGATAAGCAGAAACCACATACGCTCTGCGGCTAAGGTAATCACGAGAAAAGCGACCAATGCAATAAGCCATAAAACCCAGCCTCCCTGCATGAGGAAGTGCTGAATACTCAATAAAGGTTCAAATTGTTGCACTATACTAAGCTGCATTATTTATCAGTATCTAGTTGAGGCTTTTCGATAGTTTGAGCAACTAATGACAAGCTTTGTTGTGTCAGTATGGTGAGCAATGATTTAACTCGAGTAGCAACCAAGCTGTGACCAAATAGCAGTGGGATAGCGACAATAAGGCCGAGTACTGTGGTTATTAATGCTTGTGAGATTCCTCCCGCCATAAGTTTAGGGTCACCAGTACCAAAAAGAGTAATTGCTTGGAAGGTACCAATCATACCCGTTACGGTGCCCAATAAGCCGAGTAGTGGTGCGACAGTCGCTAGAAGTTTGATAATGCCGGTCCCTTTATCTAATTTAGGTGCTTCTCTCAGGATGGCTTCGTTGAGTTTGATTTCTAGCCCTTCATGATTATCTTGTATTGATGGACTGGCTTCTTTGCTTTGTTTGTTAGAAGCCTTAAGAGTGGCAGAATCATGATAAACCGCCAGTACACGTCCTAAAGGATTGTTTTTATCGGGTTGTTCTGGTGTTTTCAGTTGTTGCTTAATTTGAGTATTGATTTTGGATAAAGTGATCAGCCGAAATAGCGTATAAAGCAAGCCAGCCACCCCTAAGAAAATAATTACAAACCCGACAGAACCGCCTTGTAAAATTCGATCTAACAAGCTTGGCTCTCTGTTTAATCGTGCTAAAACACTACCACGAGTTGGATCAATTAATACATCGATAAGAGCGCCTCGTTCGGTATTTTCAGAGGCTAGACCTTGGGAAATTAAATTTTCGGCTCCTTCAGGTTGTCGATTGAGTACATTTAAGCGCTGGTCAGATGACGAGAACGATAAATAATGCGATTGAGTATTGGCAGTAAATGGTCCTGTTCGATAGACCCTGGTATTAATTTTGTCACCATTCGTTTTAAAAACAGCTGACTTAAATGTGCTGACCTCGGCACTAGCTTTAATGTCTTG
>JBLHVH010000288.1:0-3330 GCA_047628385.1 Oleiphilaceae bacterium
CCACTACCATTTTGTCTAGCTCCGTATCACCACCAGAAATTTTCAAATCGACTTTTTTGCCTAATTCTTTACTGATATCGCGCACAACCCGTTTAAACCGATTAAATGTATCCCCTATTTGAACCATACGTAGACTGAGTGTAACGTCTCTTATTTCTTCAACTAGCCGAGTCAAATTCTCTGCAGTTTCTAATAACTCTGCTTGTTCCGTTTGTTTCGCTTTCAATTCGGTGTGCGCACTTGATATGACGAGTTCACCTACCAAATTAATCAGATCACCAAGTTTCTCGGCATTTACACGTACAGATTGTTGATCGGCATTTTTGTTTTCTTTGGTTTTTTCCTGCTTTTTGAGTGCTGCATCAATGGTGGTTATATGTGTCATACTTTTTTCGACCAAAACTTCGCCAAGTAACGGCTTTGTCTGTATGATTACCGACTCATTTTTATCGTTTTCTATTGCTTCTGTAACGGTCTGTGCATTCTGGTATTCAAGTGCTTCGAGCAGTTCGTCTTTAGTTAACGCACCAGATGCAACCAGAATTGAACCGATTGCCATATTGTCTTCTGGCAATGCATCAATGAGTGAGGTGTAACCACTTAAAATACTGCGAGGAGGCAGAATTTTAAGCTGACAATCTTCTTTTACAAATTCGAATACCTCAGCAATTGATTCTTTTGACCCATTAGAATCTAGGTTTATCTCGAACCCAAGATAACTTTCCTCTGGATTAATATCATCAAGTAAAGGTAGGTCTGTCAGCAATGTCGTCATGCTGATATAATCGCCAATTTGGTTTAGGTATCGAAAAAATGATAATGGATCCATACCATCTGCGAGTACATTTCGGTTGAATCGAACGGAGATATGCCAATAATCATTACAGACCCTTTCGGATTCGGTAGATTCTAGTCCTGTTTCAATATCTGTGAGCGTTTTAGGCACAGTCCCCGATGTCAATTCAGAGGATGTAGTGGGTGTTCCGATGGTCAAATATTTATTTAGTTTTTCTAATAAGCCTTCACCTGTTTCTCTTAAAGTATCACTTATTGGTAATTCTGCGCTGCCGAGAACATGAGCGACTAGTTGGCTAATTTGATCACGACTCTCAAGTAAAAGGCCCATCAAATCATCATCGAAAGAAATTTCTTTGTCTCGAAGACGTCCCATCACTGATTCCGCTACATGCGTGAAAGAAACAACGTCGTCAAAGCCAAATAAGCCCGCAGATCCTTTTATTGTATGAATAGTGCGAAACAAGTCATTTATTAGTTCATCGCTGCCCGGTTCGTCTTCGAGCTTTAATAGAATATATTCGGATTGCTGCAAAAGCTCGCTAGACTCTTCTGAAAAAATCTGTAGGCCTTCTGCCAAGTAGTTTGTTTCATCATTCATGCCAACGTCACTCCGGTTTGATCCAGTCAAAGTGCGATCTAATATCTAACAAATCCATGATTTCTATGACCGGGTCGGATATCTCACTTATTACCACTTGTTTGTCATCTTTTTTTGCATTTTTTACAAGAGAAAGCAGGAGCTGAATACCACTACTGTCTATTTCCTCGACAGCTGATAAATTAAGCTCAAAGTGATTAAATTGTGCATAATACCCCTTAATTTCGGTCAAATTATCTACTGCAGAATAAATAGTCATATCAGCACCAGCATCCAACAAACAGCTGTCTGTTTTTCTGCTTGCATCTTCACGTTTATTAAATGACATCACTAATTCGCCTTACTGTAGGTGACCTTAGTGTTTGAGGAATGAATAAACGCATACACGCAATACTTTCTCAAACCATTGATTTTATTTGTCTTATAAACTTAGGGTAAAATTAATTTCGATACCGCATTTAACAATGCCGGAGGTTGAAAAGGTTTAACTAACCAAGCTTTTGCACCGGCATTACGTCCTTGCGTTTTCTTGTCATCTGAGGATTCTGTAGTTAACATCATCATCGGAGTAAATTTATAAGTGGGTAATTTTTTTGCTTCCTGCACCAAAGTTATACCGTCCATATTCGGCATGTTGACATCAGTGATTAATAAATGAATCTTCACTCCATTTAGTTTTTTTAATGCTTCAACGCCATCACTAGCATCAATCACATTGAAACCTTCTCCCTCTAAGGTCAATCGTACAACCATTCTTATTGATGCTGAGTCATCAACGATCATTATTGTTTTTGCCATTAGCCTTATCCCTTGATAATCAGTTTTTTTCACTTAAAAAAATATTAAATCGTCACTTATTGATTCTTGCTCTGTTGTTTCAATTTCTTGGGACTTACTTGCTTGGTGATTAACTAATTTTTCAGGCATCGTGTAACGTAGTTCCATATTCTCAAGAATAACATTATTATTAATTAAGTTTTCATTTTATTCAATATATGTTATGTGTTTATTGGTAACCTTCTGGCTAAGCCTACCTATTTCCAGTTTGATTCGTTTATTACGCTAGCTCCTAAACCAAAAAGGATCGAGCCCATAAGCAAACCAAAACTCAAGTACGACCAGCCAAGCCTGTTCGCATACCAAAAAGAGAGCAATTTAACGTTGCAGACTTCTGCTCTGTACACAAAATAAGCCCCTGTCGCTCTATCTGAACAAACAACAACGCTCGACAAAAATTGACTCTATTGAGGGATAGGTAGTTCACCAAATCTCTGAGCAGACCTCTGACGTTACAAGCTCTGCGCAAGTTATTACGTTAACAACACATGCAGGTGTACTATCTTTTCCTGAAACGATTTCATCTGATTTTTTAGCCAACGTGATAAAGGGTTTATCATGAAGATGTTTGTTTCACCTCCCCGTATTTATCTTCATCGACAGTTTGTCGATTTCAGAAAATCCATTAATGGTTTATCCGTCATTGTTGAGTCAAAGCTAGAATTACCTGTCATGAGTGGTGCTTTATTCATTTTCTGTAATAGAGCAAAAGACACACTCAAAATTTTGTATTGGGATAAAACGGGCTTCGCCTTGTGGTATAAAAGGCTTGAGAAAGATAAATTCAAGTGGCCGAACCGAGCGAATGAAGAGTGTATGGAGCTGACTGAGCAACAATTAAACTGGTTGCTTGAGGGTTACGACGTGGTCGGTCATCAAACTGTTAAGTATCAAAGTATGGGTTTGTAAAACACCTGAAATAATTTAAATAAAAACAGTAAGTTAGCGTTATATTTGTTAAAATAAGCGTATGAAAATTGACATAGATTCACTCCCAGACGACCCTGTTTTACTGAAGAAACTTTTGACTGAGTTAAGCCAAGAGCATGCCTTTCTTGAAGAAAGGTTTCGCTTAGCACAGCATAAACAATTTGGTA
>JBLHVH010000289.1:0-3317 GCA_047628385.1 Oleiphilaceae bacterium
GTCAAAGATGCCTTAACCCGACTAGATCAAGTTTACGCCGAATATGCTGAGCCCGAAGCTGATTTCGATGCGCTTGCCACAGAGCAAGCTAAGCTTGAAGCAATTATTGAAACTAATGATGGCCACAACCTTGACCGAACACTAGAGGTCGCTGCCGACGCGTTAAGACTTCCACCTTGGGATGCTGACGTTAAAAATCTTTCGGGTGGTGAAAAAAGACGTGTAGCTCTTTGCCGCTTATTGCTCTCCAAGCCTGATATGCTATTACTAGATGAACCAACTAACCACCTCGATGCTGAAAGCGTTGCATGGCTAGAACGATTTTTACATGACTACCCAGGCACTGTTGTCGCCATCACACACGATCGCTACTTTCTGGATAATGTTGCTAGTTGGATTTTAGAATTGGATAGAGGCCATGGCATACCTTTTGAAGGTAATTATTCGCAATGGCTTGAGGCTAAAGGACAACGACTAGAGCACGAAAAAAAGCAGGATGATGCACGTAGCCGAAGCATTAAATCAGAGTTAGAATGGGTAAAAAGTAATCCCAAAGGTCGTCACGCAAAAAGTAAAGCACGATTACAGCGTTTTGCAGAACTTAGCTCACAAGAAACCCAAAAGCGTAACGAGACGATGGAAATATACATTCCACCCGGCCCTCGCTTAGGTGACACTGTTATTGATTTAAACCAAGTCAGTAAGCAATTTCAAGATAAGTTACTATTTGATGATTTAAACTTTACTATCCCTCCTGGCTGTATCGTTGGCATTATTGGCGGCAATGGTGCCGGTAAGTCAACATTATTTAAATTGATTTCTGGTGATGAATCTCCTGATAGTGGTGAAATTAAGATAGGCGATACCGTCAAGCTAGCTTACGTTGAGCAAGACAGGAATCTAGACAATAGCAATACTGTTTGGGAAGAAATAGGTGAAGGTAATGACATGATACAAATTGGCAGTTACCAAACCCCTTCACGCGCTTATGCAAGCCGCTTTAACTTCAGAGGTAATGACCAACAAAAGAAAGTAAATGAGCTCTCAGGCGGAGAAAGAAACCGCTTACACTTAGCCAAACTTCTTAAGCAAGGCGCTAATGTTTTACTGCTAGATGAACCGACCAACGATCTTGATGTTGAAACACTTCGGGCTTTGGAAGAGGCTATTTTGGCATTCCCGGGCTGCGCTGTTGTTATTTCGCATGACCGTTGGTTTTTAGATCGCATTGCAACTCATATGCTTGCTTTTGAAGGCGACAGTGAAGTTGTTTGGTTTGAAGGCAATTATAGCGAATATGAAGTAGATCTTAAAAAGCGTAAAGGTGAGATGGCAAAGGCTCCCACAAGAATGAATTACAAAAAACTCGCTTAAATACAATTAAATTGAAATAACTGAGCAATAATTTGCACTAAGGGCTTATTCAACATATATTTTGGGTAAGCCTGATTTTTGGTTTAAATCGCTTTTTATAGGACACAAGTATGGCCGACGCTAATAATAATGACAATAATCAAGATGAACGACGCCAATTCAGCCGCATACTCTTTAATGCAGAATGTACCCTTCATCAAAATGACCTTGAATGGACAACTCAGGTACTCGATATATCAATGAGAGGAATTCTATTACATAAACCGGATCACTTCTGCTTTGACAAACACGAGCCTTATGAAGCTACCGTCAATCTTTCTGGTAGTGACAGCCACATTATTATGTCGCTCAACCTTTCTCATGAAGATGCTGACACTTTAGGTTTCCGATGCAAGTACATTGATATCGATAGCATGACCCACCTAAGAAGGCTGGTTGAACTAAATCTGGGTAGTGAAGAAATGCTCAAAAGAGAACTTGATTCACTGACTGTACTTTAATGAAAGCCGTTATTTACACTTAAACATCCAGTCTAAAATAGCGCACTTAATAAGTCTGGTAATTTTTTAATGAGTACTACATCCATACCTTGAATATCTTGGCGTGGTTTATTACCATAAGGGATAATCGCTCGTTTAAAGCCATGTTTTAAAGCCTCTTGGATACGCTCTTGCCCACTAGGAACAGGCCTAATTTCACCCGATAAACCAACTTCGCCAAATAACACTAAATCTTGTGGTAATGCGATACCTCGTAGACTTGAAACGATAGCAGCAAGGCTTGCTAAGTCGGTGCTGGTTTCAGTTGTTTTAACGCCTCCTACTAAATTAACAAACACATCCTGATCACCGCAATGAACACCACCATGACGGTGCAAAACAGCAAGCAACATAGAGAGCCTATTTTGATCAAGACCTAATGCTACGCGCTTTGGGTAACTTCCCTGACTCTCATCAAGTAAAGCTTGAAGCTCTAACAGCAAAGGCCGTGTTCCTTCCCATAAAATGGTAATTGCACTGCCAGGCATCGCTTCTGTACCACGATTCAAGAAAATAGCACTAGGATTTTTTACTTCAATCAACCCCTTCTCAACCATCGCAAAAACACCCAATTCATTCACTGCACCAAAACGATTTTTAATCCCTCGCAAGGTCCTAAAACGCGAATCATTCGAGCCTTCTAACATAATCGAACAATCAATCATATGCTCAAGTACTTTTGGCCCTGCAATAGAACCTTCTTTTGTCACATGCCCGACCAAAAATAATACCATACCAGACTGTTTAGCCATACGTGTCAGCCTAGCAGCGCACTCGCGCACCTGAGAAACACTGCCTGGCGCAGATTCGATTAAGTCAGTTGAGATGACTTGAATACTGTCCACAACTAACAGTCTAGGTTTGAGAGAATCAACCGTTGACTCAATCACTTCCAAGCGCGTCTCTGAAAACAACTTCAAATTATCCGCATTCAAACCTAGACGTTTAGCACGCATCGCTACTTGCTGTAACGATTCTTCACCCGTAACATAAAGCACTTCCATACTTGTCGCTAATGAACAAACCGTTTGCAGTAAAAGTGTACTTTTTCCAGCACCTGGATGCCCTCCGACTAAAATGGCTGAGCCCGGAACTAAACCGCCCCCTAAAACACGATCAAACTCACCAATTCCAGAGGAGAAACGCGGCTGGTCTGTGAGATCAATTGATCCTAAGGTTTGAATTTCAGAAGAAGTCCCAGCAAAGCCTGCCGAAATTAAGCCTTTAGCAGTAGGAGATTTGGAGAGTTTTATTTCTTTAATGGTATTCCATTGACCACAATCAGGACACTGCCCCTGCCATTTGGAGAGATCTGAACCACAATCAGTGCAAACAAAAGCTGACTTATTTTTTGCCATTAATATTACTTTTTTTATTTAAAAACCACAATCGTAACTAAACCAA
>JBLHVH010000290.1:0-3229 GCA_047628385.1 Oleiphilaceae bacterium
TGAACGCCTGCTGTCCAGCCAAAGGTATCATCAGCAAAAGCTTTACCGCCTATGTCACCTCTGAATTCGTCATCCCAGCTAGCGACAGTAACAAACAGACGTGCAACGGGTCTGGCCCAATAACCAGGTTTTGCGCCGATCTGAAATGCGGTTGTAAACTTGGTCAGCCCACCGCTAGCATCATCACTATCTACTTGGTCATGGGCGATTTCAAACACTAAGCTAAAGTGCTCACTAATCGTATATTGTGGTCGAATACCAATACTGAACCAGTCAGTTTCTTTAATTTCGCCTAACATTTTTTTTTGGGTATTTCGATATAGGGCGGTGAAAGCCAAATCCCAATTATGCCCAAGCTTAGTCACGGTATCTGTTGCGACTTCCAAATAGTTAACATTCTCGATAGCGGCATTATTCATCAGTGGATTAGGATTAAAATCACTTCGACTAACCGCGGTGCCTTCTCGATACATAACATGAATGGTATTTTTACCCTGACCGTCAAATATACTTTGAGTATGCCAAGCTGCTAGGCCAAATCCGTCTTCGTCATCAAGTTGTGCCTCGATGTTTTCCGGACGTTGATTATAATAAGCCCAAAAATTTAATTCTCCGCCTTGGTTAACAGAGATATTTTCCAGCCTGAAGTCGAGCGCAGTTGAGTTTACCGACTCTTTCGGTGAGGTGTCTTCCCCTGCTATTTTTACAGCATTGTCTTCAGACATTATCAAGGCTGAACTAAAATTACCGCCAAAGATTTTAACGCCTTCAATACCTGCCGCAGCGCGAGAATGTTGCCCCGTATTTAACCAAAAATGATCTGTCATGTACGTTGAGGTACGTTTGTACCAACGACGGCCCACCCAAAGGTTGGTTCCCTCACCTAAAATATTGTTAAAACTTACATACATTTGCGCCAGTTTCGATACGTCAATATCATGTTCATTGCCTTGTTTGTCATAGCCTTCCATCATAATTACGGATTGAACATGTTTTTCTGTATCAATTTTAATACCGTCCATATAATAACGATGGTCAAAAGCCAACTTATAATTGGTATCCGCCTCATTACCTAAACGAAAATTAGTTCCAGCTCCTGGCGCTTGAAATTCCACCTGAGTTTCTCCGTCTTTGGTCAAGCCTGTGCCAATGCGAATAGAGCCATGATAATCGAGGGTGTTTTTATCACCTAAATCAGCAGCAGCATGCAACGGCTGAGCGGCGAGCACCATAGTGGCTATCGCAATTACAATAAGGATGAGTTTTTGTTTCATTATTTTTCCAGTAAGAGTGATGATATATATTATTTTTTTGGTATAGAAGCTGACCTGCACGTAAAAGCCACAGAAAAAAATTAAGCACAATTGACTAATCAACGGAGCTAACTATTTTTGTCTCTGCTAAAATACGTGCAGCTTGGCTATTTTAAATATTGAATAAATCGCAGTTTTTGCCATTTATTTTACCACACGACTTTTGATTTAAAAGCCTGACGCAAAGCAAATCTACTTATGCCTTAGAGTCTGAATACTTCTACTGACTCATTAAGCGTTTTGGCAGCGCGTAAAAGTTGTTCAGCTTGCTCAGAATTACTCTCTGAGCTATCAAATGTGCTTTTAGCGAGATCGTTTATACCCACCACACTTAAATTGATTTCGGTGGCAACCATAGTCTGTTCCTCAGCAGCTGTTGCAATTTGGGCATTCATATCTTGGATCACCCCAAAAGAAATACGGATAGCCTCAAGTGCCTGATTCGCGTCCTTTGATCTTGCTACCGTGCTTTGTGCAGCCTCCGCGTTAGTTTGCATCAAGGTTACTGATTTTTTTGCCTCTGTTTGCAAACGGATGATCGTCGCCTGAATTTCATTGGTACTCTCTTGGGTCCGATTAGCAAGACTTCTCACTTCATCAGCAACCACAGCGAAACCACGCCCTTGTTCACCAGCACGAGCTGCTTCAATAGCAGCATTTAACGCTAACAAATTTGTTTGATCAGCAATACCACGGATCACCTCTAAAATTTTACCAATATTGTCGGTTTCATCGGCTAATTTATTGATCCCCCCTTGTACAGTTTCAATACCATCTACTAAACTGTGAATGCTATTGCCCATGTCTTCCACCACATCAAAGCCCTGCTGAGAGTGACTATTTGCTTCAATAATTGCGCTTGAAGCTTCTACTGCGTTTCGCGCAACTTCCTGAACCGTCATGGTCATTTCATTCATCGCGGTGGATGTTTGCTCCAATTGGATCATTTGAGATTCAGAACTGTTTGAAACATTCAACGCTAACTCATTGATTTTTCTCGATGACTGACTCAATAGTTCACTGGTCGCATTGATATGTGTAATGGTGTCCCTCAGGTTTTTTACCATAACAAGTACAGCAGCATAAACTCCGGTTTCTTTTCCGCTTGTGACATGGCTAGCGCTAAGATCACCAGCCGCGACCTTTTGTACCAGTTTCTCAATTTCACTGGGTTCGCCACCAATAGGCAGATACATAATTTTGACCACTACAAAATAAGTTATCAGCAGGGAGAGAATAATACACACTACAGCTATCGACGCACTGATGGTGAGCGCCCGGTTTGAAGCCGAGTGAATATTATCCCATCGTTCCCAAGCCCAAGTTGTCCAACCAAGCGACTTCATCATACTCGACACGGCCAAATACTCATTGCCATCAAAGAAATATGAGTGGTTACTGTTCGATTTTTTGGCGAATTCGTTATAACTCGGTCTTAACTCAAGTAAGTTTTTGCCTATGTAATCGGGATACTTAGCCGCTAGAATATAACCTTCGTTATTGCTGACAAAAATCTGGTTATTTTCAGTTAGCCCATTAATAAATTCAGTAATTTGATCAACTCTTAAGTTAACGCATAAGACAGCCACAACTTGGCCTAAATATCGAACAGGCACTCCAGCGGCCATTACCGCATTGCCTTCGGAGCTGATATAGGGCTTAGTTAGAATGTTTGTTTCGCCGCTAAAACCTCGTAAAAACCATTCGCGTTGCTTTTCTTTGGCATTAAAGTTTGGGACAATTCCCGCTCTCGCCGTTGCATAAGTGAGTCCGCTTTCTACCCCCACATAGACGTTAATCACATCCAAATTTCCAGCCACGGCGTTCAATGACTTAATCAGTGTATCTGGCTCGAAACTGCCATTCCTCGCAAGTTCAATACTATCAGCGGTCACATTTAACACATCAAAGACCCG
>JBLHVH010000291.1:0-3033 GCA_047628385.1 Oleiphilaceae bacterium
ATCATCGGTGCTGGTATGACTGGTATTGCTATGGTTATCAAGCTTCGTAAAGCAGGTATTACTAATATTACGGTACTTGAAAAAAAACACAAAATTGGTGGAACTTGGCGCGAGAATACTTACCCTGGTGTTGCGTGTGACGTACCCGCACATATGTATACGTATTCATTTGAACCCAACCCAAACTGGAGTCATTTCTTTGCACACGGTGACGAAATTCAAAAGTACTTTGAACATGTGGTCGAAAAGTACGATGTGAATCGAAGTATTAACTTCAGCGAAGCGGTTACCGACGCACGTTATAAAAATGGTAAGTGGTTAGTTACCTCAAGCAAAGATAACACCTATGACGCTGATTTTGTTATCAGCGCCACAGGTATTTTACATCATCCAGCGTCTCCCGATATAGATGGCTTAAATGATTTTAAGGGTGAAATGTTTCATACAGCCCAATGGAACCATGATGTAAAAATAGAAAAAGGGAAGAGAGTTGGTGTTATTGGTACAGGCTCTACAGCTGCGCAAGCGATTCCGGAACTTATTAAAACCGGTGCTGATGTCACCGTATTTCAACGTACCCCGCAATGGATTCTTCCTGTTAAAAACTTTGCCTATTCAAACACAACTAAGAAGTTAATGAATAGGTTTACTTTAATGCCAAAACTAACAAACAAGTTGTCTGCATTTGTCATGCAACATATATTTACGAAGGCCGTTACTGGACATTTTTTACAAAAGAAATTTCTCGAATTTTGTTGTAAGGCTAATTTGTTTTTAGCTGTGAAAGACAAAACGTTGCGTGCAAAGTTACGTCCAAATTATACAGTGGGTTGCAAGCGCGTTGTGATCAATAAAACCTTCTATGAAGGAATTCAAAAGGCTAATGCTAAATTAACCACAGAAGGCATTGATAAAATTACCGAGAAAGGGGTTTTAACAAAAGACGGCACGTTACATGAATTAGATGTGTTAGTTCTATCGACAGGGTTTCATCCCTTTAATTTTATGCGACCAATGAACTTAATAGGCAGGGAAGAGCTACATATCGAAGAGGCTTGGTCTGACCATATTTTAGCTTATCGTTCTTTGATGCTGCCGAAGTATCCAAATTTTTTCTTAATGTTGGGTCCCTATACACCGATTGGTAACTTTTCAGTTATCGCGATGAGTGAAGCTCAGAGTGACTACATAATTAAGGTGATTGATGCGTGGCGCAAGTGTCGTTTTGACGAAGTTGAAGCTAAAGTAGACGCGGTTAATGACTTTTCAGCCTATGTTAAAGCGGGTTTAAAAAAGACAGCTTGGGTAGGAGGTTGTAAGAGTTGGTATTTAGATTCAGAGGGAGATCCTGTACTTTGGCCCTATACTTGGAACCGTTGGGTGCAAGAAATGAAAGAACCACAATTTCAAGATATGCACTTGGTTAAACTTAGCAGTGCTGATCAGAAAAAAGACGCATAACGACATGTATCTGGACGAATATTAGTTGAAATACAAAAATATTGAGCGAATTGAATGAGTAATCTAGAAGGATTAGACGTTAAACAAAGGCTTGCCTCTAAGTTGCTCAGTAGCGTTCCAATGCTTCTCAAATTACCACCAACGTTTATACGTAGGTTCGCCATAGTCGTTGAGTGGTTGATTGGTTTGCCCAAAATCACCATGAAGTCTATAACACCCTTGAGTATTCCTTTGTCGACCTGTAATCAAAGCATCAGTGCTCGTTTATATCAGCCTCAAATAAGCTCAGGTGGTGCGTTAGTGTATTTTCATGGAGGAGGGTGTGTGATTGGAGGCTTAGATTCTCATGATCGACTTATTCGTTATTTGGCAAACTATAGCGGCATAAATATTATTGCGGTGCAATACCGACTTGCGCCAGAAGCTAAGTTTCCAATCCCAATAAACGATGCGATTGATGCCTGGAATTGGATCGTATCTAATGAGCGTTATCTAAATATCGGTTTATCGCGTTTGGGTGTTGGTGGCGATAGCGCCGGGGCCTACCTTGCTGCCATTATTAGTATGCGAAAAGAACAAAAAAAACTAGCTGTGCAGGCGGTACGTTTGCCAGATTTCCAGTTTCTAATTTATCCCATGACCGACTTACGTGGCAGTACGAAGTCCTATCGTGAATTCGGTAGTGGTTTGATCTTAAGTAATAAACTTATGGATTACTTTGTGAAACATTACTTAGCAGATCCAGAGCAAGTTAATGACTCGTTAGTCAGTATTGTACTCTCAAATGAGATTGCATCGAGCCCTAAAACTTACGTACTGACTGTCGAATATGACCCTTTAAGAGAATGTGGAATTAAATTTGTTGATGAATTGCGTGCAGCGAAAGTTGATTTTACTCACGAACATTTACACGATTGTATGCACGCTTTTCCAACAGTAGGTAGAGTCAGTTCTCGGGCTCGTGAAGCGACAGTGGCCTTAGCCTTATCTTTAAAAGAATTTGTTAAATAGGCACAGGGGTAAGCTTAGTAGCAGGTAAAGTAATGCTAGCATCAAGTGTTTGGTAGACGTTAAACGTTATGTTACTGCTTATTTCATTAGTTATTACGGCAAATTATTCTTATAAATTATATTTAAACCTCATAATAACAAACACAAAAATCTAATGGTCAGTCGACATTTGAAACCTTTATGAGGATGCTTTTGTTTCAGGCTCTGTTATAGTTTTCAAACAACTCAAACTAGCAATCTAACGGAAACGGGTTATTGGAATATGCTAAAAGGAGATGTATATGAAAGAATAGTTTAGTCTCGCCAGCAAGAACAACACGGCGCTTGTATCAGGAATATTAGGCGAAGCTTTTTTAAATAATCCAATCCTTTCATGGGTTTCAGGCCACCCAAAATATTCAAGTTATATTTTAGAACTACTGATGCCATTTTATGTCGATTTTGGAGAGGTCTGGATCAATAAAGATAAAAACACAGCCCTAATGTGCTTAAAGCCTAGTGCCAAAAATAACGTCTAACTATCGTTTAAATAAATAAATAAATAAATAAATAAATAAATAA